>NZ_WBMR01000166.1 GCF_008923365.1 Actinomadura montaniterrae
GACCGCGAGGCCCTGGCCCGCGACCGCCGCGACGGCCTCGGCGGCGAGCGCCGCCAGCGCGGCGAGGACGTCGGCGGGCGCGCGGCCGCGGTTGTCGGCGCTGACCACGTGCCGGTACCGGACCTGCTTGCCGAGGTCCAGGACGCAGGCGGCGAGGTAGTCGACGTTGACCTCCAGGCCGAGCCCGGCGGCGCCGTCCCCGGCGATCGAGACGCCGACGCCGGGCCGGCCCCGCTCCCCCTCGTGCACGGGCGCGCCGTCGCGGACGAGGCCCGCGCCCTCCAGCAGGCCGACGAGGTTGGAGACGGTGGTCTTGGTGAAGCCGGTCAGCTCGGCGAGCCGGGCCCGGGTGACGGGCTGGTGCCGGGCGACGTGCTCCAGCACGACGGCGAGGTTGCGCCCGCGCATCGTCGCGTGCCGGACGGGGGCGTTCCCGGACTTCGTCATGAACCCACCCTAATTCAATCCGGTGTCTGGGCAGGGCGGATGCCATCTGCTAGTTTCTTTAGTCCAAAGTCTTTACGAAAGAGGGGCGCGGATGGCCGGGACCCTGGTGGCGGGCGTCGACTCGTCGACGCAGTCGACGAAGGTCGTGCTCTGCCGCGCCGAGGACGGCGCCGTCGTCGGGCAGGCGTCGGCGCCGCACCCGGACGGCACCGAGTGCCATCCCCGGCACTGGTGGGACGCGCTGGCGCAGGTCCGCGACCTGCTCGAACGCGCCGACGCGGTCGCCGTCGCCGCGCAGCAGCACGGGATGGTCGCGCTCGACGGCGCCGGCGAGGTCGTGCGGCCCGCGCTGCTGTGGAACGACACCCGCTCGGCGCCGCAGGCCCGCGCGCTCGTCGCCGAGCACGGCGGCCCGAAGGCGTGGGCGGAGCGCACCGGCAGCGTGCCGCTCGCCTCGTTCACCGTCGGCAAGCTGCGCTGGATGGCCGAGCACGAGCCGGGCAACGCCCGCCGCACGGAGCGGGTGATGCTCCCGCACGACTGGCTGACGTGGCGGCTCGGCGCGAGCGAACCCGTCACCGACCGCGGCGACGCGTCCGGCACCGGCTACTGGTCCCCCGCCACCGGCTCCTACCTGCCCGAACTCCTGCGCGCCGCACTCGGCCACGACGCCGAACCGCCGCGCGTCGCCGCCCCCGGCGAGGCGGTCGGCGAGACGTCCTGGGGCGCGGCGATCGGCCCCGGCACCGGCGACAACATGGGCGCCGCGCTCGGCCTCGGCCTGGAACCGGGCGACGTCGTGGTCTCGATCGGCACGTCCGGGACGGCGTTCGCGGTCGCGGATTCGCCGGCCGCCGACCCGTCCGGCCTGGTCGCCGGGTTCGCCGACGCGACCGGGCGGTTCCTGCCCCTCGTCTGCACGCTGAACGCCGCCCGGATCCTGACGGCCGCCGCGTCCATGACCGGCGCGGGCCTGGACGAGCTGTCGGCGCTCGCGCTCGCCGCGGAACCGGGCGCGGGCGGCCTGACCCTGCTGCCGTACCTCGACGGCGAGCGCACCCCCGACCGTCCCGGCGCGACCGGCGTGCTCGCCGGGCTGACCACGTCGAACGCCACCCGCGAGAACATCGCGCGGGCCGCCGTCGAGGCGCTGCTGTGCTCGCTCGCCGACGCCGTCGGCCACCTCGCCGCGCAGGGCGTGACGCCGCGCCGTACCCTGCTGATCGGCGGCGGCGCGCGCTCGGACGCCGTCCGCGCGCTGGCCCCCGCGATCCTGGGTACGCCGGTCACCGTGCCGGAACCCGCCGAGTACGTCGCGCTCGGCGCCGCCCGCCAGGCGGCCTGGGCGCTGGCGGGCACGCCGGAACCGCCGCGCTGGCCCGCGCCGCCCGCCACCGAGCACACCACCGACCGTGCGGCGGACGCGGAGCGGATCCGCGCGCGCTACGCCGCCCTGCGCGACTCCGCTCCGCAGATCTGACAAGGAGACCCATGAGCGACTACACGCCCGTACCGGAGGACCGGTTCTCGTTCGGCATCTGGACGGTCGGCTGGCAGGGCGTCGACGTGTTCGGCCCCGGCACCCGCCCGCCGATGCCCGCCGAGCGCGCCGTCCGCAAGCTCGCCGAGATCGGCGCCTACGGCGTCAACTTCCACGACAACGACGTGTTCGACTTCGACGCCTCGCCCGCCGAACGCCAGGAGCGGATCGACGCGTTCAAGAAGGCCCTGGACGAGACGGGCCTGGTCGTCACGACCGCGACCACCAACCTGTTCTCCCACCCGGTCTTCAAGGACGGCGCGTTCACCGCCAACGACCGGGACGTCCGCCGGTTCGCGCTGCGCAAGGTCATGGACAACCTCGACCTCGCCGCCGAGCTGGGCGCGAAGACCTACGTGTGCTGGGGCGGCCGCGAGGGCGCCGAGTCGGGCGCCGCCAAGGACGTCCGCGCCGCCTTGGACCGTTACAAGGAGGCGTTCGACGTCCTCGGCGACTACGTCGCCGACCAGGGCTACGACCTGCGCTTCGCCATCGAGCCGAAGCCGAACGAGCCGCGCGGCGACATCCTGCTCCCCACCATCGGCCACGCCCTCGCGTTCATCCAGACGCTCGAGCGCTCCGAGAACGTCGGCCTCAACCCCGAGGTCGGGCACGAGGAGATGGCCGGCCTCAACTACGCGCACGGCCTCGCGCAGGCGCTGTGGCAGGGCAAGCTGTTCCACATCGACCTGAACGGCCAGCACGGCCCCCGCTACGACCAGGACCTCCGCTTCGGCGCGGGCAACGCGCGCGGCGCGTTCTGGGTCGTCGACCTCATCGAGAACAGCGACTACAGAGGCCCGGTCCACTTCGACTTCAAGCCGCCGCGCACCGAGGACGACGAGGGCGTCTGGGAGTCGGCGAAGGCCTGCATGCGCAACTGGCTGATCCTGCGAGAGAAGGCCCGCGCCTTCCGCGCCGACCCCGAGGTGCAGGAGGCCCTGCGCGCCGCCAAGCTCGACGAGCTCGCCGTCCCGACCCTCGCCGACGGCGAGGACTGGCGCGCCGTCCGCGACGCCTCCCCCGACATCGAGGCCCTCGCCACCCGCGGCACCGCCTTCGAACGCCTCGACCAGCTCGCCCTCGAACACCTCTACGGCGTCCGCTAGAGGCACCGCCGCACGGGCGAGTTCCAGGGGGCGTCCCCCTGGGCTGAACGCCGCACGGGCGGGCCCGCGAGCGAGCACCAGCGAGCGCAGCGGGCACGCCCGACGACGGGCAAGGCGTTTCGCGCGGAGCGCCAGCGGAGCGGGAAACGCCTTGCCCGTCGCAACGGGGGGTTCCAGGGGGTCGTCCCCCCTGGCTACACGGCGCCGAGGGCTTCGGTCGGGGGGAGGCGGGCGGCGCGGATCGCCGGGTAGAGGCCGGCTATGGCGCCGATGAGGAGCGTGGCGAGCACGCCTCCCGCCATCGCCCAGAGCGGGACGACCGTCGGCCAGCCCTGCGCCACCGCGAACACGGCGGTGACCGCGACGCCCAGCGCGACGCCGCCGACCCCGCCGAGCCCCGCGAGCAGCTGCGACTCGGTGAGGAACTGCAGCCGGATCTGGCCGCGGGTCGCGCCGAGCGAGCGGCGCAGCCCGATCTCGGCGCGGCGCTCCAGCACGGAGATCACCATGGTGTTGGCGACGCCGACGCCGCCGACCAGGAGCGCGACGCCGCCGAGGCCCAGCAGCAGCGCGGTGAACGTCGCGTTCGCGGCGTTCTGCGCGGCGAGCGCGTCGGAGGGGCGGCTGACCTCGACCTCGGTCGGCGACTGCGGGTTGGCGGTCGCCGCGAGGAGGCTCTGCGCCTTCTCCACCGCGTCCTTGCGGGCGCGGGCGTAGACGGTGGTGGGGTGGCCGTCGAAGCCGAGGTGGGTCGCGGCGGCGTCCCAGCCGACGAGGGCGGCGCTGTCCAGCTCCGGGGCGAGCTGGTTCGGGTTCAGGATGCCGACGACGGTGAACCACTGCGCGCCGAGCCAGACCTGGACGCCGGGCGTGGACACGCCGAGCGCCTGCGCCGCGTCCGAGCCGATGACGACCGCGGGGTAGCGGGCCGTGCCGGCGTTCAGCCAGGTTCCCGCGGCCATGGTGAGGCCGATGGTGCGGGGCAGGTCCAGCCGGGCGGCGAGCACCGAGATGCCGCCGGTCTGGCCCTGCGGGATGTGGTCGTTGCGGTAGACGTCGGTGTCCTCCAGCTTGCCGGTGGCGGACGCCGACTCGACGTCGGGCATCCGCCCCACCATGCCGGTGGACTCCTCGGGCAGTTCGCTGTTGTCGCCGAACAGGTCCTTGCCGGGCGCCACGGTCAGCAGGTTCGTGCCGAGCCGGTCCAGGGTGGCCTGGAGCTGCGCGCGGCTGGACGTGGAGATGCCGACCACCGCGATCATGGCGGCGATGCCGATCGCGATCCCGAGGGCCGACAGGAACACGCGCAGCGGCCGGGCGCGGAGCCCGGCGGCGCCGACGCGCAGGACGTCGGGCGGGGAGAGGCGGGCCGGGGCGCCGCCGCCCCTGCGGTGCGGTGCGACGGGGGTCATCGCGCGGCCTCCAGTCCGGCGTCGTCGTGGACGATCCGCCCGTCGCGCATCCGCACCTGCCGGGGCAGCGACGCGGCGATGTCGCGGTCGTGGGTGATGACGACGACGGCGGTGCCGCCGCCCGCGAGCTCGCGCAGCAGGCCGAGGACGCCGGCGCCGGACGCCGAGTCCAGCGCGCCGGTCGGCTCGTCGGCGAGCAGGATCGCCGGTTCGCCGACGACGGCGCGGGCGATCGCGACCCGCTGCCGCTCGCCGCCGGACAGCTGGTGCGGCCGGTGGTCGAGGCGGTGCCCGAGGCCGACGCGTTCCAGCGCGAGCCGGGCCCGCCGGCGCCGCTGCGCGAGCGGCACGCCCCCGTACAGCAGGCCGTCGGCGACGTTGTCGAGCGCGGCGACCCCGGCCGCGAGGTGGAAGTGCTGGAAGACGAACCCGATCCGGCTCGCCCGCAGCGCCGACAGGCGGCGGTCGGTCATCGCGGACGCGTCGCGGTCCTCGACGAGCACGGTCCCGCTGCTCGGCCGGTCGAGCGTGCCGAGCAGGTGCAGCATCGTGGACTTGCCGGAGCCGGACGGCCCCGCGATCGCGACGAGCTCGCCCGCCCCCACGGTGACCGACACCCGGTCCAGCGCGGTGACGCCGCCAGGGTAGGTCTTGGTGACCTCGCGCAGTTCGACGACCGGCGTCACGAGGGGACCCCCACCTTCATGCCCTCGGCCAGCCCGGATCCGGAGACCTCGACCTTCCCGCCGGCGAACACGCCGGTCTCGACGGGGACCGTCCGGACCGCGCCGTTCTGGACGACCTGCACCGCGTAGCCCCCGTCGCCCTGCGCGAGGAGCGCGGCGACGGGCACGGCGAGGACGCCGGGGTGCCGGCCGGCGATCAGGTTCACGCTGACGGGCGCCTTGTCGTAGCCGCCGAGCGACTGCCGGCCGGTGACGGCGATGGTGAGGTGGATGGTGGCCGGGTCGTCGCCGTGCCCCTGCTCGGCGACCTTCCCGACGGAGGTGATGGTGCCCTGCGCGGTCCGGTCGTCGGGCAGGACGATCTCGACCTTCGCGCCCTTCCTGGCGAGCCGCTGGTACTGGACGTCGAGGTCGACGCCGACGACGCGGGTCGTGCCGGTGCAGGTGAGGACGGGCCCGCCGAGCTTGTCGCCGACCTGCGCCTTGTGGTCGGCGACGCGGATCCGGCCGGACGCGATCACGACGGACCCCGGGGCGACCTTCCCGGTCTCGTCGACGCCGAGGTCGTCCTGCCAGCGCTTGACGGCGTCCGCGGTGGCGGAGCTGTAGGTCTTGTCGACGGTGAACCCGGTGTAGCCGAGGGCGGCGAGGTTCTGCTCGAACTGCAGGACGTCGGCGCCCTTCGTCCCGTCGGAGAGGGTCCGGTAGAGGGGCAGCTTCCCGTACAGCAGCGGCACGGGCTCGTTGTCGACCTTGTACACCGTCCGCCCGCGGGTGACCACGGCCCCTTCCCCGGCGAGCCAGGTCAGCGTGCCGCGCCCCTGGGCGGACACGGTGCGGGACGAGCCGTAGCCGAGGGTCCCGTCCACCTTCTGGGTCTCCACGAGCGTGGTGCGCTCGACCGCCGCCGTCGCGGGCGGCAGCGCGCCGTGCCGGGCGGACGGGCCGTCGCCGCCGCCCAGCCCGGCGGCGGCCAGCCCGGCGCCGCCGACCACCACGACGCCCGCCGCGCCGAGCGCGGCCGTGCGCCTGCGGCTCACTTCCCGCCCCCGCTGGAGAACCGCGCGCCCTTGCCGCCGTCCGGCTGGTACTTCTGGCACGCCTTGTCGGCGTCCTTGAAGGTCTGGCTCTGCGGGTCGATCCCGGTTCCGGGGCCGGCCTTCAGCTGCATGCCGCCGTCGGGGTTCGGGTCCGGGAACTCGGTGATGCCGTGGTCGCGCATGCACTTGGAGTAGGCGCGCATCTTGGCCAGCTCCGCCGCCGAGGGCTTCTGCGGCTTCCCGCCGTTCGGCATGAGGTGCGCGCACTTCTTCTGCGCCGCCTCGACGTTGGGATCGGCGCGCATCGGCCCCTTCCCGGCCGAGGGCCTCGCGCTCGCCCTGATCTCGACCCGGCCGTCCTTCGGGTCCTGCATGTCGACGCCGTTGTCGCGCATGCACTGCGCGAACCTGCGCATCTTCGCCTGGTCGCTCGCGGCCTTGGACGCGCCGGTCCCACCGCCGTCCCCGCCGCCGCAGCCCTGGAGCCCCAGGGCGAGGGCGGGCAGCAGGGCCAGCGTCGCGAGCTTGTTCCGTCTCATCGGTCGGTCTCCTCCGGGCCGCCGGGCGGACGCCGGCGGCGACCGCAAGTCCAGCGGCCGGCGGGTAACCCCGCCGTAACCGGAACTCGTTATGCCGGCGTTACGCCCGATGGCGGAGGCTGGGCGCCGGACAGGTCACGGGCTGGGCGGAGGACGGCACGGTGCGCGTATTGGTCGCCGAGGACGAGCGGATGCTCGCCGACTCGATCGCCGAGGGCCTGCGGGCGGAGGCGCTGGCGGTGGACGTGGTGTACGACGGGGACGCGGCGCTGGAGCGGCTCGGCGTCAACGACTACGACGTCCTGGTCCTGGACCGGGACCTGCCGGTGGTGCACGGCGACGACGTGTGCCGCGCGGTGGTGGACTCGGGGGCGCTGGTGCGGGTGCTGATGCTGACGGCCGCCGCGGCCGTCCCGGCGCGCGTCGACGGCCTGCGGATCGGCGCCGACGACTACCTGACGAAGCCGTTCGCGTTCGAGGAGCTCGTCGCGCGGATCCTGGCGCTCGGCCGGCGGGCCCGCCCGGCGGCGCCGCCCGCGCTGGAACGCGCGGGCATCCGGCTGGACCCGTCCCGCCAGGAGGTCGTGCGGGACGGCCGGTACGTGCGGCTGGCGCGCAAGGAGTTCGGCCTGCTCGCCGAGCTGATGCGCGCCGACGGGACGATCGTGTCGGCGGAGCGGCTGCTGGAGAAGGTGTGGGACGAGCACACCGACCCGTTCACCAACACCGTGCGGGTGACGCTGATGAAGCTGCGCCGCAAGCTCGGCGAGCCGCAGGTCATCGAGACCGTGCCGGGAGCGGGGTACCGGATCCCGTGAAGAATCTCGCCGAACGCGTCCGCCCCACCATCCGGATGCGCCTCACCCTGCTCTACACTGGCCTGTTCCTCGGCGCCGGCATCGTGCTGCTCGGGCTGACGTACCTGCTAGTGCAGAACAACCTGACGCAGCACCCCGGCTCGATGGAGGTCAGCAGCTCCGTGCCGGGCCAGGCCGAGGACCGGGTGTTCACGCAGGCGCCCGCCGGCGTCGCCGCCCCCGACTCCGCCAAGCCGATCACCAAGGGGCAGTTGCAGGGCGTGCTGGTGAAGGCGAAGCGCGACTACAAGAACGACACGCTGAACGCGCTGCTGACGCAGGGCGGGATCGCGCTCGGGCTGGTCGGCGCGGCCGGGCTCGGGTTCGGCTGGCTGCTGGCGGACCGGGCGCTGCGCCCCGTCCACCAGATCACCGAGACGGCGGGGCGGGTGGCGCGCAGCCACGACCTCACCGAGCGGATCGGCTACGAGGGCCCCCGCGACGACGTCAAGGAGCTGGCGGACGCGTTCGACACGATGCTCGGCCGCCTCGCCCGCGCGTTCGACGGGCAGCGCCGGTTCGTCGCGAACGCCTCGCACGAGCTGCGCACCCCGCTCGCCATCAACCGGACGCTGGTGGACGTGGCGGTCCGCCGCCCGGACGCCACCGACGACGTCAAGCGGCTCGGCGAGTCGCTGCTGGTCGTCAACACCCGGCACGAGCGGCTGATCGACGGGCTGCTCACGCTCGCCGGGACGGAGAACACCGTGGCCGGCACCGACCCGCTGGACCTCGCGGACGTCGCCGGGCACGTCCTGCAGCAGGCGGCGGCCGAGGCCCGCGGGCGGGGCGTCACCGCGGACCGGCGGCTCGGCCCCGCGCCCACGTCCGGCGACCCGGTGCTGGTGGAGCGGCTCGTGCAGAACCTCGTGGAGAACGCGATCCGGCACAACCGGGACGGCGGCGGGCTGTGGGTGTCGACGCGCGGCCGGGACGGCTGGGCGGAGGTGCAGGTCGCCAACACCGGGCCCGCCGTGCCAGGCTACGAGATCGAGACGATCTTCGAGCCGTTCCGCCGGCTGGGCAACGACCGGGTGCGCTCGGACCGCGGGTCGGGGCTCGGGCTGTCGATCGTCCGCGCGATCGCGGGCGCGCACGGCGGGACCGTGACGGCCGAGCCGCGTCCCGGCGGGGGCCTCGTCGTCACCGCGCGGCTGCCGTCGCGCGTCCCGGCGCCGTTGTCCGCGCCCCCTGGCGGCCGGCCGGTCCACGGGGGCCGTCCCGCCCGCGGGGACGAGGCGGTGACTCACTCGCGCGAGTGAGGCGCGCGGCGGTCCCCGTCCCCGACACTGGCGGCATGCCCGACGCGCGGACCGCCGACCGGGCGGTGGCCGCCGCCGTCACCGCCGCGACCGTGGCGCCGGCGCTGTGGTCGGCGCGGCCGTGGTGGGTGGTGGCGCTGGCGCTGCTCGCGTCCGTCCCGGTGCTGTGGCGGCGGCGCGCCCCGCTGCGCGTCGGCCTGGTGGTGGGCCTCGCGATGACCGCGCTGGTCGTGTGGCAGAAGCCGCTGCTGCTGCCGTGGGGGCCGCTGGTGGCGGTCTACACGATCGCGGCGCTGAGCCGGCCGCTGCTGCGGCTGCTGTCGGTCCCGCTGCTGGCCGCCACCGTGTACGTCTCGATCGTGCTGCCCGGCGAGGACTCCGACGTCTACCCGCTGCTCGGCACCGCCTTCACCGCCGCGTTCGCGCTCGGCATGGCCGAGCAGGCGCGCCGGGCGCAGGCCGCCGAGCACGCCGAGCGGACGCTCCGGCTGGAGCAGGAGCGGTCGGCGGCCGCCGCCGGGGAGCGGGCTCGCATCGCCCGCGACATGCACGACGTCCTCACCCATTCCGTGGGGCTGATGGTGGTGCAGGCCGAGGCGGCGCCGCTCGCCGGGCCGGACCGGGCGGTCGAGGCGTTCGGGCGGATCGCCGACACCGGACGCGGCGCGCTCACCCAGCTGCGCGCCATCCTCGACGCACTACGCGACGACACGGCGCCCGGCGGCGCGCAGCCCGGCCTCGCGACGCTTCCGGACCTCGTCCGCGGCTGCGGGCTGCCGGCCGCGCTGACCGTGGACGGCGAGCCGCGCCAGGTCGCGCCGGATGCCGCCGTCGCCGCGTACCGGATCGTGCAGGAGTCGCTCACCAACGTACGCAAGCACGCCGGGCCGGTGGCCGCGGTGACCGTGGCGGTGCGCTGGCGGGACGTGCTGGAGATCGAGGTCGCCGACGACGGGCGGGGCGGTGAGCCCGCCGCGTCCGGGCACGGGCTCACCGGGATGCGCGAGCGCGCGGCGGCCTGCGGCGGGACGGTGCGCGCCGGGCCCGGCCCGCGCGGGTTCACGGTCCTGGCGCGGCTTCCGGTTGAATGAGCCCGTGACCGACGACCCGGCCCTGCGCGTCCTCGTCGCCGACGACCAGGACCTGTTCCGCGCCGCGTTCACGATGATCCTGGACGCGCAGCCGGACATGGCGGTCGTCGGGGAGGCGGCGGACGGGGCCGCCGCGGTCCGCGCCGCCGCGGAGCTGCGGCCCGACGTCGTCGTGATGGACGTGCGGATGCCGGTGATGAACGGGATCGAGGCGACGGAGCGGATCTGCGCGACGCTGCCCGCCAAGGTGCTCGTGCTGACGATGTTCGACTCCGACGAGCACGTCTACGACGCGCTGCGGGCGGGCGCGGGCGGGTTCCTGCTGAAGGACATCCGGCGCGACGAGCTGGCGGACGCCGTCCGGGTCGTCGCCGCCGGGGACGCGCTGCTCGCGCCGGCGGTGACGCGGCGGCTGGTCGAGGACCTGGTGCGGCGGCCCGGGCACGGCGTCGTCCCGCGGCTCGCGGCGTGGCTCGCCGGGCTGACCGACCGGGAGGCCGCGACGCTGCGGCAGGTGGCGCGGGGCCGGTCCAACGCGGAGATCGCCGAGGCGATGGTCGTCAGCGAGCACACCGTCAAGACGCACGTCAGCCACGTGCTCGGCAAGCTCGGGCTGCGGGACCGGGTGCAGGCGGTCGTGTTCGCCTACGAGTCCGGGCTGGTCGTCCCGGGCGACCCCGCGGACTGATCCCCGCGGGAGTGAGGCGCGGTTTCGCTCGTCCCGGCGACGCGCCGGAGGGCCCGTGCGGCCGAGGCTCGGACCCATGACCGTCATCGTCTCGACGCTGCTGTCGTCCGTCCTGCTGCTGTTCGGCACCGGACTGCATCCCGTGGCCTGGCTCACCTGGCTCGGCCCGCTGCCCGTCCTGTGGCTCGCGCCCCGAGCCGGCGGGCGGGCCGCGTTCGCCGCCGCGTCCCTCGCCTGGCTCGCCGGGCAGAGCCGGATGTGGCCCTACTACCTCGGCACCCTGGAGATGCCGCCGCCCGCGGCGGCCGGGATCATCGTCGGCACCGCGCTGGTGTTCGGCCTGCTCGCGCTCGCCTTCCGGTGGCTGCTGCTGCGCGGGTTCCCGCTGGCCGCGGCCTTGACCGTCCCGGCGGGCTGGGCGGCGCTGGAGTACGCGCTGTCGGTCGCGGCGCCGCACGGCGCGTGGCTGAGCCTGGCCTACACGCAGGCGGACGTCCCGCCGGTCGTGCAGACCGCGTCGCTGACCGGCCCGTGGGGCATCACGTTCCTCGTCACGGGCGTCCCCGCCGCGCTGGCGGCGGCGGCCGCGCCCCGCGCCGCGCGGCGGTGGCGGGTGCTGCTCGCCGGCGCGCTCGTCCTCGCCCTTCCGCTGGCGTACGGCGGCTGGCGGCTCCGGCAGCCCCACGACGCGTCGCGGTCGACCGTCGCGCTGCTCGACACCGACCGTCCGGACGACACGGTCGACGTCGCGACGCCGCAGGGCCGTGACCTGCTGCGCCGCTACCTCGCCGCGATCCGCGCGACGGCGCCCGCCGGCACGCTCGTCCTGCCGGAGAAGACGTTCGCCGCGAACGAGACGACCCTTGCCGCCCTCACCGGGCCGCTGGCGCGGCTGGCCGCCGAACGCCACGAGGACATCGTCGCCGGGCTCGTCCTGACCGCCGGCGGGAAGGCGCGCAACGCCGCGCTCGGGATCCGCGCGGACGCCGGCGCGCCCGTCCTCTACTTCAAGCACCACATGATCCCCGGGCTCGAGGACGGCCTGGCCCCGGGCACCGAGCTCGCGTTCCTCTCCCCCGGCCGCGGCCTCGCGATCTGCAAGGACCTGGACTTCCCCGGCCTCGTCCGCGCCTACCGGGCCCGCGGCGCCACCGTGCTGTACGCGCCCGCCTGGGACTTCACCGGCGACGGCCGGCTGCACGGGCGGATGGCGCTCGTCCGCGGCGTCGAGAGCGGGCTGACCGTCGCGCGGGCGGCCCGCGCGGGGACGCTCGTCGTCAGCGATCCCTACGGCCGGGTGCTCGCCGAGCACGCCACCGGCGGACCCGGGTTCACCTCCGTCACCGCGACGCTCCCCGCGCACGGCGTCCGGACCGTCTACTCCCGGTTCGGCGACTGGTTCGCCTGGCTCTGCGGGCTGCTGCTCGTCGCCGGGTCGTCCGGGACGAGCCTCATATATCGCAGGTGCGCGGCGGACGCGGCGACCGCGACCGCCGACCCGATCACGGCGTAACCCGCCAGCACGCCGAGGGCCTGCGCCGTCGCGTGGCCGGAGAAGTAGACGGTGTTGCGCACGGCGGTGGTCCCCGCGCCCGTCGGCAGCCAGTCCCCGATGGCCCGCCAGAACGCCGGCAGCAGGGTCATCGGGTAGGCGCCGCCCGCGCTCGGGTTGCCGAGCACGACGAACACCAGGATCGCCAGGCCGACGCCGAGCAGCCCGAGCAGGATCTGGAACGCGACGGTCGTCGCGGCGGCGGCCATGACGACCAGCGCGCCGATGCCCCACAGCGCCCAGAAATGCCCGTTCAGGGCGCCGAGGACCGGCCCGGCGATGATCGCGCCGCCGAGCCCGGACACGATCGCGTACAGCGCGAGCGCGCCGAGCCGGATGACCGTGCGGCGCAGGTTCGCCGGGCGTGCGCCGCCGGCCACGCCGAGGATCGCCGCGGCCAGGTAGCCGCCCACGATCCAGCCGATGACCAGGTAGAACGACGACAGGCCGCGACCGTCCCCGGCGGCCGGCGGCCGGATGTCGACGGTCCGGACCTGCCGGTGCCTGGACTGCTCGATCCCGGCCGCGATCTGCTGGGTGGTGCTGGACACGGCGGGGCCGCTCGCGGACGCCACCAGCAGCGTGTCGGTGCCGCCGGCGCTGACGATGATCGCCGCGTCGACCGTCCGGTCGAGGATGAGCTGCCGGGCCCGCTGCTCGCTCGGGGCGGTGCGGGCCTTGAGCGGTGCGTCCTTCAGCGCGTCGAGCTGCGCGGCGACCTGTCCCGCCGCCTGCCCGGGCGCGACGACCGCGACCGGGATGCGGTGCGGGGTCGGCGAGTGGAACGCGCCGATGTAGGACAGGATGAACGCCAGCTGCAGGATCAGCACGCCCGTGACCAGGGTGAAGGAGCGCAGCGTCACCGCGTCGCGCAGTTCACCGGCGAAGCCGCGGTCGGGCGCGGCCCCGCCCCGGCCGGTCGCGGGCGTGCTCATGCCGGAGGGGTACCCGCTGAGCGGGCGCTACTCCTCGGGGAAGCGCGCCACCCAGCGCCGCTGCCAGGGCGTTTCGACCGCCTTGCGGTGATAGTTCGCGCGCGTCCAGGCGACGGCGCGGTCCGCCGGCACCCCGGACAGCACGGCCAGGCAGGCCATCACCGTGCCGGTGCGGCCGACGCCGCCGCCGCAGGCGACCTCGACCCGCTCGCCGGCGGCGGCCCGCGCGTGCAGGTCGCGGATCAGCGCGACGGCGCCCTCCCGGTCGCGGGGCAGCAGGAAGTCCGGCCAGTCGATCCAGGCGTGCGGCCAGGCCGGCGTGGCGTCGTGGCGGGCGCGGAGCCGGCCCGAGCCGAGGTACAGGCCGTACTCGGGTGCGGCGCCGCCCGGCGCGGGCCGCCGCAGCCCCCGGCCCCTGACGAGCAGGCCGCCCGGCAGTTCGGTCGCGTCTTCGAGGCGTGTGCTCACCATCGCCCCATCCTGGCGCGGCGACGCCGTGCCGCGCCCGGCCCTCCGCTTTGAGCGGACGATCTTCGCTTCAAGCGGACGCGCGCGGGGTAGCGTCGGGGAGATGACCAGTGCGGAACTGCTCACCGACGCCTTCGACCGGATCCAGGAGGTCGTCCGCGACGCCGTCGACGGCCTCACCCCGGACCAGCTCGCCCTCCGCCCCGACGCCGAGGCCAACACGATCGCCTGGCTCGTCTGGCACCTCACCCGCGTCCAGGACGACCACGTCGCCGACGCCGCCGGATCCGAGCAGGTGTGGACCTCCGGCGGCTGGGCGGACCGGTTCGCGCTGCCGCTCGCGACGGCCGAGACCGGCTACGGCCACGACCCCGCGCAGGTCGCGGCCGTCCGCGTCGGCTCCGCGGACCTGCTCACCGGCTACCACGACGCGGTGCACGACCGGACCGTCGAGTACGTCGGCACGCTGACCGACAAGGACCTCGAACGGATCGTCGACACCGCCTGGGACCCGCCCGTGACGCTCGCGGTGCGGCTCGTCAGCGTGATCTCCGACGACCTCCAGCACGCCGGGCAGGCCGCCTACGTCCGCGGCCTGATCGAGCGCGCCTGAGACGCGCGGGCGGCGCCGCCGCGATACGCGGGCGGCGCCGAAAGCGCGGTGGCGGCGCCCCCCTGCCGGGGAGCGCCGCCACGGCGCGTCGTCCGCGGGCCGTCAGCCGGTCCCGACGGTCCGGTCCAGGGCGCTGCCCTTCACCCACTTCTTCCAGGACATCTGGTAGAAGCCCCAGCCGTTGTCCGGCTCCAACTTGCGGTCGGTACCGGTGATGATCACAGGGTCGCCGCGGTAGGAGAAGTGGTAGAACCAGCGGGCGGCGGCGGGCGGGGAGTTCACGCAGCCGTGGCTGACGTTCTGGTGGCCCTGCGCCCACACCGTCGAGGCCATCGAGTGGATGTACTCGCCGCTGTTGGAGATCCGCACCGCGAACGGGATGACCTCCTTGTAGCCGCCCGGCTCGTCGGGCTTCACGCCCATCCACTCCGACGTCATGATCGCCGGATTCTCCTTGCCCATGGTCAGGTGGATGCCGCTGGTGGTGGCGTAGGTGTCGACCCCGTTGACCACGCGGCCGCCGCGGCCCGCGCTGATCGGCCAGCTCTTCACCTTCTTGCCGTTCTTGGTGACGGTCAGGTGGTGGGTCTTGGTGCTCGCCTTGATGATGTGCGCGTCGCCGATGCTGAACCTGCGGGTGAAGTCGCTCGTCCCGTAGGTCTTCTTGCCCGACTTCACGCCCGCCAGCTTCGCGGTGAAGGTGACCTTCTGGTTCGGCTCCCAGTAGTGGCCGTTCTCCGTGCGGAAGATCACCTGGGTGTCGCCGACCCAGCGCCAGGCGCCGGTGGCGGGCTTGGTCGACTTGACCTCCAGCGCGCGCTCGACGGCCTTCTTGTCGCCGACCGCGCGGTTGAAGGTGACGATGATCGGCATCCCGACGCCGACCTTCTCGCCCTTGGTCGGCGAGACGTCGGAGATGTCCAGCTCGTTGGCCGCCTTCAGCGTCGTGAAGGTGGAGGTGACGGTCGCCGACTTGCCCTTGGGGCTGACGGCGACCGCGGACACCTGGTACTTCGCGCCGGGCACCAGCGTGCGCGACTTCCAGCTCTTCTTGTCGGCCGCCATCGCGCCGTCCACCGGCTTGCCCTTGCGGGTGACGGTGACCTGCTGCAGCGTGCCGCCCGCCGCGGTGACGGTGACGCCGTCCTCGGGCGCGGCCTTCCCGTTGCCGTTGCCCGGATTGATCGTCACCTGCGGGACGGCGGAGTCGCCCTTCTCCCCGACCGCGACGCCGTGCTCCTTCTCGCCGCCCGAGCAGGCGGTCGTGAGGAGCAGTACGGCCCCCGCCATCCCCGCACCGGCCCGGACACCCGCGGACACCCTCCGCTGCACCTCAAACCTCCAGAACCCCGCCGTCTATCCCAGTGACATTAGCGACAAAATCCGGCGATCACGCCATGACCCGGGGTTTTGGCGGCAGTCCGAGATCAAAGCGTTGCAAGCGGACACGGTCCGTAACGCGGTCAGCCAAGGGCGCTGCCCTCCTTCCACTTCGCGAACGGCAGCTGCCAGAAGCTCCAGCCGTTGTTCCACTCGACCTCGCGGTCGGTGCCCGTGAGGTTCAACACATCGCCGCGCTGGGCGATGCCGTAGAACCACTGGGCGTCCGACGGGCTGACGTTCAGGCAGCCGTGGCTGACGTTCGCCGACCCCTGCGACCCGACCGACCAGGGCGCCGAGTGGACGTACTCGCCGCTGTCGGAGAAGCGCACCGCGTAGTCGACGACCTGCTGGTAGTAGCCGGGGTCGCCCGGCTGCCGGCCGGGCGAGGTCATCGTGACCGGGTTGCCCTTGTCCATCAGCAGGTGGACGCCGCTGGTGGTGGTGAACTCCCGCGTCTCGCCGTTGCCGGCGCTGAACGGGACCGTCCGCAGCTTCCGGCCGTCCCGCGTCACCGTCATGTGGTGGCCGCCGATGTCGCCGGTGGTGACCTGCGCGGCGCCGATGGTGATCGTCTCGGCGACGTCCGCTGCGCCGTAGACGCCGCCTCCGGCGTTCACGCCCGCGAGGTCCGCGCGGAACCGGACGGTCTGGTGCGGCTGCCAGTACGTCTTCGTCCGGTAGACGACCTGGTCCGACCCGATCCAGCGCCAGGCGCCCTCGACCGGCTTGTCCGCGCTGACGTGCAGGGCCTTCTCCACCGCGGCCTTGTCGGCGACCGGGCGGTCGAAATGCAGGATGATCGGCATTCCGACGCCGACCTTCTCCCCCGGCAGGTTCGGCGTGACGTCGCTGATCGACAACGTCTGCGCCGGGGTCAGCACGGTGAACGCGCTGGTCACGGTGCGGAGCTTGCCTCCGCTCTTCGCCTGCGCGCTCACGGTGTAGGTCGCGCCGGGCGTCATCGTCCGGGTGGAGTGCCAGCTCTTGCGGTTCCCGGCGAGCTCGCCGGTGACGGCCGAGCCCTTGTTCCCCTGCACGCTGACCTTCGCCAGCTTCCCGCCGGACGCCGTCACCTTGATCACCGCGTCCGGCGCGACCCGCTGCGTCCCGCTCGCCGGCGTGATCGTCACCGTGGTGTCGGACTCGCCCGCCGACAGCACCCCCGTGCCGCCGATGCCGCATCCGGCCGCGAGCAGCGCGACCGCGCCCGCTCCCCCGAACGCCGCCACTGCCGGCCGCCCCTTGATCGCCACGAATCTCCCCCAGTCCCAAGACTCACCCGTCTTCGGTGAATGCCTATGCAAAGGGAGATGGCCCGGCGACCGGAAAAGTTCGCGCCTGGATCAGGGAATCGCAGCTCAGAGCATGCCGCAGCGGGACGGGGCGCCGGTCAGGCCGCGGCGGCGGGCTCGCGGTTCACGTGCCGCAGCAGCCGCTTGAAGCCCAGCACCGAGACGGCGACGCCCAGCGCGCCGAGTCCGGCGACCATGCTGGTGCGCAGCCACAGATACGTGCCGAGCGACTCGTTGAACAGCATCCAGAGGCTGAGCGCGACGTTGACGAACAGCACCATCGACCACAGCAGCGAGATGCGCAGGAAGAACTGGTGCACCTTGTCGTGCCGGAAGAACGCCTCGGGGATCGGCACCATGTCGCGGGCGAGCTTCATCGCCAGCGGCCGCCCGAGCGGGACGGAGGCGAGGAAGGCCATGCTCACCATCAGCGTGCCGAGCGTCGGCTGGAGGAAGTAGACGACGGCGCTGTGCGTGGCCGCCGCGAGGGCCGCCCGCACGGTCACGCCGACCGCGGCCAGCAGCAGCATCCCGGAGACGGGGTGCCCGCGCAGGTAGCGGAAGATGATGCCCCCGTACACCCAGGCGACCGCCGCGGCGAGCGCGCCGTTCAGTCCCAGCAGCGCCAGTGCGGCGTAGAACACCGCCACGGGCGCGACCACCCCCTCGGCGAAGCGCGGCAGCGCGTGCAGCAGCAGCGCCCGGATCCGCGGCAGTTCGAAGTGGTGCCCGCCGCCCTCGGCGACCACGGCGGCGGCCGTGGCGCCGGAGGGCCCGGCCGCCAGGACGGCCGGCGTTGTCGCTGGTGGTTCCATCGAGTGCTGCGCTCCCCGATCGGTTTGCATGGACTGATGCATGGCCTGGGACGGCGTCACGATTCGCACCACCGTACGTGATGATCCGCGCGCATCTTCCCGTTTTGACGAACCTGAGGGCGTCCGTGTTCCGACCGTCCGCCGGATTGCTGTCTCATCTGCGACTTCCCGCCAGAGCGCGATCTATTGTGCCGTTTTGTCTCTTAGTTCGGATTTATCCGGCTCTTGGTGCGGGCGGCGGACCGAACCGGCCGGAAGCGGTCACGCCTCCGGGGCGGCGGGCTGGGCCTCGCGGGCGGCCGCGTAGATCGCGCGCAGCGTCACCGCCACCGACGGCCGCCGCACGCTCGCCCGCCGCGTCACCGCGTACACCTCCCTGGCCAGCGTGCACTCGGGGATCCGCCGCACCGCCACGCCCTGGTCGCCGGCGGCCAGCGCCAGCGCGGGCACGGCGGTGATGCCGATCCCCCGCGCCACCAGGCTGAGGATCGTGTGCAGGCCCTCGAACTCCCAGGGGACGGGCCGGGCGCCGCCGACGGTGTCCAGCAGCCGCTCGACCGCCTGCCGGGACGGCTCGCCCGGCGGCGCCGCCATCCACGGCTCCTCCCGCAGCTGCTGCAGGTCCACGGGGCGGTCCGGGTCCGACATCCGGTGCCCGTCCGGGACGACCAGGACGAGCGGGTCGCGGCGCAGGTGGAAGAACTCCAGCACCGCCGGGGACTGGTCGGGGACCTTGCCCGTCCAGTCGTCGATCAGCGCGATGTCGACCTCGCCGTTCTGCACCTGGCGGATGCCGTCGCCCGGACGGGTCTGCCGCAGCACGAAGGTCAGGCCGGGGTGGGCGCCCAGGCTGTGCGCCAGCGCGGGCGCGAAGGCGACGGCGGCCGTCGGGAAGGCCGTGACCACCACCCGGCCCGTGGGGGTGTCGGCCTGCGCGGACAGCTCCGCCTCCGCGGTCTCCACCAGGCTCAGGATCTCCTCGGCGCGGGCGGCGAGGCGCCGTCCGGCGTCGGTCAGCTCCGCGCTGCGGGCCGTCCGGTCCAGCAGCGGGACGTGCGCCTCCCGCTCGAGCGCGGCCAGCTGCTGGGAGACGGCCGACGGCGTGTAGCCGAGGGCGGCGGCGGTCGCGGCGATGCTGCCGCGGCGGGCGAATTCGGCGAGCAGCCGCAGGCGGCGCACTTCCAGCATCAGTCTAGCTTACGGTCACCATCGCCGAGACTCGCTTGTGATGATGCTGAATGCGGGAAAGCATGAAGCGAGCCCGGCCGGGTCACTCAGGGGGATCCTTCCGCCACCCACCGTTATATCGTCATGCCTTTGGAGCGTCGATGCATGCTCAGAACCCGCCCGCGCACGATCACCCGGCCGACCGCCCCTCCAGTCCTTCCGGTCCCTCCAGTCCCTCCTCGGCCGCGTGCGGCCCGGCCCGGCCTGTGTCGTTCGCGCCGCGCGCCGTCCCGCTGTCGCCGACGCTCGCGGTGAACGAGGCGCTCGCCCGCAAGCGCCGCGAGGGCGTGCGGGTCCTGCCGCTCGGCTTCGGCGAGGCCGGGATCCCGATCCATCCCGCGCTGACCCGCGAGCTCGCCGCCGCCGCGGCGCGCGGCGGCTACGGCCCGGTCGCCGGGTCGGCGGCCCTCCGCGCGGCGGCGGCCGGGTACTGGGCGCGGCGGGGGCTGCCCACCGACCCGTCCGGCGTGGTGGGCGGCCCCGGCAGCAAGCCGCTGCTGTTCGCGTTGCTGATGGCGATCGGCGGTGACGTGGTGCTGCCCACGCCGAGCTGGGTGAGCTACGCGGCGCAGGCGCCGCTGGCCGGGGTGCGGCCGATCCGGGTGGCGACCCCGCCGGGCGAGGGCGGGGTGCCGAGCCCCGCGCTGCTCGCCGACGCGGTGGTGCGCGCGCGGGCCGCCGGACGGACCGTCCGGGCCGTGGTCGTGACGCTGCCGGACAACCCGACCGGCACGCTCGCCTCCGAGCGGACCGTCCGGCGGCTCTGCGCGGCCGCGCGCGACCTCGACCTCGTGATCGTCTCCGACGAGATCTACCGCGACCTGGTGCACGACCGGGACCGCGCGGTGCCGAGCCCCGCCCGGTTCGCGCCGGAGCGGACCGTGGTGACGACCGCGCTGAGCAAGAGCCTGGCGGCCGGCGGCTGGCGGCTCGGGGTGGCGCGGCTGCCGGACGGCCCGTTCGGCGCCGCGCTGCGCTCCGCCGTGCTCGGGATCGCCAGCGAGGTCTGGTCCAGTGCGCCCGCGCCGGTGCAGCACGCCGCCGCGTTCGCGTTCGCCGAGCCGCCCGAGCTGGTCGAGCACGTCGACCGCAGCCGCCGGCTGCACGCGGCGGTCACCCGGGCGGTCGCGGCCCGGTTCGCCGCCGCGGGCGCGCGGGTGCCGGCCCCGCAGGGCGCCTTCTACGTCTACCCCGACCTCGGCCCGCTCCGGGACGCGCTGCGCTCCGGGCACGGGGTGCGGACGTCCGCCGACCTGTCCGGGCTGCTGCTGGAGCGCTACGGCGTGGGGGTGCTGCCCGGAAGCTCGTTCGGCGAGCCGGACGAGGCGCTGCGCCTGCGGGTCGCGCCGAGCCTGCTGTACGGGGAGACCGACGAGCAGCGGCTCGCCGCGCTCGCCTCCCCCGACCCGGCGTCGCTGCCCTGGATCGCCGCCGGCCTGGACCGCCTCTCCGAGGTGCTCGCCGATCTGCGGGAGAGCGCGCGGGCCGGGCAGGCCGCGCTCGCCTGACACGCTCCACATCCGCCTCGCGGGAAGGGCGCGGCCGCAAAGGAGAGGGCCGCGCGGGAACACGGCGCGGGAACGCGGCGGCGGGATGG
>NZ_WBMR01000167.1 GCF_008923365.1 Actinomadura montaniterrae
GGAGCGGCGCCGGCGGCGGCGTGGCGGTGCGCCCGCCGGCGCGGCCGTCCGTGCGGCCGGTGGTCTCGCCCGGCGGCATGGCGAACTGCCGGGCGTGGTCGGGCGCGGGCTGCTCGACCGGCGGGACGTGCCCGTCCGGGCGCGTGTAGTGCTGGTCGACGCGGGTCTGGTCGGTGATCGTCGCTTCGAGGTGGATGCGCCGCGCGAGCTGGACGAGGTTGACCGCGGTGGGCCGCTCGGCCGGGTTGCGGGCCATCGCCGAGCGCAGCAGCGGGAGCAGCGCGTCCGGGACGCCGTCCAGGTCCGGCGTGCCCTGCATGATCTTGTAAAAGATCGACTCGAAGGTGCCGGAGCCGAACGGCGGGCGGCCGGTCGCGGCGTAGGCGACCGTGCCGGCGAGCGCGTGCACGTCGGACGGCGGCCCCGCGTCCTCGCCCTCGATGATCTCCGGGGCGAGGTAGCCGGGGGTGCCGATGACCATGCCGGTGGCGGTCAGCCGGGTCGCGTCCGCGCCCTGCGCGATGCCGAAGTCGATCACGACCGGCTCGCCGTCGACGATCATGACGTTGCCGGGCTTGAGGTCGCGGTGCACGATCCCGGCGCCGTGGATCGCCGACAGCGCCGACGCCAGCCCGACGGTCAGCCGCTGCAGGCCCGGCCCGTAGATCGGGCCGCCCTCCTCGACGACCTCCTCCAGCGTGCGGCCGGGCACGTACTGGGTGACGATGTAGGGCTGGTCGGCGGTGACGTCGGCGTCGAGGATCTCCGCGACGTGGGGGCTGTGCACGCGCCGCATCGAGTCGACCTCGCGGGCCAGCCGGCGGCGCGCCGTGGCGTCGCCGGCCACCGCCGGTCGCAGCACCTTGATGGCCACGTTGCGCCCCTCGGGGTCGGCGCCGAGGTAGACGACGCCCATGCCCCCTTCCCCGAGGGTCTGGAGCACGCTGTAGTGGCCGATACGGTCCCCGGACGTGACTGCTCCCTCCATCGTTTCCGAAACCCTACCTTCGTCGCCCCCGCGAGAAGGATCCAACGGTCATCTCAGGCCGCCGCGATCCGGCCGCGATCCGTGATAGGATCGTCACTTTGCGCGAGCGCCCCCGCGATCCAGCGGGCGGACGGGCGGTCCGCCGGGTCCCGCGAGAGCGCGCGGCGCACCACGCCGAGCAGCGGTTCCGGCACCCCGTCCAGGTCGGCCTGGCCGCGCAGGATGCGGAAGCACACCCCGTGCAGCGAGCCGCGGCCGAACGGCGGGCGGCCCGTCGCCGCGAACGCCGCGGTCGCCGCCCAGGAGAACGCGTCCGACGCGGTCGTGGCGCGCTCCCCCTCGATCAGCTCGGGCGCCAGGTAGGCGGGCGTCCCCACGACCATCCCGCGGCGGGTGATCTGCTCCATCCCCGCCTGGTGCGAGATGCCGAAGTCGATCAGCGTCGGCCGGTCGCCGAGCACGATCACGTTGCCGGGCGAGACGTCCCGGTGCAGCACGCCCGCGTCGTGCACGTCGGCGACGGCGAGGGCCAGCCGACGCGCGAACCGGACGAGCCGGTCCCCGCCCAGCGGCCCGTACGCCTTCACCAGGTCGTTCAGCGGGCAGCCCGGGACGTACTGCATCACGACGTACGGCCGCTCCGCCGACACCCGGCCGTCCAGCAGCCGCGCCACGTACCGGCTGTTCACCCGGGCCTGCACGGCGAGCTCGCGGGCCAGCCGCGCCAGCGCCTCCGGCTCGCCGGCGACCTGCGGGCACAGCTCCTTGACCGCGACCTCGCGGCCCTGGGAGTCCAGGGCCAGGTGCACCACCGCGGTGCTCCCCCGGCCGATCTCGTCCAGCAGCCGATACTCACCAAGGCGCCGATGAGTCCCCATGAACACTGAGACGCCGGAAACCGCGATCACGTTCCGGCGAAACCCGATCGGACGCCGGCGGGCGCGCGGCCGTTCCCGCGGAAAGATCACGAAACGGCCGCGGCGCGTGACGAGCGCGAGACGAGCGCGAGACGAGCGCGAGACGAGCGCGAGACGAACGCGGGCGGGCGCGCGAGCGGGCGCGGCGCGGGGGCTCAGCCCTTGCGGGCCGCCTGGCGGGCGCGGCGCTCCTCGCGGCGGGTCTCGAACTTGGTGGCGGCGTCGTCGAGCCCCTCCAGGAACTCGGCGAGCTCCTCGCGGGCCTTGTCGCCGTCGCCGGTGAGGTCCGTGCGGTCGAAGACGCCCCACTTGCGCAGCACCGGGGTGAGCACGTCGTCGTGGTGCAGGCGCAGGTCGTAGATGCCGGCGTTGGCGATGACGACGGACTTGCGCAGGAACCCGTCGATGCTGTGGCCGGGCATCTGGAACGCCTTGACGACGTCGGTGATGGCCCGCATCGTCTCGTTCGGGGCGGCGTCCAGCGCGGCGGCCATCAGGTTCCGGTAGAAGATCATGTGCAGGTTCTCGTCGGCCGCGACGCGCGCCATCATCTGCTCGCAGAGCGGGTCGCCGGACGCCTTGCCGGTGTTGCGGTGCGACACGCGGGTGGCGAGCTCCTGGAACGACACGTAGGCGGTGCCGTGCAGGAACGACTCGCCGTGGTCGGCCTCGTAGCCCGCCTCCATGTGGTGCATCCGGGCGCGCTCCAGCGCGACGGGGTCCACGGCGCGGGTGACGGTGAGGTAGTCGCGGATGACGATGCCGTGCCGGTTCTCCTCGGCCGTCCACCGGTTGACCCAGGTGCCCCAGGCGCCCTCGCGGCCGAAGACGGTCGCGATCGCGCGGTGGTAGCCGGGCAGGTTGTCCTCGGTGAGCAGGTTGACGATGAGGGACTCGCGCGCCTCCGGGGTCACCTTCGACTGCTCGATCGACCAGGGCTCGCCGTCCAGCGGCCCGTCGAAGTCGCGGCCCTGCCCATACGGCACGTACTGGTGCGGGAACCACTCCTTGGCCATGGACAGGTGCCGGTCGAGCTCCTTCTCGACCACCGGCTCGAGGTCGAGCAGGAGGCCGGTCTGGAACTTCTCTTCGGGGGTCACGGTCATGCGCTTCCTTCGCTGGACGTGTCGGGATGCCGGACGGTGCCGCCGCGCCCGCGGCACGGAATGGGGCGCCCAGCAGGCCGTTCTAACCTACTCAAGCGTAGGTTCGATGGTCGCCAGTCGGCACGACCCGCGTCAAGTCACCCCCGTGACAATCAGGGCCGGGAGTGTTTTGTAGATCTGAGCGAAACCCGTCGTCCGCTTTTGTCACCGAGTGTCGGCCGCCTGGTGCCACATCCGGTTCACGGCGGCCCTCAGCAGGGGGCGCGGGACGAGCTTCAGCGCGGGCAGCGCCGCCTTGTACTGCGCGCCGGGGACGCAGAGGGCGCGTCCGGCCGCGACCGCGTCCAGCCCGGCCCTGGCCACGTCGTTGCGGCGCAGCCACAGCAGGTTCGTCGGCGCGTCGTCCTCGGTGCGGGTGAAGCCGGGGCACAGCGCGGTCACGTGGACGCCCTTGGACGCGACCTCCGCGTGCAGGCTCTCGGAGAAGGACGCGACGTACGCCTTCGTCGCGCCGTAGGTGGCGCTCCCGGGCGACGGCGTGAACCCGGCCATGGACGCGACGTTCAGCACACCGCCGCGGCCTTGCAGGATCATCCCGGGGAGCGCCGCGTGGGTGAGCCGCACCAGCGCGGTGACGTTCAGCTCCAGCTGCCGGAGGTGGTCCTCCACCGGCAGTTCCGCGAACGCTCCAAACGCGCCGTGACCTGCGTTGTTGACGAGGAGCTCGACGGGCTCGGCGCGCAGCCGCCGCTCGATCTCGCCGCGCTGCGCGGGATCGGTGAGGTCGGCGGCCAGCACCTCGACCGCGACCCGGTACCGCTCGACCAGCTCGCGGGCGAGCCCGTCCAGCAGGTCGCCGCGGCGGGCCACGATGACCAGGTCGGTGCCGCGGGCGGCGAGGAGGCGGGCGAAGCTCTCGCCGATCCCGCTGGACGCCCCGGTCACGAGCGCGGTTCGGTACGCGTGTCGCATGGCGGCAGATGCTATCGGCGATCTTCGTCCGGACCGGGCCCACCCGCCGAAATCGCATGGCGGAGATCGCGCGGGGCGGCCCCGGCGCCGGAGCCGCCTCGCGCGGCGTCAGGCGACGGGCTCGGACGTACGCTGCGGCGCCCGCGCCATGGCCGCGTCCGCCGGGGGCAGCATCGTCAGCGGGTCCTCACCCGCCACCCACAGCCCGACCAGGAACGCCGTCGTCGCCTCCAGGAGCCCGGCACGCGCCAGGCCACCGCCGTCCATCGGGACGCAGCCGATGTCGGCCACCAGGCGGCGCGCCACGGCCAGCGCGTCCGGGTCGTCCCCGCACAGCGGGACGCCGAGAGGCCGCCCACCGAACTCCGGCGGCGCCATCCGCCACACCGTGTCGGGGCAGGTGTTGAACGCCTTCACCACCCGCGCCCCGGTCAGGTCGGCGATCCGGCGCGCCGCCGACGGGCCGCCGACGGTCTTCAGCCGCTCAAACGGCGGCTCCATCGGGTTCGTGCAGTCGAGCAGGACGCGCCCCGCGAGCGGACCCGCCTGGCTCAGGGCGTCCGCGACGCCCTCGTGGGCGACGGCCAGCAGGACCGCGTCCCCGAACTCCGCCGCGTCCCGCAGCGTCCCGCCCCGCGCGCCATGGCCGACGCGTCCCGCCAGCGCGACCGCCTTCTCCGGCGCCCGCGCCCCGATCCGCACCTCGTGCCCCTTGCGCGCCCACTGCGTCGCGAGCGCGTCCGCCATGTTCCCCGCACCCAGCACACCGATCCGCATGACGACCTCCCGTGTCGATTACCGTCGGACGGGACGCTAAGCGGTTCGTTCCGCACCATCCGGTGCGTATCAGGAGGGGCAGGATGGACGATCCCGAGTTCGTCGCCGATTGCCAGACGCGGCTCGGCCTCGACCTGCTGTCCGGCACCTGGACGGGCGTCGTGCTGTGGACGCTGCAGGACGGCCCGCTGCGCCCGCGCGAGCTCCAGGACCGGATCGGCGGCATCAGCCACAAGGTGCTGACCGAGACACTGCGGCGCCTCGAGCACAACGGCCTGGTCGTCCGCCGCCGCTATGCCGAGGCGCCGCCGCGCGTGGAGTACGAGCTGACCGGCCCGGGGCGCGGGATGCTCGAACCGCTGTCCGCCCTGGGCCGCTGGACCGAGCGCTACGCCGCCGACGTCCTCGACGCCCAGGAGCGCGCCGGTGCGGAGGGTGCGCTCAGCGGCCCGTGAACTTCGCCTTGCCCGGGCCCTCCTCCATGAACGACTTCATGCCGTTCTTCTGGTCCTCGGTGGCGAACAGCGCGGCGAACTGCACCCGCTCGATCTCCAGCCCCGTCGCGAGGTCCACCTCCAGCCCGGTGTCGACGGCCTGCTTCGCGGCGCGCAGCGCGTTCGCGGGCCCGCCCGCGAACGACGCCGCCCACTCCTTCGCCGCCGTGTAGACGTCGGCGTCCGGGACGACCCGGTCCACCAGGCCCATGGCGAGCGCCTCGTCCGCGGCGACGTGCCGCCCGGAGAAGATCAGGTCCTTGGCCTTGGACGGCCCGACGAGCCGCGCGAGCCGCTGTGTCCCGCCCGCGCCGGGGATGATGCCGAGCTGGATCTCCGGCTGCCCGACCTTCGCGCCCTCGCCCGCGACCCGGAAGTCCGCGGTCAGCGCGACCTCCAGCCCGCCGCCGAGCGCGTACCCGGTGATCGCCGCGATGACCGGCTTCGGGATCGCGGCGAGCGCCTTGGTGAAGTCCTGCAAGAGCCGCGAGTGGCCCGCCGCCATCTCCGCGTACGGCATCGGCGCCATCTCCTTGATGTCGGCGCCGGCCGCGAACACCCGCTCCCCGCCGTACAGCACGACCGCCGCGACCTGGTCGTCCTCGGTGACCTCGCGGGCCGCGCCGATCAGCTCCCGCTGCATCTCCGCGTTCAGGGCGTTCATCTTCGGACGGTCCAGCCGGATCGTCGCGACGCCGTCCTCCGTCTCCACCCGCACGAACTCGCCCACGCACGCCTCCAAGATCCTCCGGTCGACCGACGTCCCCGAACCTAACAAGCCCGCCCCTGGGTCCCGCCACGGCGGCCCGGCTGTCGGACCCCACTGGTAGCTTCGGGCCCGGCAGTCACATCGCACGTCACCGGGGGTTCGGATGCTGGTCGCCCATGCCGCCTGGCATGGCGGGGCGCTCTGCGTGTGGGCCGAGCGCACCGGCCCGCACGACCCGCCCGGCGGCGACGCGCACCCGTTCGCGACCCGCGACTTCACCGGGACGTCCTACGAGCCGCTGCTGCGCGGCGCGTTCCGCGTCGAGCTGGCGATGACGCTGCCGACGCACGGCGACCATCCGCTGCCGTCCGCCGAGCTCGGCCCCGAACCGGTGCCCGGGGAGCCGGAGCTGCGGCCGTGGCGGGTGCCGGCGCTGGTCCTGGAGCCGTTCCCGGCGATGGCGCTGCTCCAGGCCGCCGAGCACAGCGGCGACGTCGTCCCCGGCTCCGACCTGCGGTTCCTGTGCGTCCTCGCGGACGAGGCCGTGCACCTCGCCGGGCGCGGCCAGGTGCTGCCCGCGCTGCTGCGCGAGGACGGCGACCTCGTCGCGCGCTGGCGCCCCGTCCTCGACGACCCGGCCCGGTTCCGGGCGCTGGCCCGCGCGATGCCGGCCGCGTGCCGCGCCGCCGACGGGGGCCGCCCGGCCGCGCAGGTGCTGCGGGAGGCGCTGTCCGGGCTGGTCGACACCGCCGTCCGGGGCGTCGTCCCGCATCCGCTGCTGCCGGCCCGGCGCGGCAAGGTGCCCGACCGGCTGCCGCTCGCCGAGCGCTGGGCGGAGGCGCTGACCGGCCCCTCCGCCGAGGTCGCGCGGGAGCCCGGCGACGACCCCGACGAGCTGATCGCGGAGCTGGACGCGTGGGCCGCCGCCGCGCGCCGCCCGTCCGGGCCGCTGCGGGTCTGCTTCCGCCTCGCCGAGCCGGGCGCGCAGGAGTTCGCCGCCGACCCGTTCCCCGAAGAAGAAGAAGAAGAGAGCTCCGGCGACGCCTGGCGCGTCGAGTTCGCCCTCCAGGGCACCGACGACCCCAGCCTCTACGTGCCCGCCGCGATGGTGTGGGCGGGCGACGCGACCTCGATCCCCGACGCGGAGGAGACGCTCCTCGCCGGCCTCGGCCGCGCCCTTCGCCTGTTCCCCGACATGGCGCCCGCGCTCGACGGCCCCGCGCCCGCCGAGCTGGCCCTCGACACCGCGGGCGCGTTCCGCTTCCTCCGGCGGGCCGCGCCGATGCTGGCCGCCGCCGGGTTCGGCGTCCTGCTCCCCCAGTGGGCGGGCAAGGCCAGGCTCGGCATGAAGCTGACGACCCGCACCGACGATCCCGAGGCGTCCGCCGGCGCCGCGGCGCCGTCCGGCTTCGACCTCAAGGGCATGGTGAAGTTCCGGTGGGACCTCGCCATCGGCGACGAGAGCATCGACGAGGCCGAGCTGGAGGAGCTGGCCCGGCTGAAGACGCCGCTCGTCCGGCTGCGCGGCCAGTGGGTCGAGCTGGACGAGGAGCAGCTCGAGGCCGCGCTCGACTTCCTGCGCCACCCGCGCCAGGGCCGCATGCCCGCCGCCGAGGCGATCCGCGCGATCGTCCACGCGGGCGACGACGCGCTCCCGCTGACCGCCGTCGACGCCGACGGCACCTTCGGCGACCTGCTGTCCGGCGAGGCCGACCGCCGCCTCACCCCCATGCGCACGCCCCGGGGATTCAACGGGACGCTGCGCCCCTTCCAGGAGCGCGGCCTCGCCTGGCTGAAATTCCTCGACGGCCTGGGCTTGGGCGCGATCCTCGCAGATTCGATGGGCCTCGGTAAGTGCATCGGCAAGGACGAGTTCGTCCATGTCAACGGGGCTCTCATCAAAGCGAAGGACGTGTGGGCGCGGTACGCGACCGGAATCGACCCCGACGGGGAAGGGCAGTGGTCCGTTCCGTCGAAGCCCCTGACGGTCAACTCCATCGCCGAGGACGGGCGCATCGTCACGGCGCCGATCACCCGCCTGTACCGCCAGCACATCCGGGAGAAGGTGCGCGAGGTCACCCTGGACGACGGGAGCAGGATCGTCGTGACTCGGCGCCATCGCCTCATGGGAGTCGATGGTTGGACAAGGGACGTCCGCCCCGGAATGCGGCTCTGCGTACCGGCCCGTCTCCGGCACGACGGCAGTCCGGTCGATCCCGACCTCACGGTGCTCCTGGCATGGCAGATCGCGGAAGGGTCCGAGGACCCCTATTCGAGCGTGGTCATCACGCAAAAGGACGTGCGGGTACTCCACGACCTGCACGGCCGGCTGCTCAGGGTCGCCGAACGCTTCGCGCTTCACTTGAACGAGCCGGCGATCATGCCTGCGGTGAACGCGAAGGCCGCCTACCTGAGGTTCAGCGGAATGCCGTACCGCAGGCTGCTGGAAGAGCACGCCTACCAGTGGGGCAGAAACTCAGCGCACAAGCGCATTCCTGACGGCATCGTGTCGGCAGATGACGCGACCGTCCGCCTCTTCCTGCGCCACTGCTTCGCGGCCGAGGCTTCGGTCAACTCCCAGGCACGCGTCGTCGAGATAAGTTCGGCCTCCGTCTGGATCATCCGCCAGCTCAGCGCGATGCTTCGCCGTTTCGGAATCTGGTTGCGCATCACGACCAAGTGGAAGCACGCGACGAACGGGAGGGGCGTCAAGAGGCCCTACCAGGTAGCACTGATCGGCGGCCACAGCCTGCGCCTGTTCCATGAGCACATCGGCATCGCCGACCCGGCGAAGCAGGCGCGGCTGGACGCCATCTGCCGCCTGCCGCACAACACCAACGTCGAGGGCGTTCCGGGCAGCGACCTCCTCCGGCGCGCACGGGAGCTCACCGGTCTCCCGATGCGGCATTTCGGCGTGAGGACCGTTTACTTCTACGGCGGACAGGAACTGTCCAAGGCAACGGCGCGGGACGCCGTCCAGGGGATGGATCGCATGCTCTCCGGCGAGATGCAGGCCGAGCACGCGAGCCCCACCGGCAACAAGTGGACGGCACGAACCACCGCCGCTTACGAGAATCTCGACCATGCCGGGTTGCGAGAGATCCGCGACCTTCTGGACGACCGGGCGTCTCGTGAGGTCTTCTACGCCAAGGTCGTCTCGGTCGAGGAGGTCGACTATGACGGCTATGTCTACGACTTCGAGGTCGCAGGGCACCACAATTACGTGGCCGAAGGCATGCTGTGCCACAACACCGCGCAGACCTTGGCGCTTCTCGCCTCCGAGCGAGAGGACGCCCGTCCAGGGCCGACGCTGCTGATCGGACCGATGTCGCTGGTGGGGAACTGGCAGCGGGAGGCGGCGCGGTTCACGCCCAAGCTGCGCGTGTACGTCCACCACGGGACGGGCCGCCATCGCGGCGACGACCTGGTCGAGGCGGCCGCGGCGGCCGACCTCGTGCTGACCACCTATGGGACGGCGGCGCGGGACGCGGAGATGCTCGCGCCCGTCGGCTGGGAGCGGGTCGTCTGTGACGAGGCGCAGGCGCTGAAGAACAGCGGCACGCGGCAGGCCCGCGCGGTGCGGAGCATCCCGGCGCGGACCCGGATCGCGCTCACCGGCACGCCCGTCGAGAACCACCTCACCGAACTCTGGTCGATCATGGAGTTCGCGAACCCGGGGCTGCTCGGGCCGCGCGCGGCGTTCCGGCAGCGGTTCGCGGTGCCGATCGAGAAGGAGGGGGACGAGCGGGCCGCGCTCGCGCTGAAGCGGGCGACGCAGCCGTTCATCCTGCGCCGCCTCAAGACCGACAGGTCGATCATCTCCGACCTGCCGGAGAAGCAGGAGATCAAGGTCTACTGCAACCTGACCACCGAGCAGGCGTCGCTCTACCAGGCCACCGTGGACGACATGCTCGAGCAGATCGCCGAGGCCGACGACAAGCAGCGGCGCGGGCTCGTCCTGGCGACGATGGCCAAGCTCAAGCAGGTCTGCAACCATCCGGCGCACCTGCTGAAGGACGGCTCGCGGCTGCCCGGCCGGTCCGGGAAGCTGGAGCGGCTCGAGGAGATCTGCGCCGAGGTCCTCGAGCAGGGCGAGAAGGCGCTCGTCTTCACCCAGTACGCCGAGTTCGGCTCGATGCTCCAGCCGTACCTGGCGGCCCGGCTGGAGCGGCCGGTGCTGTGGCTGCACGGCGGGACGTCCAAGCAGGCCCGCGACGACCTCGTCCAGCACTTCCAGGGCGATCCGGAACCGGCGGTCTTCTTGCTGTCCCTCAAGGCCGCCGGCACCGGCCTCACGCTGACCGCCGCGAACCACGTCGTGCACGTCGACCGGTGGTGGAACCCCGCCGTCGAGGACCAGGCCACCGACCGGGCGTTCCGCATCGGCCAGACCCGCAACGTGCAGGTCCGCAAGTTCATCTGCGTCGGGACGATGGAGGAGCGCGTCGACGAGATGATCGAGCGCAAGAAGGCGCTCGCCGAGTCCATCGTCGGCACCGGCGAGGAGTGGCTGACGGAGCTGTCGGTCGCCGAGCTCCGCGACGTCCTGCGGCTGTCGCCCGAGGCGGTGAGCGACTGATGGACGGGGAGGGCGTCCGGGCCCGCACGAAGCGCGGCTCGATCGGTGCGCGGTGGTGGTCGCGGCGCTTCATCGACCTCGTGGAGTCGTTCGCCGACACCGGCCGGCTCTCCCGCGGCCGCACCTACGCGCGCAAGGGCCAGGTGTACGACCTGCGCGTCACCCCCTACGAGGTGACGGCGAAGGTGCGCGGCTCGCGTCCCGAGCCCTACGAGGTGGCCCTCGGGATCGAGGGGATCGGCGCGGCGAGCTGGATCGCCGCCGAGAAGGAGCTGGCGTCCCGCGCGGTGTTCCGCGCCCGCCTCCTCGCCGACGAGATGCCGCCGGAGATCGAGTGGGTCTTCGCCGAGCTCGGCCTCGCGCTGTTCCCGGCCACGGCCGCCGACCTGCACCTGATGTGCGACTGCCCGGACTGGGGCGACCCGTGCAAGCACGCCGCGGCCGTCCTGTACCTGCTCGCCGAGGCGTTCGACGACGACCCGTTCCTCATCCTCGAATGGAACGGCCGGAGCCGCGACCGGCTCCTCACCGCGCTCCGCCGCGGCCCCGCCGCCGCGCCCGATCCCCTGGAGATGGAGGACGAGCCGCTGTCGGCGACGGACTTCTGGACGACGCCGTCCGGCCTGGCCCGCCTCCGCGACCGTCCGCCCGCGCCGCCCGTTCCGCCCGGCTTCGTCCTGCAGGTGGCGACGCCGCCCCCGGTGAAGATCCGCCGCCGGCCGCTGACCGACGCCCTCCTTCCCGCCTACGAAGCGTTGAGCGGGGGCGGGCCGCCCTCGTCAGGGGACGGCTGAGGGCGGCCCGCGGCGTCAGCCGTAGTGGCGGCCGGTGCAGCCGATCTCGCCGGCGAGGGTCGCGCAGATGCCGAGGAGTCCGACGATCTCCGCGTAGTCGGCGGAGGTGAACTCGGTGACGCGGGGCGCGGTCGACGTGACGCCCGGGATGAGCGAGCAGGACTGGGCGATCGACGTGGTGTTCCAGTCGATGGCCAGGGTGTACGGGGACGGCAGCGCCAGCGGGCGCCAGCCGGAGGGGTCGCGCAGCGACCGCAGCGCCGCCTCGTAGATCATCTCCTGGGCGCGCGCGGGCGGGACCAGCTCGGCCGCGTAGCGGTCGTGGCCCGCCTTGACGGCGACGGTGGGGACGTCGCCGAGGACGTCGCGCGCCTCGACGCAGGCGGCCTCGTCGCCCGCGACGAGCCCGACCGGGACGCCGAGTGAGCCCGCGTAGCCCGCCATCAGCCGGATCTCCCCCGCGACCTCCCCGTTCAGGTACAGGTCCTGGATCTCGCGGCCCATCCACGTGTGGTTGAGGACGCCGCGTTCGGCGCCGGCGCGCGCGTGGTAGCCGACGTACAGGGCGACGTCGAACGAGGCGTCCAGGCCCTCGCCCATCCGCATCGCCATGTGCGGTCCCCGGATCAGCGTGCAGCGCTCGTCGATCAGGTCGGCGCGCAGGTTCTTGCCGCGGCCGTGCGAGTCGGTGACGACGACCTGGTCGGCGCCGGCGTCGAACGCGGCGCGGACCGCGGCGTTGGCGTCCGCCGTCATCAGCTCGCAGCCGCGCTCGTAGCCGCGCCCGCCGGCGCGCATCTCCTCGGGGTCGGTGAGCCCGGAGACGCCTTCCATGTCGACCGAGACGAAGACCTTCATGGGCCAATCGTGTCAGGCGGGGAGCGTGGCGCGGACGGTGAAGCCCCCGCCGGGGCGGGGCGCGGCGTCGAGGGCGCCGCCCAGCGCCTCGGCGCGGTCGCGCATGCCGCGGATCCCGGAGCCGGTGCCGACGGTGGCCGGTGCGGGGGCGCCGCCGCCGTCGTCCTCGACGGTGACGGTGACGTCTCCGTCGCCGTAGCGGACGCGGACGACGGCGGACGAGGCGCCGGAGTGCCGGGTCACGTTGGTGAGGGCCTCCTGGACGATCCGGTACGCGGCGCGGTCGGCGTCCGGGGGCAGGGGCCGGGGCGTGCCCTCGGTCTCGGTGCGGACGGTGAGCCCGGCGGCGGCGGTGCCGGCGGTGAGCTCGTCCAGCCGGGCGAGGCCGGGCGGGACGTCCGCGACGGGGCCGTCCACTTGGCGGAGCACGCCGAGGGTGGCGCGCAGCTCGCGGAGGCTGTCCTTGCTGGCGTCCTTGATGGCGGTGAGCGCCTCGCCGGCCCGGCCGGGCTCGCGCTGCAGGACGTGGAGCGCGGCGGTGGCCTGGACGTGGATCAGCGAGATGTTGTGGCCGAGCGCGTCGTGCAGCTCGCGGGCGATGCGGAGCCGCTCCTCGATGGCGCGGCGGCGGGCCTCCGCCTCGCGGGAGCGTTCGGCGGCGGCGAGGCGGTGTTCGGCCTCGCGCAGGTAGGCGCGCCGGTTGCGGGCGAAGCCGCCGATGGCGATGACGGCGACGAACCAGCCGGCGAGCAGGAACGTCGCGGCGTCGGCGAGGTGGTTGACCTGGTCGGCGTCGTTGCCGTAGAGGGTGGCGCCCATCGCGACGGCGGCGAGCGCGGAGGCGCTCACGAGGTGCCCTTCGGCCGCCGCGGTGTAGAGCGCGATGACGAAGGTCATGATGATCGGGCCGTCCGGCTCGGTGAGCGGGTAGTACAGGACGCAGGCGACGAAGGTGACGAGCGCCACGGTGCGGGGACGGCTGCGACGGAAGGCGAGCGCGCCGCAGGCGATCGCGAGCAGCGCCCAGCCGTAGAACGGGAGCATGCCCCGGTCCAGCGCGTAGGCGGCGATCAGCGCGATCACGGCCAGGACGGCGAAGCACGCGGCGGCGAGCAGCGCGTCGGCGCGGCGGCCGCGCGGCCACCGGAGCCCGGAGGCGGCGCGGTCCCGGCTGAGGGCTGGTGCGCGCACGGCTCCATCCTGCCAGTCCGTCCTGCCAGGTTCCGAAGCTTGCGGCCCTGCGACGAGATGTAGTACTTCTACTATCAGCAGAAGCACAGCTGCGGCGAACGATCGAAGTTCCCGTACGGAGGAGGTGCGCATGACCGGTCCGGTGATCCGGACGCGCGACCTGCGGATGCGCTACGGCCGCACCGAGGTGCTGCGCGGCGTCGACTTGGAGGTCGGGGCGGGCGAGGTGGCGGCGCTGCTCGGCCCGAACGGCGCGGGCAAGACCACCACGATCGAGATCCTGGAGGGGTTCCGGCGCCGCACGTCCGGCGAGGTGCGGGTGCTCGGCGCCGACCCCGGCACGGGCGGCGCGGCGTGGCGGGCGCGGCTCGGGATCGTCCTGCAGGACTGGCAGGACCACCCGCGCTGGGGCGTCCGGCAGCTGCTGGCGCACGTCGCCGGCTTCTACGACCGGCCGCGCGACCCCGACGAGCTGCTCGAGGTCATGGGCCTGACGGCGCAGGCCGGGCAGATGGCGGCGCGGCTGTCGGGCGGGCAGCGCCGCCGGCTGGACGTCGCGCTCGGCATCGTCGGGCGGCCGGAGGTGCTGTTCCTGGACGAGCCGACCGCCGGGTTCGACCCGCGGGCGCGCAGCGACTTCCACGAGCTGGTCGGGCGGCTCGCCCGCGAGGACGGCATGACGATCCTGCTGACCACGCACGACCTGGCGGAGGCCGAGCGGCTCGCGGACCGCATCGCGATCCTGGTGCGGGGCGAGGTCACGGTGAGCGGCACCCCGTCCGGGCTGGCGTCGGTCGTGCAGGCCGCGTCGGAGGTGCGGTGGCTGGAGGACGGCGCGCCCCGCGCCGAGCGGACGCCGGACCCGTCGCGGCTGGCGTACGAGCTGCACCGGCGGTTCGGCGGCCCGGTCCCGGGCCTGGAGATCCGGCGGCCGACGCTGGAGCAGAGCTACCTGAACCTGGTCGGCGGCACCGAGGCCGCCGGCGCCGGAGCGGCCGGAGCGAGTGCGGAGAGGACGGCGGCGTGAACACCAGGCCGATCGGGATGGGGGTCCGGCGTGGCTGGGCGGAGCACGTCCACTCGCTGAAGAACCGGCGGGAGCTGCTGACCGGCGTCGTCGCGACGGTCGGCGTCTTCGTGCTGATGGTCCGCTGGCAGGGCGGCCACGACGCGCAGGGCACGCACGTGTCGGAGGGCCTGCTGCTCGCGGCCGGGTTCGTCGCGTTCTGCGTGTTCTCGACCGGGCTGATGAACCTCGCCATGGTGATCGCCGCGGACCGGGAGGAGGGCACGCTGCTGCGGCTCCGGACGGTGCCGGGCGGCGTCCCCGCCTACGTCGTCGGCCGGGCCGTCTCGGTGCTGCTGCAGATCGTCATGTACGTGGTGCTGATGCTGGTCGCGGGCATCGCGCTGGCAGGACTGGACCTGCCGGCCGACCCGCGACGGTGGCTGACGCTGCTGTGGGTGCTGGCGCTCGGGACGCTCGCGGTCGTCCCGTTCGGCGCGGCGCTCGGCACGCTGCTGCCGGGCCCGCGCAACGCCGCGAGCGTCCTGTCGCTGCCGGTGATGGGCCTGATGATCATCTCCGGGGTGCTGTTCCCGGTGACGTCGCTGCCGGAGCCGGTGCGGTGGGTCGCGCAGGCGTTCCCGCTGTACTGGGAGGGGCTCGGGTTGCGGTCGGCGTTCCTGCCCGACGCGATGCTCGCCGGGGAGATCGGCGGGAGCTGGCGCCCGCTGGAGACCGCCGGGGTGCTCGGCGCGTGGGCGGCCGCGGGCCTGCTCGTCGCGCCGTGGCTGCTGCTGCGGGCGACGCGGCGGGAGTCGGGGGCGCGGCTGGCCGCCCGCCGCGAGCGCCGGGCCGCCCAGGGCGCGTTCTGACCTCCGGGTGCGGGAGACTGGGCCGGTGGCGGACGGCAAGGCGGACAAGGAGCACGTCCACAACCGGATCGCGGTGCTGCGCGCCGAGCGGGGCGTGTCGCGCCGGGAGTTGGCGACGGCGCTCGGCGTCCACTACCAGACGATCGGCTACCTGGAGCGCGGCGAGTACAGCCCGAGCCTGCACCTCGCGCTGCGGATCGCCGCGTTCTTCGAGGTGCCGGTCGAGGTCGTGTTCTCGCTGACGCCGTTCCCCCGGCTGGGGAGCGCCTGATGGCCGAGGGAGGGAAGCCCCGCATGTGGGATCGGTGGACGTCGCACCGCGAAGAGGTGCTGCAGTCCGACCTGATGCAGTCCTGGTACGCGACGCGGAGCCGGCGGCGCGCGCTCGCCGCGGCCGGGCTGGCGGGCCTGGCCATGATCTGGGCCGGGACGGTCGTGTCGTGGCACCTCGCGCCGAGCGACACCGCCATGTGGGTGACGATCAGCCTGCTGGGCGTGTCGGTGGTGACGACGGTCCCGGTGATCGGCGCGCTGAACGTCGCGACGCGCGGGACGATGTCGCTCGCGGAGAGCCGGCTCGACGAGCGGCAGGTCGCCGAGCGGCTGCGCGCCTTCACGGTCGCGCACCGGATCATGCTCGCGGTGCTCGTCGCGGTCGTGGTCGCGGTGCTCGCCGCCGACACCGAGCACGTCCCGATGGCGGCCGTCGTGGTCGGCGTCATCGCGCTGTTCGAGACGCACATGCTGCTGCCCGTCCTCGTCGCCGGATGGCGGATGCCGGACCCGCCGCCCGACGACGAGGAGGACGAGGAGGACGAGGACGACGCGAGCGCGGGCTAGCGCAGGTCGCCGTTCGTCATGCCGGGCGGCGCCGGCGGCAGCGCGACGAGCCCCATCTCGGCCCGCGTCGACAGCATCGGATGGCTCGGCACGACCCGGACGCCGTACCCGAACGCGCCGCTGCGCCCGAGCGGGACCTCGCCGGTGCAGCGCAGCCGCCCGTCGCCCGCCGGCTCCGCACCGCCCAGGTCGAGGTAGGACGGGTCGATCAGCGCGTCGGCGTCGTCCACCCGGCCGTAGGCGACCTCGACGGCGACGTCGTCGGGGTCGAGGCCGCCGAGCGCGACGACGGCCTTCACCGTCAGCAGCGCCCCGACCTGCGGGCTCTCCCCGCCGTCGGTCTCGACGTGCTCGACGGCGACGCCCGGCCACGCCTTCGCGACCCGCTGCTTCCAGCCGGCCAGCGCGCGGGCGCCCGCGTACTTGTCGGCGACCATCTCCCGCTCGGACGCGGCCGCCGGGGTGTACAGGTCCAGCACGTAGTCGCGGAGCATCCGGCTCGCCAGCACCTTCGGGCCGAGCGTGGCGATGGTGTGCTTCACCATCTCCAGCCAGCGGCGCGGCAGCCCGGCCGAGTCGCGGTCGTAGAAGGTGACCGAGACGTGGTCCTCGATCAGCTCGTACAGCGCGCCGGCCTCCAGCTCGTCGCGCCGGTCGGGGCTCGACAGGCCGTCGGCGGACGGGATCGCCCAGCCGTTCTGCCCGTCGTACCACTCGTCCCACCAGCCGTCCCGGATGGACAGGTTCAGCCCGCCGTTCAGGGCCGCCTTCATCCCGGACGTGCCGCACGCCTCCAGCGGCCGCAGCGGGTTGTTCATCCACACGTCGCAGCCCTGCACCATGAGCCGCCCGAGCGCCATGTCGTAGTCGGGCAGGAACACGATGCGGTGCCGGACGTCCTCCCCGTCGGAGAACCGGACGATCTCCTGGATGAGCCGCTTGCCGCCCTCGTCGGCGGGGTGCGCCTTCCCGGCGATGACGATCTGCACCGGCCGGTCCGGGTCGAGGAGGATGCGGCGGAGCCGGTCCGGGTCGCTCATCATCAGCGTGAGCCGCTTGTACGACGGGACGCGCCGCGCGAACCCGATGGTCAGCACGTTCGGGTCGAGGGCGTCGTCGATCCAGGACATCTCGGCCTCGCTGGCGCCGCGCTGCCGCCACGACTCGCGGAGCCGGCGCCGCGCGTCCAGCACGAGCCGCTCGCGGAGCAGGCCGCGGATCCGCCAGATCTCGCTCTCCGGGACGTCGCGGACCTCCTCCCAGCCGCGTCCGGACGCCATCAGCGCCGGGATCTCGCGGGCGGCGAGGTCGAGGACCTCCCGCGCCACCCACGTGCCGGCGTGGACGCCGTTGGTGATGGACCCGATCGGGACCTCGGCGGTGTCGAAGCCGCCCCACAGGCCGCCGAACATCTCCCGGCTGACCTCGCCGTGCAGCTCGCTGACGCCGTTGACGCGCTGCGCCAGCCGCATCCCCATGACGGCCATGTTGAACACGGTGCGGTCGCCGCCCGGGTAGTCCTCGGCGCCGAGCGCGAGGACGCGCTCGGCGGGGACGTGCGGGTCCTCGTTGGCGCCGCCGAAGTACCGGGCGACCAGCTCGCGCGGGAACCGGTCGATGCCGGCGGGGACCGGGGTGTGCGTGGTGAACACCGTGCCCGCGCGGGTCGCCTCCAGGGCCTCGTCGAACGTCAGGGCCTGCTCGGACACCAGCTCGCGGATGCGTTCGACGCCGAGGAACCCGGCGTGCCCCTCGTTGGTGTGGAACACCTCGGGCGCCGGGTGGCCGGTGATGCGGCAGTACGCGCGGATGGCGCGGACGCCGCCGATGCCGAGCAGCATCTCCTGCAGCAGCCGGTGGTCGCCACCGCCGCCGTAGAGCCGGTCGGTGACGTCGCGGGCGGCCGGGTCGTTGTCCTCGACGTCGGAGTCCAGCAGCAGCTGCGGGACGCGGCCGACCCGGGCCAGCCACACCTGCGCGTGCAGCTCGCGGGCGCCCGCCCCGTGCTCGGCGGGGCCGCGCGCGCCGCCGTGGTCGTCGGCGCCGTCGCCGCGTCCCGCCCCGCCCGGGGGCAGGCCGATCGCGACGCGGACCGGGGTCCCGTCGGCCTCGCGCAGCAGGGTCAGCGGCAGCCCGTTCGGGTCGATCGGCGGGTAGCGCTCCAGCTGCCAGCCGTCCGGCGACAGCGACTGGGAGAAGTACCCGTGCCGGTACAGCAGCCCGACGGCGATGATCGGGACGCCGAGGTCGCTGGCGGTCTTCAGGTGGTCGCCGGCCAGGATGCCGAGGCCGCCGGAGTACTGCGGCAGCGCCGCGGTGATCCCGTACTCGGGCGAGAAGTAGGCGATGGACGACGGGGCGCCGGACAGCGACTGGTACCAGCGCGGGGCGGTCAGGTACTCGTGCAGGTCCTCGGCCGTGTCCTGGAGCCGGCGCAGGAAGCGCCGGTCCTCGGCGAGCTGCGCCAGCCGCTCGGGCGCGACCTCGCCGAGCAGCCGGACCGGGTCGTGGTGGACGGCCTCCCACAGCGCAGGGTCCACGGCGCGGAACAGGTCCAGCGTCTCGTGGTGCCACGACCAGCGCAGATTGAGGACGAGCTCCTCGAGCTGCCGGAGCGGCTCTGGAAGGACGGTGCGGACCGTGAATCGTCGGATTGCCTTCACGCAACGTCACGCTATGCAATGCGCCGCGGCGGCGCGACAGCCGGGCGGGGTTTCGTCACCTCGCGGATCGGTCGGCCGCGAGCGCCCGGACGCGCAGGAACGCCGACGCCGTAAGGGCTCCCGCCGCCACGCCGATCGAGTTGTAGGCCATGTCACCGGGATCGCATTCGCGTCCTGGATCAAGAGTTTGCAGGAATTCGACCAGAACGAACCCCGCCGAGAAGACCGCGGGCGCGGCGACGGGGCGCCGGGACACCAGCACCCCCAGGAAACCCAAAGGTACCCATAAGGCAACATTCATGACGTCCTCCAGGCCGCGCGACCCGAAGATCCGCAGCGACCAGGCGACGTCGGACACCGGGGTCGCGACGCAGTGCTCCAGCCGGCCGCCCGCGCCCGCCGCGACGGTCGCCGGCAGCGTGATCGCCAGCACCAGGCCCGTCCACGCGAGCAGCGCCAGCGCGGGCAGCGGCGGCCACCCCGTCCGCCGCACGACAGGCCGCCACAGCAGCGCCACCGCCGCCGCGATCAGCGCCCACAGCACCAGCGTCCGCACCAGCTCCATGGGCACATGATCGGGCACGCCGGTTCAACGATCCGCCGCGCCGCCGAGTTCGCGCCCTGGGTCAGACCAGGTCCTTCGTGCCGCGCGCCGTGCCGTCGCCGTGCGCCGAGCACGCGCCCAGGGCGAGCGCCCCGGCCACCGCCGCCGTCCCCGCCTTCGCCGCCGTCCCCGCCTTGCCGCCCGCGATGGATTTCGCCGGTCGCCGCATACCCGTCACTCCCCGTCCCGCCGGTCTTGATCGAGCGGCACGACCGTACCGGGCGGGGCCGGGCGGCGTCCGCGGAACGCCGTCCGGGACGCCGGAAAAAGATCGTTTCGGGGTGGTCGCGGAGCGTTGCCGGGATGGTCGCGCAAAGTTATCGGAAACTCGATGACGGTTCGCGCCGCTTCCCGGGCATGGACGTTTCGGAAGTCTCGAACGGGTAGGGGATGCCACATGCAGGTCGAGTCCGGAACATCCACGATCACCGGTATTCCGAGGCTCGGGCGGATCCCGATCCTGGACGTCGCGCCGGTGGTCGGCGGCGGGCGGTGGCCGGCGAAGGCCGTGGTGGGCGAGACGGTCGAGGTGTCGGCGACGGTGTTCCGGGAGGGGCACGAGATGCTCGGCGCGGCGGTGGTGCTGCGCGCGCCGGACGGCATGGAGCAGCCGGGCGAGCCGATGACCGAGGTCGGCGTGGGCCTGGACCGGTGGGCGGCGCTGGTGACGCCGGACCGGATGGGCGAGTGGTCGTTCCGGGTCGAGGCGTGGGGCGATCCGATCGCGCACTGGTGGCACGACGCGCAGATCAAGGTCCCGCGCGGCCAGGACGTGGAGCTCATGCTCGCCGAGGGGGCGCGGCTGTTCGCGCGCGCGGCGGAGGCGCTGCCGAGCAAGGACCGCCCGACCCTGACCAGGCTCGCCAAGCGCCTCGGCGACGAGACGATCCCGGTCGGCGACCGGATGGAGGCGGCGGCCGATCCCGATGTGGCGGACGTGCTGGAGCGGCATCCGCTGCGGGACCTGCTGACGGTGTCGGACTGGTACCCGCTGGTCGTCCACCGGCAACGCGCCCTGTACGGCGCCTGGTACGAGTTCTTCCCCCGCTCCG
>NZ_WBMR01000168.1 GCF_008923365.1 Actinomadura montaniterrae
GTCCGCTCGCCGGGGTCCTGACAGACGACGAACGCGACGACCGCCGCCTTCACCACGCCGCGCCCGAGCCGCGCCGCCGCCTCCGCGAGCCGCGGGTCGGCGAGCACCGCGTCCGTGCGGGGGATGCGCCGCCGCCCGTCCTCCTCGCCCGGCGGCGCCGGAACCGGCGCGGGTCCTCGATCCATGCGGCGACCTCCGTTGCGGGCGGCGCCGCGAGATCCGGTGCGGCGCACGAGACCAGCAGGGGTTACCCCTCAGGGTCGCACGCCAAACGAACCCGCGCCGGGCCTCCGGCCCTCGCTCGCCGGGGTTGCGCCGGACCGTCCCGGCTTGTTATGCATGAGTCATGCATGACCGACTCGCGAACCTGCTCGGCGCCGCCTCGCTGGCGGTCACCGACCTCGCGCTGGCCGGGGCGACCCGCGCCGCCGGGGTCAGCGCCAGCGGCGCCGGGGCGCTGGTCGTGCTCGCGCACGCGCCCGGGCTCGGCGTCACCGAGCTGGGGCGCCGCGTCGGGCTCACGCAGTCCGCCGCCGCCCGCATGCTGGACGGACTGGAGGCCTCGGGACTCGCCCGCCGCGACCGCGGCACCGGACGCGGCGTCCAGGTGCGACTGACCCCGGCCGGCGAGAAGGCGGTCGGCGCCATGCTCACCGCGCGCGGCGCGCCGCTCGCCGCCGCCCTCGCCGGCCTGGACGCGGACGAGCGCGACCTGCTGGCCGGGCTCCTCGCCAAGCTCCTGACCCGCCTGTACGCCGAGATAGGCGACGCGGACGTCATGTGCCGCCTGTGCGACCGCGGGTGCTGCACCGACGGCGCCGTCTGCCCCGTGGGGCAGGCGGAACGCGACGCCCTCGGCGGCGGGGAGCCGGCCCCGGCGGCCCCGTGACGGGCGCCCTGCTCGCCCTCGGTTCGGCGCTCTGCTACGGGATCGCCGACGTCGCGGGCGGGCTGCTGTCGCGGCGCGCGGATTTCCGCACGGTCGCCTTTCTCGGGCAGGCCGGCGGGCTGGCCTGCGCGGTCGCCTTTTCGCTTTTCGTGCCCGCGCGGGAATTGGCGTGGCAGGACCTCGCGTGGGGCGCGCCGTCCGGAGTGGGGACCGGAATCGCCATGGTGTTCCTCTACCGAGGCATCAGCGAAGGGACGATGAGCGTGGTCGTCCCCGTCAGCGCCGTCGGCGGTGTCGCGCTTCCCGTCCTCGCGGGCGTCGTATTCCTGGGCGACCGCCCCTCCCTCATGGCGTGGGCGGGGATCGCGGTGGTGCTGCCCGCGTTGTGGCTGGTCTCCCGGTCGCGGTCGGACGAGCGGGAACGGGTCAGGTCGGCGGTCGTCAACGGGCTCGTCGCGAGCGCCGGGATCGGCGTGCAGTACCTGGCCCTCGCCCAGGCCGGCGACGACGCGGGCCTGTGGCCGGTCGCGGTCGGGCGCGTGGCGGCCCTCGCGACGATCGCGCCGATGCTCGCGCGGCCGCGCACGCCGCGGTTCCTGCGGTTCCCCGACGCGCGGACGCCGTCGCTGGCGCTCGCGACGGGCGCCGTCGCGGCGACGGCGCTCGCGCTCTACCTGCTCGCCACGCAGCGGCAGCTCGTGGTGATCGCGGTGGTCCTGTCGTCGCTGTACCCGGTGGTCCCGGTGCTGTGGGGCGTCACCGCGCTGCGCGAACGGCTGTCGGCCGGGCAGGTGGCCGGGCTGGTCGCCGCCGCCGCGGCGGTGCTGCTCCTCACGCTGCCGCAGTGACGACCGGGAAGAAAGTTGACAAAGCACAACGGTGTTTCTTGTGCTTTCCTGCCCGAAAGCCATTGGTCTTCGTATTTCGCTGCGCGAAATCAATCCGTCCCGTACCAAACGCGGGTCCGGCTTGTCACTCCTGTGAGTGTCGCAGGGGGCGCGGGCTATCTAGCCTGGCGGCCCGGGTGTCCGCTCACGGAGGTGACACTTTGACAGAACTGTACGAAGGGTCGGCGCAGACCGACGATCTGTCCTCCCAGCCCTGGCGCGACGTCCCGCGCGAGGAGGCCCGGTGGATGCGGCCCCACCTGCCGGAACTGGTCGACACCATGGTCGAGGGGGTGCTGCGCAACGTCCCCGAGTACGCCCGGCCGGACGACCCCGTCTACACCGACGTGATCCGGAGCGCGGTGGCGCAGGGCATGGGGCACTTCGTGCAGATGATCGCCGATCCGGACACCCCCTGGCAGGAGGTCCACCAGGTCTTCTTCGACATCGGCTACGGCGAGGCCGTCGAGGGGCGCAGCCTGGAGCACCTGCAGAACGCGCTGCGCGTCGCGTCCCGGACGGCCTGGCGGTACCTGTCGCGGGAGGCCGAGCGGCTGAAGAAGCCCCGCGAGCTGGCGATCGCGCTGACCGAGGTGAACTTCGCCTACCTGGACCTGCTCGCCTCCGCCGCCGCGCAGGGCTACGCGCGGGCGCGGGAGAAGGCCGCCGGGGAGCGGGAGCAGCGCCGCGGCCGGCTGCTCAGCCTGCTGTTATCGCACCCGCCGGCGCCCCGCGACATCGTCGTGGAGCAGGCGGGGCTCGCGGGCTGGCCGCTGCCGGAGCGGATCGCCGTGATCGTGCTGGACCCGCGGCCCGGCAGCGGCGGCGAGGGCCCCGCGGGGCTGCCGCCGTTCCTGCTGAGCGGCGTCGACCGGGGCCGCCCGTGCCTGGTGATGCCCGACCCCGACCGTCCCGGCGGCGCCGACCGGCTCACCGCCACCGTCTCCGGCTGGACGGGCGCGATCGGCCCGTCGGTGCCGCTGGAGGAGGCCGGCGTGTCCCTGCACTGGGCGCACCGGACGCTCGACCTGATGGCCGCCGGGCGGCTCGGCGGCGCCGCGAACCCCGCCGGCGCGCAAGACCTGCCCGCCGACGCGGCCCCCGCACGCGACCGGCCCGGCGGCCCGAAGCGGCGGACCGGCGCCCCGGCCGCCGGACGGCTCGTCCGCGCGGACCGGCACCTGCCCGAGCTGCTGCTCCAGGAGGGCTGGTCGCTCGCGGAGGCGACGGCGCGGCGCCGGCTCGCGCCGCTCACCGAGCTCGGCGCGCACCGCGGCGGGCGCCTCGCGATGACCCTGCTCGAATGCCTCAAGCACGGCTTCAACGCGACCGACGCCGCCGAGGCGCTGTGCGTTCACCCGCAGACCGTCCGGTACCGGCTCGCGCAGCTCCACGACCTGTTCGACTACGACATCGAGGACCCGGCGCTGCGGCTGGAGCTGATGCTGCTGCTCCCCGTCTGGCTGCGCGACGCCGCCGACGGGGAGCACTGATCCCGGCCCGATCCGCCCGGCGCTACTCCTCCCGGGCGGGGACGGTCACGTACGGCAGCGTCCGGTCGAGGTAGGCCTTCCGGCACGCCGACCGGGCGATCTTGCCGCTGCTGGTGCGCGGGATGCCGCCCGGCTCGATCAGCACGAAGTCGTGCACGCGCAGGTCGTGCTGCTGCTTCACGGCGGTCCGCACGGCCTGCGCGACCTCGTCGACGTCCAGCAGCGCGATCGGCACCCGCCGGTTCCGCTCGGCGACCACGACCAGGCCCTCGGTGTCGCCGACGTCCACCGACACCGCCGCGGTGTACTCGCGGCGGATGCCCTTGTGCGCGTTGGACACGGTGAACTCGATGTCCTGCGGGTAGTGGTTGCGGCCGTCGACGATGACCAGGTCCTTGATCCGGCCCGTGACGAACAGCTCGCCGCCGTGCCGGACGCCGAGGTCGCCGGTGCGCAGCCACGGCCCGCGCGGCAGGCCGCCGGTGTCCCCGGACAGCTCCGCCTCGAACGTCTCCTTCGTCGCCTCCGGACGGCCCCAGTAGCCGGCCGCGACGTTCGGGCCGTGCACCCAGATCTCGCCGACCGACCCGTCCGCCTTCCGCACGCCCGTCTCGGCGTCCACGATGATCGTGTGCTGGCCGAAGGACGTGCCGCACGCGATCAGCTGGATCGCGCCGGGCGCGTCCGCGGCGCAGGGCTCGGCGGTGCCGCGGCGCAGCGCCTCGTGGTCGAACGCGGCGCGGGTCGGCTCGCGGAACCGCGACGACGCCGACACGTACACGGTCGCCTCGGCGAGCCCGTACGCGCACACCTGCGCCTCGGGCTTCAGCCCGCAGTCCTTGAACGCCTCGTAGAACCCGGTGAGGGTGCTCTCCCGGATCGGCTCGGCACCGTTCATGAACACCTGCACGCCGCTGAGGTCGAGCTTCGCCTTCTCCTCCGCGGTGACCTGCGCCGTCAGGTACTCGTAGGCGAAGTTCGGGCCGCCGGTGAACGCGTGCTTCTGCTGGCTGAGCAACTCCAGCCACCGCACGGGCCGCATCACGAACGCCACCGGGTCCATGATCACCCCCGGGTTGCCGTAGACGAGCGGCAGCGCGACGGTCGTGACGAGGCCCATGTCGTGGAACACCGGCAGCCAGTTCACCCCGGACGACTCGCGCGGGATCCCCTCGAACGTCCGCCACAGCTGCTCGGCGTTGGTGGCGAAGTTCCCGTGCGTGATGATCACGCCCGCCGGGGTGCGGGTCGACCCGGACGTGTACTGCAGGTAGGCGACGTCGTCGGGGTCGATCGGCTCGGGCGTCCAGTCCAGCGCGCCGTCCACCTCGTCCGCCACGATGATCTCGGCCGGCTCCCGGACGCCGTCGCCGGCGAGGAACGTGCGGACGGCGGGCAGCGACGCGCTCGTGGTGATGACGACGTCGGGCTCGGCGTCCTGGTAGACGGCGAGCAGCCGGTCGCCGTGCCCCGGCAGGTCCGGGGAGAACAGCGGGACGCCGATGACGCGGGCGTACATCGCGCCGAGGAACCCGGTGACGTAGTGCAGGTCCTGCGGGGCGAGCAGCGCGACGCGCCGCCCCGGCGAGGTGGCGCGGCGGATCGCGGCGGCGGTCGCGCGGGCGCGCCGGTCCAGCTCGCCCCAGGTGACGTCGGTGGCGACGCCGTCCGGGTCGGTCATGTAGTCCATGAACGTGTAGGCCCGGTCGTCGGGGAAGTCCTTGGCGAACCGGGCGAGCCGCTCGATCAGCGGGGTGCGGTCGAGCGCGGGGAGGTCGGTCATGCTCACGAAGCTCCTGGTACGGGAGGGACGAGTCAGGAGGAGACGGCGGCGCCCGCGGGCTCGCCGGCGGGCTCGGTCTCGGCGGCGGGGCCGCCGCGGCGGACGCGGCGGGTCTCGAGGCGCTCGTGGTCGGGCCAGCGGACGTCCCAGACCCAGCCGAGCCGCTCGAAGATCCAGATGACGCGGGCGCTGATGTCGATCTGGCCCTTCAGCACCCCGTGCCGCGCGCAGGTCGGGTCGGCGTGGTGCAGGTTGTGCCAGGACTCGCCGAACGACGGGATGGCGAGCCACCACACGTTGCGGGCCTTGTCGCGGGTCCTGAAGTCCTCGTTGCCGAACACGTGGCAGATCGAGTTGATGGAGAACGTGACGTGCTCGCCGACGAACACCCGCATCAGGCCCGCCCAGAACAGCGCGGTGACGGCGCCGTGCCAGGACCAGGTGAGCAGCGCGCCGAGCCCCATCGGGACCAGGAACGTCGACAGCACGATCACCGCGTAGACGGGGTCGAGGGACAGGAACCGGATGTCCTTGTCCTTCAGCAGGTCGGGCGCGTACTTGCTGCGGGACGTGCGCTCCTTGCTGAACAGCCAGCCCACGTGCGCGTGGAACAGCCCCTTGGTGAGGCCCCACACGCCCGGCCCGTACGCCCACGGGGAGTGCGGGTCGCCCTCCTGGTCGGAGTACTTGTGGTGGCGGCGGTGGTCGGCGACCCACCGGACGACCGACCCCTGCATCGCCTGCCCGCCGAGGATCGCGAGCGCGATCCGCAGCCACCGTCTGGCCTTGAAACCGCCGTGCGTGAAGTGCCGGTGGTAGCCGACCGTGATGCCGAGGGCGTTGAACGGGTAGAGGAACGCGAAGATCGCGATGTCCGTCCAGCCGATCCCCCACCCCCACAGGAAGGGGACGGCGGCCAGCAGGCCGATGATCGGCGCGACCACGAACACCACGACCGCGATGCGCTCGGGCAGCGGCACGGTGCCGGAGATGTCCGGCTGCGGGGTTCTGCTGCCGGCGTCGGCGACACCCGCTGTCATTGCGGACTCCTTAGATACGTGAGCGGAGGCGGATACGTGCGTGCGGAGGCCCCGCCCGCCGGTCCCGGGCGGCCGGTCGTCCCGGCCGCCCGGTCCCCGCGGGCGGGGCGCTGGTTCAGCAGTTGCTCTGGGCGGGCTTGCCGGCGAACCGGTCGCCGAGGAAGTTCGTCACGTCCCCGGCGGCGCCCCAGTCGGTGGACAGGTGCTCGGTCGGGTAGGTGTTCTTCCAGGTCGTGTTGATGCCGGCCTTGCAGTAGGCCTCGTGCGTGCCGTCCTCGGTCTCGTGCGGGATGATCTCCTCCAGCCAGCCGCGGTACTGGAACACCGGGAAGCCGATCTTGTACTTGGCGTTCGAGGACGCGGTGCCGATGTCGACGCCGAGCTTCTGCCGGTCGACGATGTCGCCCCAGGTGGTGCCGTCCGGGCCCTTGAGGGCGTAGATCTGGTCGAGGGACAGGCCCTGCTTGGAGAAGTTCTCGACCTTCGCGCCGAGGAACACCGCGAGCGTCCCGTACAGGCAGTTCGCCTTCACGTCCTTGATCGCCTGGGCGCCCTTGTCGTTCATCAGGTCGTCGAACGGCATCTCCGGGTAGGCGGCGTGCAGGCCGACGAGCGCGTCGGCGAGGAACCCGGCGAACAGGCTGCCGTTCAGCTGCTTGGCGGTCAGCTTCAGGTCGCCGGGCACGCCGCCCGCCGCCGCGCCGACCACGTTCAGCTCCGGCGCGTACGACGAAGCGAGCTGCGCGCCCCACAGCGCGGCGGCGCCGCCCTCGGAGTAGCCGGAGATGCCGACCTTCCCGTCCGCCTTCAGCGTCCCGCCGGGGATCTGCCGGGACGTGCGGACGATGTCGAGCAGCGCGTGCCCCGCGTTCGCGCCGATCATGTAGGTGTGCACCTGGCCGTCGAGGTAGCCGACGCCGTCGGTGGCGGCGACCGCGTACCCGGCCTTGAGCATCAGCTGCAGGTTGCCGCCCTCGTACATGTCGACGTACTGGCCGGCGAGCTGCTTGGAGAACGCGCACTGCAGGCCGGAGCCGAGGGTGCCGGGGTTGAACGCGACCGTGGGCCGCGACCCGCCGCCCTTCCACTCGGCGTCCGGCACCGCGACGGTCCCGGACACCGCGATCTTCTGCCCCTTGGCGTCGGTCGAGACGTACCGGACCTTCCAGGCGTGCATCGGCACGTCGCCGGGGATGTTGGTGAGCTTCGCCGGACGGCAGGCGAGCAGGTCGCCCGGGCTCCCGGTCACCGTGCCGGAGGGCGCCGCGTAGATCTGCGCGTCCGTGGCGTCGCAGCCCGGCGGCGCGGCCTCGGCCTGCGGCGCGGTGAGCACCGCGGGCACGGCCAGGGCGGCCCCAAGCGCCGCGGTGGTGAGCAGGGTCCGAAGTCGCATTCCTCGCTCCAGGGGTGGGTCCGGAAAGTGAACGCTGATGACTGTCCCCCAGGGGCGGCGCGGCGCGGAATGAAGCTGCGTCACAGGGTCGGGCGCCCTTATTAGCAACCAAGTCAAAAACGGGGCCTCCGGAGGCCGGGCTCGCCGAGGCCGAGGCCGAGGAGGTCACGACGGCGGTGATGGCGGCGTCGCGGCCGCTGATGGCGATCTCCGCGCGGGCGCCGGCGGCCATCCACGACTCGCTGACGCTGCCGCAGCTGCGCACGCCGCCGCGTCGGCGGGCTCGTCGACGACCCGGCTTCACCAGGTCGGTGCGGGAGGGGCAGGGCGACGGTCAGGTCTACGCTCGACCCTCCCTTTCACCGGCGCGTCCTGGGCCATTCCAATTGCGACAATCCATTGCAAATTGGTGGAGTCTTCATTAACGGTTCGCCGGTACGGGGCGGCCGGGCCGTACCGTCCCGCGCATGCGCCGAACAGCAGCAGCACTCACGACCGTCCTGGCCGCCGGCATCACCGCGGCCGCGGCGGCCACGGCGGCCGGCGGCCCGGCCGCCGCGGCGGAGCCGGAGACCTGCGCCACTCCCGCCACCCACCAGATCGCCGAGGTCCAGGGCACCGGGACCACCTCCCCGCTGCGCGGGCAGACCGTCCGCGTCGAGGGCGTCGTCACCGGCGACTTCCAGCGCGCCGACCAGCTCAAGGGGTTCTTCGTCCAGGACCCGACCCCCGACGACGACCCGCGCACCTCCGACGGGCTTTTCGTCTACTCCACGCAGGAGGTGCAGCCGGGCGACCGCGTCCTCGTCACCGGCAAGGCCACCGAGTACAACGGCCTCACCGAACTGTCGCCCGTCACCACCGTGAACGTGTGCGGCGACGGCGAGGTCGCGCCCGACAACGTGCGGCTGCCCCTGGAGGACGGCGCGAACCTCGAGCAGTACGAGGGCGAGCTGCTGCGCTTCCCGCAGAAGCTCACCGCCACCGAGACCTACCAGCTCGGCCGCTACGGCGAGATCACCGTCTCCGCCGGCGGCCGCCTCTTCCAGCCCACCGATGGACACGGCTCGACGCAGGCGGACAACGACGCGCGGCAGCTCCTCGTGGACGACGGGTCGAACGTGCAGGACCCGGCGACGATCCCGTACACCGACAAGCGCGTCCTGCGGATCGGCGACACCACGGCCGGGCTCACCGGCGTCCTCACCTACCAGTTCGGCGCCTACGCGCTCCAGCCCACCAAGACGGCGCACTTCGCCAACGACAACCCGCAGCCGAAGAAGCCGCAGCCGGTCGGCGGCGACGTCCGCGTGGCGAGCTTCAACACCCTCAACTGGTTCACCACTCTCAACGAGCGCGGCGCGAACACCGCCGACGAGCGCGAGCGGCAGCTGACCAAGCTCGTCGCCGCCCTCAAGGGCCTGGACCCGGACGTCGCCGGGCTCATGGAGGTCGAGAACAACGGCGACAGCGGCGCGCTGAAGACGCTGGTCGACCGGCTCAACGACGCCGTCGGCGCCGGAACGTACTCCTGGATCGAGAACCCGAACCCGGGCACCGACGCGATCCACGTCGCGATCATCTACAAGCCCGCGAAGCTGACGCCGGTCGGCGCGGCGCACTCGTCCGACCAGGCCGTGTTCGAGCGCCCGCCGCTCGCGCAGGCGTTCCGGCCGGTGAACGGCGGCACCGCGTTCACCCTGATCGTCAACCACCTCAAGTCGAAGGGCTGCACCGGCGCGACCGGCGCCGACACCGACCAGGGCGACGGGCAGGGCTGCTTCAACGCCCACCGCGTCGTCCAGGCGAAGGCGGTCGCCGCGCTCGCCGCCCAGGAGGAGAACCCGCTCGTCATCGGCGACCTCAACAGCTACACCGCCGAGGACCCGATCAAGGTGCTCACCGCCGCCGGCCTCGCCGGGCAGACCGAGCGGTTCGTCCGGCCGGAGCAGCGCTACTCCTACGTCTTCGACGGCATGTCCGGCGAGCTCGACCACGTGCTCGCCGGCGCCGCGCTGGCGAAGCGGGTGACGGGCGCGACGATCTGGCACGTCAACAGCGACGAGCCGACGTTCCTCGACTACAACACCGAGTACAACCAGCCGCGCTTCTACCACCCGGACGCGTTCCGCTCGTCCGACCACGACCCGGTCCTGCTCGGCCTGCGCCTGCACTGACCCCGCAGGCTCCCGTGGTGCCCGGACGTCCGGAAATCGGGCGTCCGGGCCCCTTGCGCCGCCGCTCACGGAGCGTATGATCCGGATCACACTTTCTAGTGATCGGTGCGCGCATGAACGAAGCAGCTCCCCGACTGGCGTTCGGCATCGGGTCCGACGGGACCTACACGCGGGTCGGCCAGACTCTCGCGTTCATCCTGGGCCTGCTCACCACGTTCGCGTTCCTGCCGCTCGTCGTGGTCGGCGCCGTGCTGTACACCAAGGCCGAGGGGGTCTTCCCTTCGGACGCCGACCGGGCGCGCCGGCTGGTGAACTGGTCGTGGGTCAGCATCACCGTGCCCGTCGTCCTCGCGGTCGCCGCCGGGGCGGCGGTGGCGGCGCTGACCGGCTGACGCGGGAAGAGGGCGGGGGCCCGGCGGGTTCACACTCTTTATGAGCATCCCCTTCTCCGTCCTCGACCTGGCGCCCGTGGTGAGCGGCGCCACGTCCGGCGACGCCCTGCGCAACACCCTCGACCTGGCCCGGCGCACCGAGGGGCTCGGCTTCCACCGGTACTGGCTGGCCGAGCACCACACGATGCCGGGCATCGCGAGCTCGGCGACCTCGGTGCTGATCGGGCAGGTCGCCGCGGTGACGTCGCGGATGCGGGTCGGGTCGGGCGGGGTGATGCTGCCGAACCACGCGCCGATGGTGGTCGCCGAGCAGTTCGGGACGCTGGAGGCGCTGTTCCCCGGGCGGATCGACCTCGGCCTCGGCCGGGCGCCCGGCACCGACCAGGCGACCGCGCGGGCGCTGCGCCGCTCCCCCGACGCGCTGTCGGTCGACGACTTCCCCGAGCAGGTCGTCGAGCTGCGGGGCTACTTCGCCGAGGACAGCACGGTGACGCCGGCGGCGGGCAACGAGCCGCCGGTGTGGCTGCTCGGGTCCAGCGGGTACAGCGCGCGGCTGGCCGGGCTGCTCGGGCTGCCGTTCGCGTTCGCGCACCACTTCAGCGCCGAGAACACGGTGCCGGCGCTGGCGCTGTACCGCGACTCGTTCCGTCCGGGGATGCTCGACGAGCCGTACTCGATGATCGGCGTGTCGGTGACGGCGGCGGAGTCCGACGAGCGGGCCCGCGAGCTCGCCGCGCCGCAGGCGCTGGCGTTCCTGCGGCTGCGGCAGGGGCGGCCGGGGAAGCTGCCGACGCCGGAGGAGACCGCCGCGCACCCGTACACGCCGCTGGAGCGGCAGATGATCGACTCGCGGCTCGCCGACCAGGTCATGGGCGGCCCGGAGACCGTGCGGCGGCAGATGGACGCGCTGGTCGAGCGGACCGGCGTGAACGAGGTGATGGTGACCACGCAGGTGTTCGACCACGCCGACCGGATCCGCTCCTACGAGATCCTCGCGGAGCTGTACGACCTGAAGACCGTCGAGCCGCCCGCCGCCAGCGGGCTCTGACCTAGAAACAGCGGGCTCTGACCTCCAACTAGCGGGCTCTGACCTCGAAGGCGAAGGGGACGGTCCCGGGGTCGGGGAGCGCGGTGCCGCCGTCCACCGACAGCACCGCGCCGTTGACGTAGGACGCCTCGGGGCCGAGCAGCCACAGCACCGCCGCCGCGGCCTCCTGCGGGGTGCCGGGGCGGCGCTGCGGGACGAGCCGGGTGACCTCCGCGTACGCCTCCTCGCGGCCGAGGCCGAGCGGCGCACCGAACTCGCTCATCTCCGCGTCCGCCATCTCGGTGCGGATCCAGCCGGGGCACACCACGTTCGCGCGGACGCCGCGCGGCCCGTAGTCGGCGGCGATCGTCTGCGTGAGCATGGTCAGCGCGGCCTTGGACGTCGCGTACGCGGCGCCGTCCAGCGGGGCGCGCAGCGCCGCGACCGACGACACCGCGACGAGGGCGCCCTTCGCCTCGATGAGGTGCGGGAGGGCCGCCTTCGCCAGCAGGAACACCGACGTCAGGTTGGTGCGCAGCGTGACGTCCCAGTCCTCGGGGGTGAGGTCGAGGACGGCGCCGGCGCGCATCACGCCGGCGTTGGCGACGAGGCCGTCGAGGCGTCCGTGCGCGGCGACCACGCCGTCCACCAGGTCGGCGACGGCGTCCGGGTCGGACACGTCGCAGACGCGCGGTTCGGCGCCGGTCGCGGCGGCGACCCGCTCCAGCGCGTCCTTGCGCCGCCCGCAGATCACCGCGGTGTCGCCGCGCTCCGCCGCCGCCGCGGCGACCGCGGCCCCGATCCCGCTCCCTCCGCCCGTGACGATCAATACCCGTCCCATGCGCGTCCTTCCGTCGAGTTGTGGGGGGGGGGGGCCGCGCACCGGGCGGCAGGGGAGCGGCGCGCCAACCCCGCGCCCCCGGCGCGCCCGCCCGTGGTGTGGGGGCGTGCCGCCCCTATGACGGTGCTCATAAGGGCGGCACGCCACAAGGGAACGTCTTCAGGTGCCCAGGTAGGCGGCTTGGAGGAGTTCCGGGTTCTTGCGGAGGGGCGCCGCGGGGCCGGAGTGGGTGAGGCGGCCGCCGGCCAGCACGTGCGCCGTGTCGGCGATCTCCAGCGCCAGCGTGGCGAACTGCTCGACGAGCAGCACCGCGACGCCGCCGTCCGCCAGCGCGCGGACGGCCGGCAGCAGCCGCTTCACGATCACCGGGGCGAGGCCGAGCGACATCTCGTCGATCAGCAGCACCGACGGCGACATCGCGAGCGCCCGCGCCAGCACGACCATCTGCTGCTCGCCGCCCGACAGCAGCCCGGCCCGCACGTCCATCCGCTTGCGCAGCTCCGGGAAGAGCTCCAGGGCGCGGTCGGCGGCCGGGCCGCGCCGCACGGCCCGCAGGTTCTCCGCGACGGTGAGCTGCGCGAACACCGTCCGGCCCTGCTCGACCAGCGCGATGCCGCGCCGCGCGCGCCGCACCCGGTCGAGGCCGGCGATGTCGTCGCCGTCCCCGGTGAGCCGTCCCGACGTGATCGGCAGCACCCCGGCGACGGCCTCCAGCAGCGTCGTCTTCCCGGCGCCGTTCGGGCCGAGCAGGACGGTGACCTCGCCCGCCGGGACGGTCAGGCCGACGTCCCGGACGATCGGCGCGCCGCCCCGCCCGACCGACACCGCGTCGAGCCTCAGCTCCTTCATGTGAGGGCCACCTCGTCTCCCAGGTAGGCGCGGGCCACGTCGGGCCGCGCGAGGACCTCGGTGGGCGGGCCGGACGCGATGACCTCGCCGAAGTCGAGGACGACGATCCGCGCGCAGGCCCGCCGGACCATGTCCAGGTCGTGCTCGATGAGCAGGACGGACGCGCCGTAGCGGGCGGGCACCTCCACGAGCCGGTCGGCGAGCGCGAGCGACTCGGCGTGCGCGAGGCCGGCGGCGGGCTCGTCCAGGACGACGAGCTCGGGGCGGGCGAGCAGCGCGGCGGCGACCTCCAGCAGCCGGCGGCTGCCGACGTCGAGGTCGGCGACGTGCGCGTCCTCCGGCGGGCAGCCGAGGAACTCCCGGACGTCGCCGACCTCGGCCGGGGTGACCCGCCGGTGCGCGGCGAACCGCAGGTAGGCGCCGACGGTGAGGCCGGTCGGGACGCGGTCCTGCTGGAAGGTGCGGCGCAGCCCGGCGGCGGTGCGGCGGTGTACGGGCAGGCCGTCCAGCCGGCGTCCGGCGAGCGTGACACTCCCGGTCGCGGAGGGGATGAAGCCGGACAGCGCGTCGGTGAGCGTGGACTTGCCCGCACCGTTCGGCCCGATCAGCCCCATGACGGTGCCCTCCGGGACGACGAGGTCGACGTCCTGCAGCGCTTTGACCTGCCCGTACCGCACGCTCAGCCCGCGCACTTCCAGGAGCGGTTCGGTGCCGAGCGGCGGTTCGCCGCCGGACGTCGCGGCGCGCGGCGGCGGGACGGGCGCGGGACGCCGGGCGCGCAGCCGCCGGGCGAGGCCCTCGCTGACGCTGCTGCCCTGCGACAGCGCCTGCACCGCGCCCGCGCCGAACAGGACGTTCGCCCAGTCCTGCGAGATCCCGGCGCGGCGGAACAGCTCCGGGACGAACGTCATCAGCACGCCGCCGAACAGCGCGCCGCCGACGTACTCGGCGCCCGCCATGACGGCGACGACGAACAGCGCGAGCGACCCGATCGTCTGGAAGTTCTGCGCGGTGATCATGCCGACCTGGCCGGCGAGCAGCCCGCCCGCGACGCCCGCCGCGAACGCGCTGGCGGCGAACGCGGACAGCTTCGCGCGGGCGACGCTCGTGCCGGACGCGGCGGTGGCGCGCTCGGAGAACCGGACGGCCCGCCACGCGGCGCCGGTCCGGGTGCGTCCGAGCAGCTCGGCGCCGATGCCGGCGATCACGAACACCAGGCCCGCGTAGACGAAGTACTGCCGGTCGGTGGCGAGGAAGCCGGGCCGTCCGACCTGCTGGTAGGAGTCGACGCCGGGGAAGTTGACGGCCGACACGACGACGTCGGCCGCCGCGGCGAACCCGAGCGTGACGACGGCGAGGTGCACGCCGCGCAGCCGCAGCGCCGGGAGCCCGACGACGAGGCCGAACGGCATCGCGGCGAGCCCGCCCGCGACGACCCAGACGATGATCGAGCCAGGGACGTCCCAGACGCTGAGCCGCGCGACCGTCCACGCGCCGACGGCGGCGAACGACAGCTGGCACAGCGAGTTCATGCCCGCGCGGCCGACGGCGCCGAGGCCGAGCAGCGCGACCGCCGACATTAGCGCCGACGTCGCGAGGAACAGCCAGTACTCGGGGACCACCGCGGCCGCGACCGCGATGACGACCAGCGCCGCGAGCGGCTGCCGGAGGAACTCAACGCGCCGCATCCCACACCTCCCGCCTCTGCGACCAGATCAAGATGGCGAGGATCGCCAGGAACGGCACCGCGTCGCGGTACTGCGCGAGCTCGCCGACGTGGGCGAGCGCGCCCTGCAGCGCGCCGAGCCCGAGGCCGCCGGCGACGGTGAGGCCGAGGCTGCGGAACCCGCCGACCAGGGCCGCCGTGCAGGCGGGGATCGCCATCAGCGCCAGCGACGTCTGGTCGCTGGTCTGCTGCGGCGCGACGACCAGCAGGACGGCGGCGGACAGCAGCCCGGTGACCGCCCACATGCCGACGCCGAGGCGGCGGCTCGGGATGGCGTGCAGCTCGGCGGTCGTCGGGCGTTCGGACAGGGCGCGCAGCCGCAGCCCGAGGACGGTCCGGGCCAGCACGAGCCACGCCGCGCCCGCCACCACGACCGTGCCGAGCACGCACACCGCGGACGCCTGCGTGATCGTGATGCCGTCGACCGTGAACAGCGAGCCGCCGAACTCCCCGGGCATGCGGCGCGGGTGGGTGCCGAACGCCAGGTAGGAGGCGGCGAGCAGGCCGACGAGGAACGCGATGGAGATCGCGGAGCGCTGGTCGGTGCCGGCCTCCCCGAACCATTTCCCCATCACCCAGCCGAGCGCGGCGGCGACCAAGACGGCGGCGAGCAGCCCCGCGAGGGCCGCGAGCCCGTACGGCCAGCCGTGCTCGGCGGCGACCGCCATCGTGTAGACGCCGATGACGCCGATCGCGACCTGCGCGAAGTTCACCACCCTGACCAGCCGGAACATCAGCGTGAGGCAGAGCCCGAGCGCGGCGTAGGCGCCGCCGCCGGCGAGTCCGGCGATCGCTCCCTCAACCATTGGGCAGCCTGACCCAGTCGGGGGTGAGCACCGTCCAGCCGTTGCCGCCCGGCCGGACGAACTTGCCCGCGAGGTTGGAGGCGTGCGCGTCGCCGGGGCCGAACGCGAACGGGGTGCCGGTCATGCCGGACGGCAGCGGGCGCAGGGTCCGCAGCGCCCGCAGCACGGACGCACGGGTGATGTCGCCCTTGATCCCGCGCAGCACGGTGACGAGATGGGTCGCGGCGAGGTAGCCGCCCTGGGCGAACGAGGTGAGCGGCACGTGGTGCCTGGTCATCGTGGCCCTCCAGTCCTGGTTGGCCGAGGAGCGGACGTCGGTGTACGGCTCGAACTCCGACAGCGCCACCACGTCCGCGCCGGACGGCCCGAACGCGCGCGCCGCCTGGTCGGTGTAGGTGGAGGTGAGGAAGAGCCACTTGACGCCGGTGACGTTCTGGGCGTGCGCCGCCTTCACCCAGCCGACGTCCATCGGCTCGGTGCCGTTGAAGAAGACGCCCTGGCAGCCGGCCGCGCGGGCCCGCAGGATGTAGGGCGTGTAGTCGGTCGTCTGCGCGGACAGGCTGCGGTCCTCGATGAGCAGCCGCTTGCCGGTCAGCTTCGTCCAGCGGGTGACGCCGTCGTGGTAGGCGCGTCCGGTGCTGCCGATGATGGAGAAGAACCCGCAGAGCCGGTTCAGTCCCAGGTGCTCGGACGCGTAGTAGAGCGTGAGGGTGGTGCCGAGGAACGGGCCGACGTTCGTCGGCGAGATCGTCGGGGACCGGAAGCAGCCGGGGTCGACGCCGGTGCCCTGGATGTCGGCGATCGCGTAGCGGTCGTAGAGCGGGCCGTCGACCTGGCAGTCGACCAGGCTCGCGCCGCCGGCGAGGGCGACGGCGTGCTTGTTCTGGATGACGTCGCGGGCGGCGAGCGCGGCGGTCGCCGGGTCGCCCTTGTCGTCGCCGGCGGTGTAGGCGATCTTCCGGCCGTTGATCCCGCCGGCGGCGTTGACGTCGTCGAAGACGGCGCGGGCGGCCTGCGACGCCTCGGGGAAGGTGACCGCGCCGCTGAGCGTCGACACCGACCCGATCCGGATCGGGCCCGTGCCGGCGTCGGCGCCGGTCGCGCAGCCGGCGGCCGCCGCGAGCAGCGCCGCCGCCGCGAGGATCGTGCCGATCCGCATGTCAGACGCCCTCGGCGGCGTACACGACCCGGCCGTCGAACACCGTCATCGCGACCGGCGTGTCCGGCAGGTCGTGCGGGTCGAGCCCGGTGAGGGTGCCGTCGAGGACGGTGACGTCGGCGGCCTTGCCGGGTTCGAGGGTGCCCTTCCAGTCCTCGGCGAAGTCCTGCCAGGCGGCGTTGGCGGTGTAGGCGCGGACGGCCTCGGCCAGCCCGACGCGCTCCTCCGGCCCGTACGTCCGGCCGCTCGCCTTGGACTCGCGCAGCAGCATCGCGGCGATGCCCTGCCGCCAGTTCGGGTAGGTGACCGGCGCGTCGGAGCTGGCGGTGACGGGAATCCCGGCGTCGACCGCGGACCGGACCGGCCACTGGTAGGCGGCCCGGTCGGGGCCGAGCATCTCCTCCATCATGTCGGCGATCGTCCATTTGATCGCCGGGTTCATGTTGGCGCCGAACCCGTGCGCGGCGAGCTTGCGGAGGCTGCGGGGGCCGACGAGGTCGGCGTGGATGACGTAGTGCCGCGGGTCGTCGCGGGGGTGCTCGGCCTGCGCCGCCTCGAACGCGTCGACGACGGCGTCGATGGCGAGGTCGCCGGTGACGTGCACGCCGAGCTGGTGCCCGGCGGCGTGCGCGAGCCGGATCATCTCGGTCAGCTCGCGGGTGCGCAGCGCGTCGGCGGCGCCGTGCACGCACAGGCAGCCGTGGCCGCCGGTGGTGTACTCCTCGCTCATCCACGCGGTCTTGTTCGGCGGGATGCCGTCGGCGAACAGCTTCACGCCGAGGACGCGCAGCAGGCGCGGGTCGACGCCGTCCGGAATCTCGGCGCTCGCCAGCCCTTCGGCGATCTCGGCGGCGGACCCGCCCATCCCGGTGAGCAGCAGCAGGACGCTGACGCGGGCGCCGAGGTCTCCGGCGCGCGCGAGATCGGCGTAGACGTCGAGGGTGAGCTGCCCGGCGGCGCCCGCGAACAGGCTCTTGCCGCCGGGGCCGAGGCCGGGCTCGGTGTAGCTGGTGATGCCCTCGCGCTGCAGCGTCGCGACGGCCTCGCGGATGGCGCGCTCGATCTGGTCGCGGGTGTAGGCGGGCAGGTGCCGCTGGACGAGGGCCTGCGCGCCCTCGGCGAGCAGCCCGGTCGGGTTGCCTGCGCCGTCGACGTGGATGACGCCGCCCTCCGGGACGGGCGTGTCGGCGGTGACGCCGGCGAGGTCGAGGGCGCGGGAGTTGGCCCAGGTGAGGTGGCCGCTGAAGTCCTGGAGGTAGACGGGGTGGTGCGGCGCGACGGCGTCGAGGTCGGCGCGGTCGGGCATCCGGCGGCCGTCGGCGCATTCGGTGAGGTATCCGGTGTCCCAGCCGTTGCCGCGGATCCACGCGCCCTCCGGCAGCCGGGACGCGGCGTCCTTCACGGCGGCCTGCACGTCGGCGATGGAGCGCACGGCGGGGAACCCGACGTCCAGCGCGAGCGGCGGGCGGGTGGAGCCGAACGCGCAGCCGTGCAGGTGCGAGTCGTTGATGCCGGGCAGGACGGTCCGGCCGCGCAGGTCGACGACCTCGGTGCGGGGGCCGGCCAGCGCGCGGATCGCGTCGGTCGCGCCGACCGCGGTGACGGTCCCGCCGGTGATCGCCACCGCGCGGGCGGTGCGGAACGCGGCGTCGGCGGTGAGCACCTCGCCGTCCAGCAGCACCAGGTCGGGGGTTGCCTGGGGATCGGGGTTCGCGTGCATGTGCGCCTCTTCATTCGGGCCCAAACGTATTTGCGAACGTACGGGGCCAAACGAAGACCGGTCAATAACGGGCGGGTAACGGTGTGAGCCCCCTCACAAGCGCACGCGGGCATGCCGGAACCGCCGGCGCCGCACCGGGCGCCGGCGGTCCCGGCCGGGCTTCAGGCGGTCAGCCGGCGAACGCCTCCTCGATCACCTCGAGCCCCTCGATGAGCAGGTGCTCGGGGATGACCAGCGGAGGAAGGAAGCGCAGCACGTTGCCGTACGTCCCGGCGGTCAGCACCAGCACGCCCGCGGCGTGGCAGCGCCGCGCGATCTCGGCCGTCAACTCCGGGTCGGGGTCCTTGGTGCCGGGCCGGACCAGCTCGATCGCGATCATCGCACCGCGCCCCCGGACGTCCCCGATCGCCTCGTGCTTCTCCGCGAGCGCGCGCAGCCGGGGCAGCATGATCTCCCCGATCCGGCGGGCCCGCTCGGTCAGCTTGCCCTCCTCGATCTCCTCCAGGACGGCGAGGGCCGCCTCGCAGGCCAGCGGGTTGCCGCCGTAGGTGCCGCCGAGCCCGCCGCCGTGCACCTTGTCCATGATGTCCGCGCGGCCGGTGACGCCCGCGAGCGGCAGCCCGCCCGCGATGCCCTTCGCCGTCGTGACCAGGTCCGGGACGATCCCCTCGTGCTCGCAGGCGAACATGTCGCCCGTCCGCGCGAAGCCCGTCTGCACCTCGTCCGCGACGAACAGGATCCCGTTCGCGCGGCAGAACTCCGCGATCGCGGGCAGGAACCCGGGCGCCGGCTCGATGAACCCGCCCTCCCCCTGGATCGGCTCGACGACCACCGCCGCCACGTTGGACGCGCCGATCTGCTTGGTGATCTGGTCGATCGCCTGCGCCGCCGCCTCCGGCCCGCAGTTCTCCGGCCCCGTCGGCCACCGGAACGGGTACGCGAGCGGCATCCGGTACACCTCGGGCGCGTACGGGCCGAACCCCTGCTTGTACGGCATGTTCTTCGCGGTCAGCGTCATCGTCAGCAGCGTCCGGCCGTGGTAGCCGTGGTCGAACACCACGACCGCCTGGCGGCCCGTCGCGTACCGGGCGATCTTGACGGCGTTCTCCACCGCCTCCGCGCCGCTGTTGACCAGGATCGACCGCTTCTCGTGGTCGCCCGGCGTGATCCGGTTCAGGTTCTCGCACACCGCCACGTACGACTCGTACGGCGCGACCATGAAGCACGTGTGGGTGAACCGGTCCGCCTGCTCCTTCACCCGCGCGGCGACCCGCGGATTCGCGTTGCCCACGCTCGTCACCGCGATGCCGGAGCCGAAGTCGATCAGCGAGTTGCCGTCGGCGTCGACGACCACCCCGCCGCCCGCGTCCGTCACGTACACCGGCAGCACGCTGCCGACGCCGGGCGCCACCGCCGCGGCGCGGCGCTCCTGCAACTCCCGGGACCGCGGCCCCGGGATCTCGGTCACGACGCGTCGCTCCTGCGGCAGGCGCTCGCCGCCGCTCAGGTTCTGGCTGGTCATGGCGCGAACATAAGCCGAACCACCCCTACGATGAACCGTACGGGACGGCGAAATCCGTCCAAAGCTTTGGACATGAGGGAGTGCGGGTGCCGCCGACGCTGGCCGCCGTGGCGGCCCTGCCGCAGCTCGGCCTGCGCTCCCTCACCGGCCCGCTGCCGGACGCGCCGGTCGTGTGGGTCGCGGTCAGCGAGCTGGAGGACCCCACCCCGTTCCTCGAAGGCGGCGAGCTCGTCCTCACCACCGGCATGCGGCTCACCGCCGGCGGCGCCGCCCGCTACGTCGACCGGCTCGTCGGGCGCGGCGTCGCCGGGCTCGGCTTCGCGGTCGGCGTCATCCACCCCGGCGTCCCGCCCGAGCTGCTCGCCGCCGCCCGCGACCGGGGCCTCGCGCTGCTGGAGGTGCCGCGCCCCACCCCGTTCATCGCGATCGGCAAGGCCGTCTCGCGGATGCTGGCCGCCGAATGGTACGAGGACGTCACCCGCGCGTTCCAGGCCCAGCGCGAGCTGACCCGCGCCGCGCTCACCGGGCCCGGCGCGCTCGTGCGGCGGCTGGCGCGGCTGCTCGGCGGATGGGCGCTGCTGCTGGACGCGTCCGGCGCC
>NZ_WBMR01000169.1 GCF_008923365.1 Actinomadura montaniterrae
CGGCTTCATGAGGGCGGCACGCCACACGTGAACGCGGGGAGCCGAGGGCTGGTTGGATCGGGGGCAGGCACGTGAGTGGAGGACGTTGATGGCCCATCCGACCTTGGAGGACGTCGCCGCGCGCGCGGGGGTGTCGCGGGCGCTGGTGTCGCTGGTGATGCGCGGCTCGCCCAAGGTCGGCAAGGAGCGCCGCGAGGCCGTCCTCAAGGCGGCGGACGAGCTGGGCTACCGGCCCAACGTGATGGCGCGGGGCCTGGCGGCGGGCCGCACCGGCATGGTCGGGGTGCTGGCCGCCGACCTCCACGACCCGCTGTTCGCGGCGCTCCACGACGGGCTGGCGGACGAGGCCGCGCGGCGCGGCGTCCGGGTGCTGCTGGCCGGTGGCGGCGGGCGCCCGGCGCGCGAGCGGGCCGCGCTGGGCGAGCTGCTCGACCTGCGGCTGGACGGGCTGCTCCTCGCCGGCCCGCGGATCGCGGCGGCGGAGATCGAGCGCGCCGCGGCCGGCTGCCCCGTCGCGGTGGCGGGACGGTCGCTGCGGTCCGCCCGCGTCGACTGCGCGACCGGCGACGACGCGGAGGCGACGCGGCTGGCCGTGACGCATCTGGCCGGGCTCGGGCACCGCCGCATCGCCTTCCTGAACGCCGGCCCAGGCCGCTCGCGCTTGGAGAAGGCCTACGAGGCGGCCATCGCCGCCGCCGGGCTCACGCCTGTCCGGGACGTCCCGTGGCGGTCGGACGGGGCGCCGACGAGTGTCGTGGCGGTCGGAGACGCAACCGGGACCTCGGCGCTGATCACGCTTCTCCGGGCAGGGCTCGACGTCCCGGGCGACGTGTCGCTGGTCGCCGTCGGCGAGGCGCCGGGCGCGGAGGCCGGGGGCGTGACGACGGTCGCGGCACCGGCTGCCGAGCTGGGCGCGCGGGCGATGGCGGCGCTGCTCGACCGGATCGGCGGCGGGACCGGGGAGGGACGGCGCATCACCGTCCCTCCCGTCCTGACCGGACGCGCCACGACCAGGGCTTTCACACCATGACGCGCAGTCCCGGCACGGCGAGCGAGATCGGCCCGGCGTAGACCTCCCGGGCGTCGCGCAGCGCGGCGAGCGGGTCCGCCCACGGCCGCAGGTGCGTGAGGACGAGGTGCCCCGCACCCGCCTCCCGCGCGAGCCCGGCCGCCTGGACGGGCGTCAGGTGCGTCTCGGACGCGCCCGGCGTCCGCACGGACGCCGCCGCCTCGCACAGCAGCACGTCCGTGCCCCGCGCGAGGTCGAGCAGCTCCCCGCATTCGCCGGAGTCGCCGGAGTAGGTGAGGCTCGCACCGTCCGCCGACACCCGCACCGCCACGCCCGGCACCGAGTGGACGACCGGCGCCGTCGTGACGGTGAGCGGCCCGAACGGGCGCGGCTCGGCGGGCGGGGTGCGCCAGTCGAGCGCGCCCGCGTACGCGGGCGGCGCCGCCGGGTTCACGACGTGCGCCGCCGTCCCGGCGGGCGCGGTGACGGGCAGCCGCTTCGCCGCGCCGCGCCGGTCCCGCAGGTAGGCGAGCGGGATCAGGTCCGAGTAGTGGTCGCGGTGCGGATGGCTGATCACGACGGCGTCGATCGCGCACGGGTCGGCGTGGCGCTGCAGCGGGCCGAGCGCGCCGGTGCCGAGGTCGAGCAGCAGCCGGTACCCCGCGTGCTCCAGCAGGTAGCAGGAGCACGCGGCGTCCGGCCCGGGGACGGTGCCCGCGCAGCCGACGACGGTCAGGATCACGGCATGACCCGGGCGACCAGGTCGGCGACGGCGCCCGCCGCGCAGTCGGCGACCACGACGTCGGCGGCGGCGCGGACGCCGGGGTCCCCGTCGCCCACGGCCGCGCCGAGCCCGGCGGCCTGGATCATGTCCAGGTCGTTGGGGTTGTCGCCGATGGCCGCGATCCGGTCCATCGGGACACCGCGCAGCGCCGCGAGCTCGCGCAGCGCGGTGCCCTTGGTCGCGCCCGCCGGCAGCACCTCCAGGTACGTCGCCTCGGAGCGGACGAGCGTGACGCCGGTGCCGGGGTCGGCGGCGAACCCGGCGAGGGCCGTCTCCGCCGCGCCGACCAGCTCCGGGCGGTCGCAGATCAGCATCACCTTGATGATCTCGTCGAAGGGCAGCTCGCCCCACGAGCCGATCCGCGCGAGGGTGATCCGGTCGCGGCGCGCGTACTCGGCCAGCGCCGCCGGCTCCGACCGGACGTGGGCGCGGCCGCCGCTGAACGCGACCGGCCACACGCCGTCCGGCATCTCGTCGAACAGCAGCGTCAGCCGCGCCCACGCCGCAGCGCCGAGGCACCGCCGGTACAGGACCGCGTTCGTGCTCAGGTCCACGATGCGGGCGCCGTTGTAGAGGATCGCCGGGGTCGCGAGGCCGAGTTCCCGGTAGTACGGCAGCGCCGACTCCTCGCTGCGGCCCGTCGCGACGACGACGCTGCCGCCCGCGCCGGTGAAGCGCCGCAGCGCGGCGAGGTTCGCCGCGACGATCCGCAGGTCGCGGCCGACGAGCGTGCCGTCCAGGTCCGTGACGATCCACTCGGCGGTCCGCACGCCGGTCGCGCTCACCGGCTGCCCGCCGGGGTCAGGCCCGCGATCTCCGACAGCACCGACCCGGCGAGGTCGAACCCGCCGACGCACGCGACGTAGCCGGGGGCGTCCCAGTCGTCGCCGCCCGGTTCCCCGCCGAGCGGCAGGTAGGTGCCGCCGGCCTGGCGGACCAGCAGCAGCCCTGCCGAGACGTCCCACGCGTTGACGGACGTGCCGTACGCCGCGTCCGACCAGCCCGCCGCGACGTGCGCCAGGCACAGCGCCGCGCTCCCCGGCCGCCGGACGGTGGCGAACGACTCGACGAGCCGCGCGTAGTTGCGCAGCGCCGCGTCGCCCGCCCGCTTCAGCTCGCGCGCGTTGGGGTAGCCGGTGACGATCACGCCGGTCCGGTCCTCCGTGGCGCCGGCGGAGCGGATCGGCTCGCCGTTGCAGGTCGCGCCGTCGAGCGAGGCGGTGAACATGTCGTCGCGGACCGGGTCGTACACCACTCCCGCGACGACCTCGCCGCCCGCGACGGCCGCGATCGACGTGCAGAAGAACGGCAGGCCGGCGGCGAAGTTCGCGGTCCCGTCGATCGGGTCGACGTACCAGCGGACGTCCCCCTCCTCGCCGCGCGTGCCGCCCTCCTCGCCGACGACGACGCTGCCGGGCGTGTGCTCGGCGAGCACCGCGCGGATCGTCTCCTCGGCGGCGCGGTCGTGCTCGGTGACCGGGTCGTGGAAGTCGCGCTTGAGCGCGACCTCCGGACGCGATCGGAACGCTCCACGCAGCCGGTCGCCGGTCGCGCGCGCCGCGGTCTCCGCGATCCGCGCGAGCTCGATCGACTCGGGCACGCCGATGCCCTTGCTGTTCATGCGTCTCCTTCGGCAGCGGTGGTGAGCAGGTCCAGCAGCCCGTGGCCGTCGTCGACGACGGCGTCGGGCCGGTAGCGGACCTCGTACGGGACGTCGTAGGTGCCCTTGGCGACCATCAGCACGTTGCCGCCGACGCCGGCGCGGTGCCCGCACACCACGTCCCGGTCGAAGTTGTCGCCGACGTACCAGGCGTCCTCGGGCTCGACGCCGAGCGCGCGCGTGGCGATCCAGACCATCTCCGGGTTCGGCTTCCGGACCCCGGCCTCGTCGCTGTAGACCTCGATCGCCAGCTTCCCGGCGAGGCCCGTCGCCTCGGTGTAGTCGCGGTGTACCGCCCCCGACAGCGCGTTGCTGACGATCCCGCAGGGGATGCCGAGCGCGGCGGCGCCGTCCAGCAGCTCGGGGATGCCGGGACGGGTATGCCGGTCCTGCCGCAGCTCCCCCATCCGCTTGCACAGCGGGGTGGCGTGCGCGACGACGAGCTGCCGCGCGGGCGCGGGCCAGTCCGCGGCGACGTAGTCGCCCCAGAACCCGGTGTGGGTCATCTCCGCCGGCGCGTAGGGCCGCGACATCGCGTCCTTCCAGCACTTGTCGGCGGCGGCGCCCGCCTTGATGTCGGTCTCCACGGCGGCGGCGTCGAGGTCGTGGCAACCGGCGCGGGACAGCAGCGCGTGGACCTCCTTGGCGAGCGCCGCCGACCAGCCCGGCTTGCGGGACGTCTCGACGAGCACGCCGCCGAAGTCCAGCAGCAGCGCCCGCGGCCTGCGCATCGTGCGGCCCGAGAGGCGGTGCGTCACGTCGGTCCTGGGGCTCGCGTCGGTCATGGGGCTCGCGTCGGTCCTGGGGGTCGTGTCGCTCACTTGGCGGCCTCGCGGACCGGCGCGACGGCCTCGTCCCAGGCGGCGACGCGGGCGCCGTCCGCACCGAACAGGTGCAGGGCCTCCGGACGCGCCCAGCAGCGCAGCGCGTCGCCGGGGCCCGCGCCCGGGTCCTCGTGCGTGATCGCGAACATCCGGGTGTCGTGGGCGCGCAGCTCGACCGTCCAGCTCGGGCCCGTCGGCAGGACGGTCTCGACGATCGCGTCCTCCGACCAGGCGGAATCCGGGACGGCGCCGCCCGGCGCGGCCAGCCGCAGCACCTCGGGACGGACGCCGAAGCAGCCGACCGCGCCGAAGTCGCCGCGCTTCTCGGCGAACCGCTGCAACGACGACGCGAGCCCCGCCTGCTCGCCCGGCACCATGTTCATCGGCGGGCTCCCGACGAACTCGGCGACGAACCGGTTCGCGGGCCGCTCGTACATCTCCATCGGCGGCGCGACCTGCTGCAACTCGCCGTCGCACATCACGGCGATGTGGGTGGCCATCGTCATGGCCTCCATCTGGTCGTGCGTGACGAACACGACGGTCGCGCCGGTCTCGTCGTGGATACGCTTCAGCTCGGTGCGCATCTCCAGCCGCAGCCGCGCGTCCAGGTTCGACAGCGGCTCGTCCAGCAGCAGGACGTCGGGGTCGACCGCGAGCATCCGGGCCAGCGCGACGCGTTGCTGCTGCCCGCCGGACAGCTGCGACGGGTAGCGGTCCGCGCATTCGGCCACCTGGACCTTCTCCAGCGCCTCCATCGCGCGGGCCTTGCGCCGCTCCGCCGGGACCTTGCGCATCCGCAGCCCGAACTCGGTGTTCCCGCGCACCGTCAGGTGCGGCCAGAGCGCGTAGTTCTGGAAGACGAGCCCCATGTCGCGCTTCTCCGGCGGGACGTAGACGCCCTTCTCCACCGAGTCGAGCACCCGGTCCCCCACGGTGATCTCACCGAGGGTCGGCTGCTCCAGCCCGGCGATCATCCGCAGCGTGGTCGTCTTCCCGCAGCCGGACGGCCCGAGCAGGCAGGTGAACGAGCCGTCGGGGATGGTGAGGTCGAGGTCCTTCACCGCCGCGTGCCCGCTGACGTAGTTCTTGACCACTCCGCTGAGCGTGATGGTCGGCATTGATCAACCTCCGATGCCCGAGGCCAGGCTGCTCTTCGTGAGCCGCTGGGCCAGGTAGGTCATGGTGAACGAGACCAGCGCGATGACGAGCACGACGCCGTTGGCGAGCTGGGTGTAGCCGTAGTCGACGAGCCCGATCGACAGCGTGGTCAGCAGCTGGGTGCCCGAGGTCGTCAGCATGATCACGATGCTGAGCTCCTTGAGGCCGGAGATGAACGGCAGCACCACGCCGGTGACGAGCGCGCCGCGCTGGATCGGGATGATGATCCGCAGCATCCGGGTCGGCCACCGCGCGCCGCTGATCTGCGCGGCCTCCTCCGGCTCCCGGCCGAGCTGCATCATCGCCGAGATCCCCGACCGCGACGAGTACGGCAGGTGCGTGATGACCAGCACCAGGACGAGCAGCGTGATCGTCCCGTAGAGGGCCGGGACCGGGCCGCGCCGCACCGCGAACAGCGACAGGCAGGCGGCGGCGAACGCGATGCCGGGCACCAGATACGGCAAGAACGACACCTGCCGCAGGAACGTCGCGACCCGGCTGCCGTCGCCGCGCACCACCACGTACCCGATCAGCAGGCCGAGCAGCCCGCAGACCAGCGACGCCAGGCCGACGATGCGCAGGCTGTTCCAGGCCGCCTCCCACAGCTCGGTGCCGCGCAGCACGCCGTGCGGGAACCCGACCGCGCCGGGGATGTCGCTGCCGAACCAGTACTTGAGCGTGAAGTTGTCCGCGCTGAACACGCCGGGCGTCTTGGTGATCGTGGACAGCAGCAGCGTCAGCACCGGCACGATGACGCTCGCCGCGAACACCGCCATCCCGATCGCGAAGGCGGGCCAGCGCCAGCCGCGCAGGTCGCCGCGCCGGTCCATCGCGCCCTTCCCGCCGACGGTGACGAACCGGCGCTGCTCCCGGACGAGCCGCGTGTCGACGAGCACCACCAGCACGCCGACCAGCACGATCACGCCCGCGAGCGTCGACGCGACGCCCGTGCTGCGGTCCCGGATCGCGTGGTACAGGCTCGTCGACAGCACGTTGTAGTCGCCGGGCAGCCCCAGGATGTACGGGGTGCCGAACGTCCCGAGGACGCGGCCGAGCACCAGCAGCACCGCCGACGACAGCGCCGGCATCATCAGCGGCAGCGTGATCCGGCGCATGACCGTCTTCCCGCCCGCGCCGAGGATCCGCGCCGAGTCCTCCAGCTGCGAGTCGATGCGGCGCAGCGCGTTCCCGAACAGCAGCAGCACGAACGGGTAGTAGTGCAGGCCCAGCGTCACGATGATCGGCAGCGGCCCGTACGCGAGCCAGTCCGGGGTGTGGATCCCGGCGCCCTGCAGGTACCCGACCTGCCCGCCGGACCCCTCGTTCTTGAACAGCGTCAGCCACGCCAGCGCGAACGTCCAGGACGGCAGCATGTACGGCACGACGAGCGCGGCGGCCAGGAACCTGCGGCCCGGCACGTTCGTCCGCGTCACCAGCCACGCCATCGAACCGCCGACGACCAGCGCGAACACGATGACGCCGACCGCGACGAACAGCGTGTGCCACAGCGGTTCCCAGAACAGCAGCTTGCTGACGGGCGACCGGAACACCCGCCACAGGTAGTAGCTCGTCCAGGAGCCGGGGGCCTGGCCGGAGCGCGCCCCGTCCCCGTACTGGACGCGGCCCGCGTCGGAGATCACCGACACCAGCGGCGCGATGACCAGATACAGCAGGACGAGGCTCATCACTATGCCGAGCAGCACGGTGGGATCGCGCAGCAGCACGCGGGCCCGGTAGAGCACGCGCCGGCCACGTGACGCCGGCCGTGCGGAGGCGGCGACCGCCATGGAAGGTTCCTCCGGGGTGAGGGCCCGGCGGGCCGCCGCTCGCGGCCCGCCGGACAGAGAATCAGTGGTGGTTGAGCCGCCAGAAGTCCTTGATGTCCTGGCGGTCGCGGAAGTCGGCGATGAGCTGGCTCGCGGAGAACTGGTACAGCTGCGTGTTCCAGTCGGTCAGCCCGGGCGGGTTGTTCTTGCTGACGCCGACCGCGTCGTTACCGGACACCCCGCCGGCGTGGGCCTCCAGGTCGAAGCCCTCCTTCTCCATCGCGAAGTGCACGAAGAGCTTCGCGGCGTTCGGGTGCTTGGAGCCGGTCGCGATGGTCGCGAACTTCGGGTACGCGAACCCGACCCACGGGTTCATGCCCTCGCAGACCTTCATCTGGTAGCCCTTCTCCTCCAGGTCGCGGAACTTCGCGATGGAGAGCAGGCCGATGCGCTGCTGCGTCTGGTTCGGGGCGGCGACCCCGGCGGCGACGTCCTCGTCCTCGGTGGTCAGGACCGGCGCGTTCTGCGCGAACCGCTTCACCCACTCGTGCGCCGGGTCGTCCTCCGACAGCTTCAGCTTGCCCTTGCCGAGCTGCTCGTAGGCGGCGGTGAGCTTGTCGCCGCCCTGCTTGGCCATCTGCGTGAACCACTGGGTGAAGACCTCCTTGCCCAGCGGGTCCTGCAGCATCACCTTGCCCTTCCACTCGGCGTCGGTGAGGTCCCAGATGTTCTTCACCGGGCAGCCCTGCGGGCTCAGCTTCGGGTTGTAGGTGAACACGTACGCCTTGGAGATCATCATCAGCGGGTTGCGGTTCGCCTCGCTGATGTGCGGCGCGAGGTCCGGCGGGATCCACGTCTTGACGACCTGCTGCGGCAGGAGCTGCCCGACGAGCATCGGGCCGTCCTCGAACAGGTTCACGTCGATCGTGACGTTCTTGGCCTGCGCCTCGCGGGTCATCTTCTCGGCGGTGTCGGCGGCCTTGGACTTCACGCCCTCGGCCTTGATGCCGTACTTCTTCGTGAACGCCTCCGCCATGTCCTTGACGTCGCCGCTGCCGTCGTAGGCGAGCACGCCGCCCTCCTTCTTGGCGGCGGCGACGAGGTCGTCCAGCTTGAACGACGCGGCGTCCTCCACGGTCACCGACGGCAGCGGCGTCCCCTCGTCGCCGGCCTGCCCGCTGGTCGACGGCGCGCAGGCGCTCAGCAGCGCGGTGGCGACGGCTGCGGCCGCCGCGGCACCGGCCCGGGCGCGGCGCCCGGCGGGAATGGTGCGGATCATGTGAGTTCTCTCCTCGGTGTGCATCCGCGGGCCCCCGACCTGCGGCTCTCATGCGGTGACAGCGGGGTCGTTCGTGACAGCGGGGTCGTTCGTGACAGCGGGGTCGTTCGTGACAGCGGGGTCAGTGACTTCTTTTGAGCATCGCGTCCGACAGCGCGTCCGCCGCCTCGCCGAGGCGGCGGCCGACCGCGTCGAGCCGGGCGAGCAGCTCCCGGCCGCGCAGGACGTCGATGCCGAGCGGTCCGGCGAACAGGCGGGCCAGCTCGGCCTGCCGGGTCTCCCGGACCCGGTTGCGGGCCTTGCGCGCGCCCAGCGCCGCGAGGGTGACGGCGGCGGGCTCGGCGAGGACCTTCCGGACGGCACCGTCGAGGGCGGTCAGCCCGTCGAGGACGGCGTCCAGCGGTGCGAGGGTGAAGTCGAGGTCCGGCGGGCCGAACAGGTCGGCCTCCCGGACGAAGTCGCGCAGGTTGTCCAGCACGTCGTCGACGGACCGGGACAGCCGGTAGAGGTCCTCCCGGTCGATGGGCGTGGCGAGCACGCCGCGCAGCATCGCGGCGAGCGCGGCGCGCTCGGCGTCGCCGGCGTGCTCGATCTCGGCCATCCGGGCGCGCGCGTCGGCGGGCGAGGTGCGCCCGGCGGCCATCGCGCGGGCCAGCTCGGCGCCGTCGCGGACGGCGCGGATCTGCCGGCCGACCTGGTCGATCACCCGGTTCCCGGACCGGCCGCGCAGGTCGTCCCAGACAAGCCGGAAGCGGCGCGCGGGCCGCACCGCGGCGCTCACAGCGCCCTCGCGGCGAGGCCGCCGGCGGCGCCGGCGGCGAACGCCAGCGGCAGCGTGAACAGCCAGGCCGCGCCGATGCCGAGGACGTTCTGCCAGCGCACCCGGGACGCGCCCTCGCTGGCGGCGACGCCGACGACCCCGGCGGTGACCGACTGGGTCATGCTGACGGGCGCGCCGGCGAGCGAGCTGGCCGCCACCGACGCCGCCGCGGCGGCCTCGGTCGAGACGACGTGCAGCGGGCGGGCGAGGACGAGGCCGCGGCCGAGCCGCTCCCCGACGCGGTGCACCGCGCTCAGCGCGCCCGCGCAGAACACGACCGCGATCAGCAGCAGCATCAGCGGCGCGGGCTGGACGGGCCCGACCGCGCCGAGCCGCCGCGTCGTCACGACCTGGCGGGCGACGCTGACGACGGCGAGCATCTTCTGCCCGTCGTTCGCGGCGTAGGCGGCGCACTGCGCGCCGTAGGCCACGACGTGGGCGGTGCGGACGGCGCGCGGCATGCCGGCGAACGAGGGGACGCGCCGCGACGCGAGCCCGAGGCCGTAGCCGACGGTCGTCCCGACGAGCGGGGCGGCCGCGCCGATGAGCAGGACGGTGGCGAGCCCGTCCCAGGAAACGTGCAGGCCCATGCCGAGGCAGGCGCCGCCGATGCCGCCGAGGATCGCGAGGGTGAGGCTGGTCGGCAGCCCCTTGCGGGACAGGAGCCCGACGACGCCGAGCGCGACCGTGACGCCGAGCAGGAACGCGACCGCGCCGTGCGGGTCGCCGAGGTCGGCGAGCCGCTCGGTGAAGGTCCGCGCGACGGCGGTGCCGGCGAGCTGCGGGACGAGCACCAGCGGCAGCAGGACGAGCAGCATGAGCAGCGGCGCGGGCGAGCGGGGGTAGCGGCCGCTCAGCCCGAGCAGCGCGGCGCCGTCGTTGACGCCGGTCACCCACACGAAGGCGAGGGCGACGGCGCCGAACGCGATGGCCCAGATCATCGCAGCTCCGCGGTCCGGACGCGGCGTTCCTCGTGCAGCGACACGGTGGCGGCCTCGGCGATGAGCAGCGCCTCCAGGGCCTCGTCGACGGTGCAGGGGCTGTCGGCGTGGCCCCGCGCCATGTCTAGGAACGTTCCAATCTCGCTCGCGTAAGCGGGCTCGAACCGGTCCCAGAAGTTGGTCCACGCGTCCCCCGACGGCCAGTCGACGCCCGGCTCCGCCGACCGCAGCGCGGCCCGCTCGTCCAGCCCGACCACCCACGTCCCGGCGGTGCCGGACAGCTCCATCCGGACGTCGTAGCCCGCGCCGTTGTAGCGGGACCCCTGCATCGTCGCGATCGTGCCGTCGTCCAGCACCAGGACGGCCGCGCTGGTGTCGACGTCGCGGGCGTCGGCGAAGTAGCCGTCGCCGCGGTTGGCGCCCACCGCCGTCACCGACTCGACCTCGCGGCCGGTGACCCAGCGCAGGATGTCGAAGTCGTGGATGTGGCAGTCCCGGAAGATCCCGCCGGACGAGGCGACGTACTCGGCGGGCGGCGGCGCCGGGTCCGCGGTGACGAGGTGGACGCGGTGCAGGTCGCCGAGCCGGCCGTCCAGCACCGCCTGGCGCGCGGCGGCGTACCCGGCGTCGAAGCGGCGCTGGAAGCCGATGTGCACTGGCACGCCGGTCTTGGCGACGCGGTCGCGCACCTCCAGCGTGGTGCGCAGGTCGGGGGCGACGGGCTTCTCGCAGAACGCGGGCACGCCCGCCTCGCAGGCCCGGACGAGCAGGTCGGCGTGGGTCGAGGTGGGCGTCGCGATGAGCACCGCGTCCGGGCCGGCGGCGAGCACCGCGCCGGGGTCGGCGGCGCGGGCGCCGAGCGGGCCGGCGAGGGCCTCGGCGCGGCGCGCGTCGGCGTCGCCGATCACCAGCTCCCCGACCGCCGGATGTCCGCTGAGGAACCGGGCGTGCCACGCCCCGATCCGTCCCGCGCCCAACAGTCCGACCCGCATGGTGTGCCTCCAATGGCCCGGTCGAGGGGATGACGCGTCACATGGAGTTCAGAGAGTGTTCACCCTCTGTTCACCTTCTCGTCATCTGTGTGGCTTGGGGCACATTTGTATCCGCCGGGCGAGGGCCAGTCAATACTTTGTTCTTACATATGGACGTACTGACTTGAAGTCATGACCGCCGCCGAGGGCGTTTCCGGAGGCCGCCGGGGCCGTCCCGGCCGGACCGCCACCGGGATCTTGACTGCCGTTGCGGAGCGGGTTACCGTCCGCGACGGGTTCACACGCCGACCCAGGCGGTGCGGAGGCCACGCGATGAGGCATGCGATCCGGCCGGCCGGCGGAGACGCGATGGGCATCGTCCCACCTGCGCGTCCTCCGGCAACAGACGGGGAACGGCTCCAGCGCGTCCGCGGCGCTCCGGCGCCGAGCCGGGAGAACGTGCTGAACGACGTGCGCGGCCATCTCGCCGGGGGCGGCGGGGCGCTGCTCGTCGGCCCCACCGGGATCGGCAAGTCCACGCTCGTGTCCACGCTCGCCGACGAGTACGCCGCGGCCGGGCACCGGGTGTTCGCGTGCTGCCCCGCCGAGACCGAGCGGCACCTGCCGTTCCTCGGCCTCATCGACCTGGTCGCGCAGGGCGCCGACGAGGTCGTCGACCGGCTGCCCGAGCCGGAGCGCCGCGCGCTGCGGTCCGCGCTGCTGCTGCACGACGTCCCGATCGGCGAGCGCGACCTGCTGTGCCTGCGCCTCGGCGTGCTGCACACGCTGCGGATGCTGTGCGCCGACCGGCCCGGGCTCGTCCTCGTCGACGACGCGCAGTGGCTGGACCAGCCGACCGGCGAGCTGCTCGCGTTCGTCGCGCGGCGGGCCGGGCGGCTCGCGCCGCCGCTGCGGATGGTCGTCTCCGTCCGGGCGTCGTTCGGCGACCCGCGCGGGTCCGGCGGGCAGTGGCGGGACGCGGCCGGGCTGTGCCCGAAGCCGGTGCTGACGCTGAAGGTGCCGCCGATGTCGGCGGCGGAGCTCGCGGCGCTGCTGGCGGACCGGTTCGGCCGGTCCTGGCCGCGCTCGCAGCTGGCCCGGATCCACCGCGCGAGCGGCGGGAACCCGTTCTTCGCCGTGGAGCTCGCGCGCAGCGCGGTGGAGAGCGGCGCGCTGGACGACGGCCGCGCGCCGGGCGGCGCCCTGCCGATCCCGCAGAGCCTGTCGGTGCTCATCCAGAAGCGGGTGAGCGCGCTGCCCCGGGCCACCCGCGAGACGCTGCTGATGGCGAGCGCGGCGAGCCGCCCGTCGGTCGAGCTGCTGCGCCGGGCCGGCGGCGCGGACCTGGCGGAGGCCGAGCGGCAGGGCATCGTGGACGTGGACGCGGGCGGGCAGATCCGGTTCACCCACCCGCTGCTGTCGGCCGTCATCTACGCCGAGGCGGAGGCCGTCGAGCGGAAGGCGGCGCACGCGGCGCTGTCGCAGGCCGTCCGCGATCCGGTGGAGCGGGCCCTGCACCTGGCGAAGCTGACGTCGGGCCGGGACCGGCGGATCGCCGGGACGCTGGAGGACGCCGCCGCCGTGGCGCGCCGCCGCGGCGGCCTGGCGACGGCGGCGCACCTCGGCGAGCTGGCCGCCGACCACACCCCCGAGTCCGAGCGGGACGCCGAGGCCGGCCGCCGGCTGCGCGCCGCGGAGGACGCCGTCGCGGCGGGCGACTACCCGCTGGCACGGCGGCTGGCGCACCTGGTGCTGGAGACGACCGCGCTGCCGCGGGACCGGGTGCGCGCCTGGATGGTCGTGATGGACTCCTCCGGCCAGGCGCTCCGGGAGGTGGAGGAGGTCTTCCCGCGCGCGATGGAGGACGCGCGGGGCGAGCCGGAGCTGCTCGCCCCGCTGCACTACCGGCTGAGCTGGCGGGCCTGGATGGTGCTGGGCTCGGCGGAGGCGGCGCTGGAGCACGCGCGGCGGTCCGCCGAGCTGGCCGCCGTCGCCGGGGACCGGGCGACGGAGCTGCTGGCGCTGACCAAGCAGGCGAACATCGAGTTCTTCCTGGGCCGCCCGGAGGGCGAGCGGACGCTGCGCCGTGCGCTCGCCGACCCGCAGGAGCCGCAGGTCATGTGGCACCACAACGGGCCGATCTACCTCAAGCACCGGCACCACCTGCTGCACGACCGGCTGCAGGAGGCCCGCAACGAGCTGCGGACGCTGATCTACGGCGTCCGCCAGCGCGGCGTGGTCGAGAGCCTGTGCCTGAGCCAGTTCTCCATGAGCCAGGTGGAGATCCACCGGGGCCGCTGCCGGCAGGCGCTCAGCCTCGCCCGGCAGAGCCTCGACCTCGCGGAGGACTCCGGGCTGAGCCAGGGCCCGTCCTGGTACGCGCTGTCGCTGGCGGAGGCGGCGGGCGGCGACCTCGAACGGGCGCTCAGCGCGGCGGAGCAGGCGATCCAGCACAGCGAGAGCGACGGCGACCTGCTGTTCCTGCCGCGCGCGATGCACGCCGAGGCGCAGGTGCGGCTGCGGCTCGGCGACGCCGCCGCCGCGGTGCGGATCCTGGAGCGGGTCCGGCTGATGGAGACGTCGCAGGGGCTCGGCGACCCGGCGGTGCGCCGCTGGCACGCCGACCTCGCCGACGCGCTCGTCGCCGTCGGCCGGACGAAGGACGCGGCGGACGTGCTGGCCGAGGCGAGGGCGCAGGCGGCGCGGCTCGGGCGGCGCAGCGTCCTCGCGGTGCTGGAACGCTCGTCCGCGCTGGTCCGCGCGGCGGAGGGCGACCGCGACGCGGCGCTGGACGGGCTCGTCCGCGCGGTCGAGCAGTCGCAGGCCCTGCCGTATCGGCTGGAGGAGGGGCGGGCCTGGCTGGAGCTGGGCTTGTTGCGCGCGCGCACGGGAGACACGGACGCGGGACGCACCGACCTGCAGCGCGCGCGGAACATCTTCGCGCGCGCGCAGGCCCAACCCTGGCTGGATCTCGTCCAGGACGAGCTGCGGGACCTCGATCACGGCAGGCACGCCGGGCACGAGCAGCAGGGCGCCGACCGGGACAGGTCCGCGGGCGCCCACCCGCTGGACGTCCTCACCGACATCGAGCGGGAGGTCGCCGTCCTGGTCGCCGAGGGCGCGACCAACCGGGAGATCGCGTCCCGGCTCTTCCTCAGCGTGAAGACCGTCGAGGCGGCCCTCACCCGGACGTTCCGCAAGCTGGGCGTCCGCTCCCGGGTGGACGTCGCGCGGCTGGCGGTGTCCGGCCGCTGACCTGCGGTTCTACTGAGTCCCTCCGGCCCGCGGGCGGGGTGTCCCCGCGGCCATAGGGATATCCCTATGCGTTCGCCGTGAGGCTTCTGAAAACGCTCACGTGTCCACAGACTCGCGCTAGTCCGTGATGCCCGACTTGAACCAAATGACGCAGAAGGGAGCGGATGTCGCGGCGCGCGGACGTCCACCCCCGTCACCACGGGATACCCGCTTCAGTGGTGAAAGGACAACCACCCCCATGTCCCAACGGACAATCGCGATCGCCTCATCGGCGGCCGCGCTGATCGCCCTCACCGGCGTCGCGGTCGCACCGCAGGCCGCGGCCACCCCGCGGCCCACCCCCAAGGCCAAGTCGCAGCCCGCCGGCCCGAACGCGTTCTCCAAGGCCGACTTCACGCTGAACCCCGCCCCCTCCACGCGCAAGAAGGCCATCAAGAACGCGCAGAAGGCCCTCGACGCGCACGGCGCGCGCGCCCACCGCGCGAGCGGCCAGGCGTTCAAGGTCCGGACCGTCGCCGTCAGCCGCGACGGCGCCGCCGACGTCCGCTTCGACCGCACCTACAAGGGGCTGCCCGTCTACGGTGGCGACCTCATCGTCCACCTCAAGCCCAACGGCTCCTACCGGACGCTGGAGACCGCGTCCGCCACCTCCGGCGCGATCCGCACCACCCCCGCCGTCAGCTCCCAGAACGCCGCCGCGCTCGCCCGCAAGCAGCTCAAGGGCACCATCTCGGCGGTCTCGACCCCCAAGCTCGCGATCAAGATGGACGGCCGGTCGGCCACGCTGGTCTGGGAGACCGTCGTGTCCGGCACCAAGGCCGACCAGACGCCGAGCAGGCTGCACGTCATGGTCGACGCCCGCAAGGGCCGCGTCGTCCAGAGCAGCGACGAGATCGACACCATCGCTCCCGCCGGCGTCCGCGCCGCCGCTCCCGCCGCCCCGCGGACCGCGCTCACCGCCGGCACCGGCCACGGCATCTACGTCGGGACGGTCAACCTCGACCTGACGCAGTCCGGCAGCACGTGGACGATGAAGGACCCGTCCCACGGCAACGGCTACACCACCAACCTCAACCACGCCACGTCCGGGACCGGGACCACCTTCAGCAACACCACCGGGACCTTCGGCAACGGCACCAACAGCGACCCCGCCTCCGCCGGCGTCGACGCCCACTACGGCGCCGCGATGACCTACGACTACTACAAGAACGTCCAGGGCCGCAGCGGCATCTTCGGCGACGGCCGCGGCGTCCCGTCCCGCACCCACTACGGCAACGCCTACGTCAACGCGTTCTGGGACGGCACCCAGATGACCTACGGCGACGGCCAGAGCAACGCCCGCCCGCTCGTCGAGCTCGACGTCGCCGGCCACGAGATGAGCCACGGCGTAAGCGGCGCCCTCGTCGGCTGGGAGGAGAACGGCGAGACCGGCGGGATGAACGAGGGCACCAGCGACATCTTCGGGACGATGGTGGAGTTCTACGCCGACAACCCGAACGACACGCCCGACTACACCATGGGCGAGCTGATCAACATCAACGGCGACAACCAGCCGCTGCGCTGGATGTACCACCCGTCGCTCGACGGGAACTCGCCCGACTGCTACAGCAGCAGCAACGGCAGCCTCGACCCGCACTACTCGCTCGGCCCGCTCGCGCACTGGTTCTTCCTCGCCGCCGTCGGCAGCGGGGACCACGGCTACGGCAACAGCCCGACCTGCAACAACTCCACGGTCACGGGCATCGGCAACGACAAGGCCGCCAAGATCTGGTACAAGGCCCTGGCGTCGTACGCCAACAGCAACGAGAACTACGCGCAGGCGCGCACCGACTCGCTGAAGGCCGCGGCCGACCTGTACGGCACGCACTGCACCGAGTACAACACGATCAACGCCGCGTGGGCGGCGGTCAGCGTCACCGGGTCCGACCCCGTCCCGGGCACCTGCCCCGGCCAGGGCGGCGGCCCCACGGTCACCAGCCCCGGCGACCAGACCAGCACCGTCGGCCAGGCCGTGAACGTGCAGATCAAGGCCAGTGACCCCAACGGGCAGACGCTGACCTACAGCGCGACCGGCCTGCCGGCCGGGCTGACGATCAACGCGAGCACCGGCGTCGTGTCCGGCACCCCGACCACCGCGGGCACCAGCACCGTCACGGTCACCGCCAAGAACACCTCCGGCCAGACCGGCACGGCCACCTTCAACTGGACGGTCAACCCGCCCGGTGGCGGCACGTGCTCCTCGCCCGGGAACAAGGTGTCCAACGGCGGGTTCGAGAGCGGCACCTCGCCGTGGACGACCACGTCCGGCGTCGTCTCGGCCAACGGCAGCGGTGAAACCGCCCACTCCGGCACCCACTTCGCCTGGCTCAACGGCTACGGGCAGTCCCACACGGACTCGGCCACGCAGTCGGTGACGATCCCGGCGAACTGCAAGGCCACCCTCACCTACTACCTGCACATCGACACCGACGAGTCGCCCGGCACGGCCTACGACAAGCTGACCGTCAAGGCCAACGGCACGACCGTCGCGTCCTACTCCAACCTCGACGCCAACTCGGGCTACGCGCAGAAGACCGTCGACCTGTCCGCCTACGCGGGCAAGACCGTCACGCTCTCCTTCTCCGGCACGGAGGACGCCTACCTCCAGACGAGCTTCGTCCTCGACGACGTGGCTCTGAACGCCGGCTGACCCGGTAACCCCAGCCCCCCGCTCTGTCGCCGGTCCCCTCCGCTGGGGGACCGGCGACGGTCATGAGCAAGGAGCACCATGAACAGCAGACTCCTGGCCGCCGCCACCGCCGTGGCGACCGCGGCGGCCGGCCTGGCCGCGGCGACCGCGCCCGCACACGCCACCACCTTCACCGACTGCTCGTCCGCCCAGGTCGTCTCCAACGGCGGGTTCGAGAGCGGCACCTCGCCCTGGACGACCACGTCCGGCGTCGTGTCCGCCAACGGCAGCGGTGAGAGCGCCCACTCCGGCACCCACTTCGCCTGGCTCGACGGCTACGGCTCGTCCCACACCGACACCGCGTCGCAGTCCGTGACGCTGCCCGCCGGCTGCAAGGCGACCCTGTCGTTCTACCTGCATGTCGACACCGACGAGTCGCCGGGCACCGCCTACGACAAGCTCACCGTGAAGATGGGCGGCGACACCGTCGCCACCTACACCAACCTCGACGCCGCCTCCGGCTACGTGAAGAAGAGCCTCGACGCGTCCGCCTACGCGGGCAAGACCGTCACGCTCTCCTTCACCGGGACGGAGGACTCCGGCGCCCAGACCAGCTTCGTCCTCGACGACGTCGCCCTCGACGTCTCCGGCGGGACCACTCCGCCGCCGACCGGCGACGGCACCCGCACCCCCGATTCGCAGTCCTACACCGTCAACCTCACCAGCGACGCGTCCGGCGCCAACTGGCAGGGCCACGAGTCGGTCGCGTTCACCAACACCGACTCCGCCCCGCTCTCCGAGGTCTACCTGCGGCTGTGGGACAACGCCCACGGCAGCTGCCCGTCCAGCACCCCCATCACCGTCACCAACGTGACCGGCGGCACCGCGTCCGCCCTATCGGTCGGCTGCACCGCGATGAAGGTGACGCTGCCTGCGCCGCTGGCGAAGGGGCAGAGCGGGACCGTCGCGTTCGACCTCGCCATCGCGGTTCCGTCCGGCGCCGACCGGTTCGGGCACGACGGCGCGTACAACTTCCTCGGCAACGCGCTGCCCGTCCTCGCCGTCCACGACGGCGACGGCTGGCACCTCGACCCGTACACCAACAACGGCGAGTCGTTCTACGGGCTGGCGAGCGACTACAAGGTGACGCTCGACCACCCGAGTTCCCTCTCCGTCCCCGCCACCGGCACCTCGGTCGACACCCCCGGCTCGTCCGGCCGGACGGTCACCACCGCGACCGCGACGCACGTCCGCGAGTTCGCCTGGGGCGCGGGCCCGTTCTCCAAGATCTCCGCCACCTCGCCGAACGGCGTCAAGGTGAACATGTACTGGGTGAGCGGCATCAGCCAGTCCAGCGCCCAGCAGATGCTGTCGCTGGCCACCGACGCGATCGACGCGCACTCCGGCCGCTTCGGCGCCTACCCGTACGGCGAGGTCGACGCGATCCTCGACAACAACTTCTGGTTCGGCGGCATGGAGTACCCGGGCTTCGTCCTCGACCTGGTCAGCAACGTCGCGCTCCCGCACGAGCTGGCGCACCAGTGGTGGTACGGGATCGTCGGCGACGACGAGTACAACCACCCCTGGCTGGACGAGGCGTTCGCCGACTACTCGACCGACCTGTACCGCGGCATCAGCGGCGCGGGCTGCTGGAACAACGTCTCCTGGGCGTCGTCCGACGAGAAGATCACCAACTCGATGGCGTACTGGGACGCGCACTCGTCCCGCTACTCCACCGTCGTCTATGACTACGGCAAGTGCGCGCTGCACGACCTGCGGCGCGTGATCGGTGACTCCGCCATGGCGAACCTCCTCAAGACCTACGCGCAGAGCCACTGGTACGGCATCTCCACCACCGCCGAGTTCAAGAAGGCCGCCCAGGCGGCCACCACCACCGACCTCACCTCCTTCTGGACCCAACACCGCATAGAAGGCTGACCGACCGGCGAGGCGCACGGCGGGCGACGCGCCCGCCGTGCGCCTCCGCGCCGTTGAGGAGGTTGGCCGCCTTCGGCCTTTCCACCGGTCGGTGGTCTGATCCGCCTGGTACGAGATCCACTCGGCTGCTTGAGTAAGAGCCCCCCGCCGCCAGGTGACGATCCGAGGAGTTCCAGGCATGACGACAGATGCGCTCGCCGAACCGGTTCCGGGGCCGGACCCGGAGCCGGCCGGACGCGGGCAGCGAGTCCTCGACCTCCTGGACAAGGCGATCGACCTGCAGAGCCCGCTGGTGCGCAAGAACATCGCCCGGGCCCGCCAGCGGAACCCGGACGCGTCACCCGCGCAGGTCATCCGGAACCTGGAGCGGATGTACGTCAGCGCCCTGACCGGGTCGGGCGCCGCGGTCGGAGGGACCGCGGCCGCGCCGGGGGTCGGCACGGGAGTCGCGCTGGCGCTGACGGCGGGCGAGACGTTCTCGTCCCTCGAGCTCAGCGTCCTCTTCGCACTCTCCGTGGCCGAGGTCCACGGAGTCCCCATCGACGAGCTCGAACGACGCCGGACGATCGTGATGGGGATTCTGCTCGGCGGGTCCGGCTCCGGCACCATCTCCAAGGCCGCCGAGGTCACGGGGAAGCACTGGGCGAAGCAGATCGTCGCCAAGGTGCCCGCCGACGCGCTGCGTCAGATCAACAAGGTCCTGGGCAGGCACTTCATCACGAAGTACGGGACCAAGCAGGGGGTCATCGTCCTTGGCAGGGTGGCACCGTTCGGCATCGGCGCCGTGATCGGCGGCGGCGCCAACGCCGCCGTGGCGGCCCTGGCCGTGAAGGCCAGTCGTCGCGCTTTTGGCGACCCCCCGGAGGCATGGCCGGGCGAGCCGGACTGACGGGCCTGGAAAGGTCCGCTCTGAGTTGCGGCGGACGGCTAGGGCGTGTTTCGAAGTTGGTGAGCGTCGGCGTGTTGTGATCCGGACGCAGCGAGGTCTCCGGTAGGTGGTTCATCGACCAAGAAGAACCCAGAACCGGAGACCTCGTGGCCAGCGTAGTGGTGA
>NZ_WBMR01000017.1 GCF_008923365.1 Actinomadura montaniterrae
CCACCGCCGCCCTCGCCCAGCTCCTCCCCAAACCGCCCCGCCCATGACCCACCCGCACCCCCACCCGCCCCGGCACCCACCCGCCGGGGCGCCCGCATGCCCGAGGGCGCCGGGTCACAGCGAGGCGGTCAGGATCGACGACTCTTGGGCCCGCAGGCCCTCCAACGAGTCGATGCGGGCGGCGGTCAGGGCTCCCAGGTTCCGATGCAGCCGGTACGGCGGCGCTGTTGGGCCGCTGTGGAGATGTCAAGTCCTCGGCCACGGATGGTGAGGCGGTCGGCGATGGCGGTGCGATGTTCAACGCTCTTGTGATCGTCATATTTGAACTTGGCCCGGACCTCGCCCACTTCCAGACGCAGCCCGCGGATCCCCGGCAGCATCCGCCCGTACGGCGGTTGCCCGGGGGCGACACTGCCGTGGTCACCATCGGGCTGGAAGTGGGCGAGCTGCTGGTGCAGCAGGTCGGCGTTTGGCCGAAGCGCGCTCGCGCACGTCGCAGAGCGCCAACGGCACGTCGTCGTCCAGATCGAGGGCGATCCGAACGTCTCGGGTGTCCTTGCGCTCGGTGCCTTCGAAGCAGTTCACCGCGACCATGAAGGGAGTGCCCCGGTCCTCGAAGTAGTCGACTGCCGCGAAGCAGTCCGCGAGACGCCGAGCGTCGGCGAGCACCACCGCCCCGACGGCGCCTCGGGCGAGTTCGTCCCACATGAACCAGAACCGCTCCTGGCCGGGCGTGCCGAACAGGTAGAGGACGAGATCCTCCTCGAGCGTGATCCGGCCGAAGTCCATGGCCACGGTGGTGCTGGTCTTGCCCTCGACGCCCGTGACGTCGTCGACGCCGAGGCTGCGGTCGGTGAGGAGCTCCTCCGTGCGCAGCGGACGGATCTCGCTGATCGAACCGACCATGGTGGTCTTGCCGACCCCGAACCCGCCGGCGATGAGGATCTTTGCGACGGTCGGCCGGCCGCCCGAGGCGCGATGCTCGCCGACAGCGGTGTCAGAGTGCGCGTAGTCCATTCAGCAGCCTTCTCAGTACGAGCTCGTCAGGGACATTGCCGGTAGGGGTCGGCTTCAGCGCTCTCAGCAGGTCCACGTCGCGAAGGTCGTCGACGAGCACCCGCACGACGCCCACAGGCAGATCGACCTCCGACGACAGGTCGGCCAAGGTGACCGGCCGCCGGCAGAGTTCCAGCAGCCTGCGGTGCTCCGGGTCGAGCCGTGCCCGCGGCGAAGCCGGGACGCCGGTCGCCAGCAGAAGGGAGATCAGGTTCAGGGTGTCGTCCCGGAGCCGGGTGCGGCCGCGCGTGACGGTATACGGACGAACCACGGGCCCGGCCTCGTCGTCGAGCCAGCGATCACTGCCCACCGGTGCTCACCTCGAGCCGAACCCTGACGGCCGTGGGGCCACCAGCGGGTGGTCCGCGAGCCGCTCGGCGAGGTCCGTCATCTCGTACACGACCCCGCCCGCGTCCACGTCGGGCGGGCCGAAGGCGGCGAGGCAGGCGTGCTCACCAGCCGGCACCATGAAGACCAGGGCCGAGTCCATCTCGATGACCCCCTGCAGGAGCCCCCCGCCGGCGAACCGTTGGGAGGCCCCATGTGCGAGGCCCCGCATCCCGGACGCCAGCGCGGCAAGGTGCTCGGCTCCCTCACGGTCGAGGCCGCTCGAGGCCGCCGCCATCAGGCCATCACCGGAGACCAGCACGGCGCCGACGACCGTACCCGCGCGGCCCACCATGCCGTCGAGAAGTCCTTGCACCTCGTTCATCGCGATCGCCGGTTCCGTCATCGCTCACCCGTGTCGTCATCCGGTTCGGCGGCCGGGCCCGGTTCGGAACGCCCCCGCTCCCAGCCGCGCTGCATCGCCTCCATGACGGACTTGGCCTGCTCCGGTGACCGCGTCCTGTGCCGCGCCGGTCGCGGCGCGTCAGGGGCGGGAGAGCCGCTCTCCTTCAGCTGCGGCGCCAGGCTCGCTCGGCGGACCCTCCGCGGCATCCCTGCGTGGGTGCCGGCAGCCGCGGCAGCCGCGGCCTGCCGCGGAGTCTCGGCGGGCGAGAACGCTGCGGCGGATACGCCGGGCCGTTGCTCCTCGGGACGCCGGCGGCCGAAGTGGGGGACGTTCTCCGCGTCTACCGTCCGGTCGGCATCCGCTCGACCGATCCGGTCTGGCGAAACGACGATCGAGTGAGGCAGGAGGACGATGGTCTTCACACCGCCGTAGGCGTTCGGCTCCAGGACGACCCTGATCCCGTGGCGGTGCGCGAGCTTGCCGACGACGAACAGGCCGAGCTGCTCCCCCTGGGACAGGTCGAATTCCGGCTCCTGTCCGAGCCGGACGTTGGCCGCCGCGAGTTCGTCTTCGGACATCCCCAGACCGCGGTCCTGGATCTCCACCACGACTCCCTGACCGACCCGTCCGGCGTCGATCTCGACCGGCGTGTTCGGGGGCGAGAAGGAGACGGCGTTCTCGATCAGTTCGGCGAGCAGGCGGATCACGCCGGCGACGGCCGAGCCGACGATGCCCTCCTCGGCCGTGCTCGCCACCTCGACGCGGGCGTAGTCCTCGATCTCGCCGATGGCGCCGCGCAGCACGTCCAGGAGACCGACCGGATGGCGCCAGCCCCGGCCGGGGCTGGCTCCGGAAAGGATGATCAGGCCTTCGGCGTGCCTTCTCATGCGGGTGATCAGATGGTCGATCGCGAACAGGTCGGCGAGGGCGTCCGGGGCGGAGGCCTTGCGCTCCAGTGTGTCCAGCATCGACAGCTGCCGGTGCAGCAGCGACTGGTTGCGCCGCGCCAGGTTCTGGAACACCGCGTTGACGGCTCGGCGCAGATCGGCCTGGCCGACGGCCGCGTCGATGGCGGTGTGCTGCACCGTCGAGAACGCGGCGGCGACGTTGGCCACCTCGACCGTCCGGCCGACCACGAGAGGCGGTGCCTCCGCGGCGACGTCGACCTCGTCGCCGCGGCTGAGCCGGGCGACCACACCCGGCAGCCGGTCGTCCGCCAGTTCCCGCGCGGCACTCTGCAGGCCGAGCAGATCGCGTCCGATGCGGCGGCCGAAGCGCAGCATGAGCACCGCCGTCAGGAGCACCGCGACCAGGCCGGCACCGCCCACGCCGGCGAGGCGCAGCAGAGTCCGGTCAGAGGACCTCTTGGCGTCCCCGGCAAGAACCACCCGTGCTTCGCGGAGTGCGACATCCATCTGCTGCAGGAAGGCCCCTGCGACGTTCTGCCAGCCGGAGGAAGGCAGCCGCAAGCGGGTTCCCGGCCCGGCGGCCAGAATCCGGTTCTCCACGTCGACGAACCGCTTCGCCTCGTCCGAGGCCAGAGCCCGCCTGAAAGGGGCACCATTGGCCGGGGTGAACTCGGAGAGGCTGGAGTTCTCCAGGTATCGGCGCTCGAACGCAAGCTGGCTGATCGCGGTGCGCTCCGCAGCGGTCATGCGACCTCCGTCAGCGAGAAGTCCGCCCACCAGCGCCGCCTCGCGCCCGAGCAGTTCCATCGCTCGCGACATGCCCGTCAGGTGGTAGGCCTGCTGGTAACCGTTGCCGGCCACCAGCAGGTAGACGAACTTGAAATGCGTGTCGAGGACGTCGTTGTAGGCCTCGAAAGCCGAGAGCTTGGTCATGGCGCCGGAGTCGACCTGCTTCCGGATGGCATCGATCCGGTTCAGCTTGTCCATAAGCACCGAAAGCCGACTCTTCATCGGCCCGGTCAGGGTCTCCTGAAACGTACCGGAGTGCGCGGCCCCGTTCATCCGGACGATCGTGCTGTCCATCCTTTTCCGGACGGCGTCCAGCGGGCCGCGCGGCAGCCCGCCGCTGAGCCAGACCACCGTCTCCTGCCGCTCCTGGGCCAGGGTGAGCAGCATCGGCTGCACGGCGTTGCCATAGATCTTGTTGGCCGTGTCGATGTTGCGCTGGTCGATGGCCTCGGCCGCCGTGCTCTGAGCGGCGAAGAGCCACAACGCGACCAGGGAGATCATCGGAATGACGAGCAGGCCGTAGAGCGAAGACCGGATCGAGCGCCGGCGGCGTGGACGGTTCACCGGGCACCACAGCCCAGGGCGGCACGGGCGATCGGACGGGGCATCATTTTCATCTCTCGAGCTTGGGACGATTGGCGGTCGTCGCACGGCCGGCCTGAGCACCGGCGCATACGGGTAACCCGGAGCCGGGAGCTCCGGAGCCGCTGGACTGCGGCGGTGCACCCACTGAGGCCGTCAAGTTCCAGGCGAGAAGCCGCGTGGATCCGGCAGGGCCCCGCGGCCTGGGAGATCCACCCGCGGCGACGATCCGGCAGTGAACGCGACGTCTCCCACACGGTCGACCGTCCGGCCCGCCATCCGGACCGCAACCTCGCTCCTGCAGGTTCTCGGTTAAGGTGACGGACGTCCTTCAGTGCCGCCGGGTCCCACAGCCGTGGGCAGCAGCGCCCCTGGGCCGGTGCCTGCCGGAGTCGATCACGGGCCGGTGGCGCGCTCGCCCTTGCTCGCTTGGCGCATAACGGTGTCGCAGAACGCGCGGACCCGTGCCGTCCGGCCGTTGCGCGGCCAGACCAGCCCGTACTCGATCGGCGGTGCGTCGCTGAACGGCACGAACACGATGCCGGGACGCGCGTGGTACTTCTCCGCGCGCAGCGCGACGCTCGACACCCCGCGGCCGGTGGCCACCAGGGAGAGCACTTCGGCCCAGTAGACGGCGGTGGCGGCACGCTCGATGGGCCGTCCTTGCGGTGTCCGGCCCGGGTAATGATGGTCGAGCCAGTACTGCGGAATGGCCCCCGACATGGCGACCATCGGCACCCGCGCGAGTTCTTCGACATCGACCGTGGCGCGGCGGGCGAACGGATGCCGGGCCGGAACCATGAGCCCGCGCGGCTCGGAGAAGACCACCGGCCCGGTCACCAGGTCCGGTTCGGCGACGGGGAACTCGGTGAGCTGCAGGTCGAGCTCACCGGCTCGCAGCGGCCCGAACGGGTCGGTGAGCTGGACCTCCTGCGTTCGCACCGCGCAGTCGGGGTACCGGCTGGTGAACTCCTCGGCGGCCTGAAGGAGCAGATCAGCCACCCACGGGGCCGAGAACCCGACCCGCAGCATTCCGGTGATGCCCTTTCCGGTCGCCTTCGCCCGCGCCTCCGCCTCCTGGATCTGCCGGTACGCGGGCGCCAGGTCGTCGCGGAGCCGTTCCCCCACCGAGGTCAGCGCGACATGGCGGCTCGTGCGTTCGAACAGCACAACGCCGAGCCGGCGCTCGAGCTTCTTGATGGTCTGGCTCACCCGTCCCTGGGCCAGGCCGAGCCGCTCGGCCGTCCGCCTGAAGTGCAGTTCCTCCGCGAGCATCAGGAAGGTCTCGATCTCGTGCCGCTCCATCGCCTGCCCGATCCGATCGGTGAGTCCGACGCACCGAGCGTAGATCAACTCGGCATTGTTCCGAATACGCCGGTCACCGCACAGTTGATGCATGCACCTCGAGAACGCGCTGTTCTACTACAGCCCGATCACCGACCGGCCGCCGCTGCGGTGGCCCGACGGCAAGCGGGTCGCCGTCTACGTCGGGCTCAACGTCGAGCACTTCCTGCTCGACCGCCCCTCCACGAGCATCTGGCCCGGCACCGCCGACCTCGTCCCCGACGCGCTCAACTATGGCTGGCGCGACTACGGACCCCGGGTCGGCGTCTGGCGGATCACCGAGATCCTCGACCGGCACGGTGTCCGCGCCAGCGTGCTGCTGAACTCCGACGTCGTCCATCACAATCCGCAGATCATCAAGGCCGGCCTCGAACGGGACTGGGCCTGGCTCGCCCATGGGCAGACCAATTCGATCCTGCAGGCCGCGATGGACGAGGACCAGGAGCGCGCCATGCTCACCCGGGTCGTCGACACCATCGCCGGCGCAACCGGACGGCGGCCGCGCGGCTGGATGGGGCCCGGGCTGACCGAGACGTTCAACACCCCCGCCCTTCTCGCCGAACTCGGCGTCACCTACGTACTGGACTGGACCAACGACGACCAGCCCTACCCGCTGAACGTGCCCGGAATGCTCAGCGTCCCTTACACGGTCGAACTGAACGACCTCGGCCTGTTCGCCAGGGGCACCAGCGGCCAGGAATTCGTCCAGATCGTCAAGGACCAGCACGAGCAGTTGAGCGCCGACTCCGAGCACGGCGGCCGGGTCATGGCCCTGGCGCTGCACCCGTTCGTGACCGGGCAGGCGTTCCGCGCCAAGTACCTCGACCAGGCCCTCGCCCACCTGGCCGCGCAACCCGACACCTGGCTGACCACCAGCGACGACATCGCGGATCATTACCGCCGGACGGTCCAGGAGCACCACTGACGGTCCACGGAGCAGACGGCAGGGCCGACCAGGCGCACATCGCTGCCGGGGCTCGGCGGTCTCGCACCTTCCTCAACGGATTGCTTGCGGGATCGCCCACCACGCGGACGGTTGAACAGGTCGACAGGCACGCGTAGCCAACGGAGACGGCTACGACCCACAGTCTGGTGACGAAGGAGAGCTCTCGCCCGGGCATGGCATCTTGATCTCGCCTCCAAGGACTCCTGAATAATGAGGAACGGTTACGGGCGGCAGCGAATCTTCGGGTGGTTGCGGCGACGGTGGTGGGTGATCGGCGGAGTCGCTGTGGCGCTGGCCACTGTCATCACCGTCCGCATTGCGGCGTCGCCGGACGATGGCATGCGGGGACCGTACGGGTCGATGCCCGATTCTACGGCCTTTCCCTTTCCATTGGAGCGTCCGCGGGTCGGAGCGATCGTCCCTATTTCCGGCGTAGTCTTCATTTCAGGCCTCGCCATCGGCAACGGCCCGGCCGGAGGTAGTGGAGGGGTGCACGCCGTCAGCATCGCGACCGGCAAGGAATACTGGCATTACGACAGGCCGACCGAACCGGTCGGGATCTCTCTAGGGTATGTGGTTGTTCGCGAAGCGGAAGACCCGCGAACACTCGTATTCATCGATCCGGAGACGGCGCGTATCCACACGAGGATCACCGTTCAGGGAATCGGCCCGGTAAAGCATGTTCTCTCCTTGGGCAGCTGGATGTTCTTCCAAGGACGGGACGGCATTGCGAGCATCGACGAAGAGGGGTTCCCCAGGAGCCAAAAATTTCCCGCAAGCTGCTCACCCGACTCCTTGCTCACGGCAGCGAGTGATCACGCCATCGCGTTCGTGTGCCGCGACCGCCGGCACATGATCGGCTTTAATGGCGTTGAACTTTGGGTCACCGATACGGGACGCCTGTTCCCCGGAGGCGGCGGCCCGCGCGGCGAGATTTATCCGGCCGGGTATTCTGAAGTTTATTTCACTGTGGCTTTCAGAGAGCGTCCGCACGGTCGCGTCACGCTCTTCAGGCTCAATCCGACAAGCGGCCGAGTCGAGGAGCTCATTGCCACGCCGTCGACCCGAAGCTTCGAGCTCAGCGATGACGGCGACGAGATCGGCGTCTGTCCGTTGCGCGCCGACCGCGAGGCCGTCTGCCTTAACAAATTCAAAGTGGGCGGGCATCGTCGGCGGGTAACCGAGAAAATCATATGGAAGACCCCACTTTTTGGCGACCGAAAAGTAATCGACATCGCCAGGTCCGGGGAGAGGCTCTTTGTCATGGTCCGCGGCAGCTCCGAGTATGCCGCTCAACTGCTCAGTATCGACGCCGTGACCGGAAAAATTATCACACAATGGCAGCCAGGGCGAGAGCAAGACAAGATCATCTTCACTGGCTTCGCCCCGTCGTTCAGGGACCACTTTTCCCTCCGCACTTTCACTCCCACAACGGGCTACGCGGACTATCTCTACACCGACGACAGCAGCCACATAGGCGCCGCCCCGAGAAGGCTATTTCTGAAGTGATTGGCGAGCACGTCGCACAGCGGCGGGTGCCGGACCACACGGCCTGCACCGAAGCCGGCACCATGCTTCTCCACGCCTGGCCACCGCGGCATCGCGGTTCAGCGCCTTCCCGCCGAACCCGCGAACGGGTCGTGGACGCCCACAGCATCAATTGTCAGGCACTGACGCGAGGGATGCAGTCAGTGACCATAGGCCACCCCGTAGGGGTAACCGGCTTGAGGCGCAGCCGCGCCAGTGTGCCGCCACGCCGCGGCCGCGACTCCAGCATGAGGAAAATCCATACTTGGAGCAGCATATGACGCCACCCGAGAAGCGCATTCCCGGACAGAACAACGCCGAGTACGAACGGCGTCAGGATCCCCATTCGGCCTTCACCGGAACACAGTCACTGCACGGCGGGGGAGACCCTTCCTTTATTTTCAAGGTCGCTCACGCTTTCTTCGCTTGGCTCGACCGCCGCCGGGGACGCAAGTCGGGTTAGGTATGGCGGCGCGCGGTTTCGGCCTCATGCCGGAATAGTTGGAGCCGGCCGTTGGACCTGCAGGAGGGCCCTGAGTACCGAGGCTCGTTCGCTCTCGTGGATGCCGGGCCCTCGTCGGTGATCGCGATCACGGCCCCGGCCGCCTTACCTTCTCGTGGTCGCGGAGACCACCCCTTCTGGGGCGTACCTGCCCGCGTTGATCAGGACGATCAGCAGGCCCTGCCGCAGGAACCCGCATCACCGCGCACGACGGTTCGCGAGGGTTCTCGACCACCGTCCGCGTCCTCAGTGAGGGCAGATCCCGGATCGTCCGGTGCGGCAGCGTCGGTACATCGAAAAGGTGCCGCATCGTCTCCACCGCGTCGTGGGTCGTCTCCAGTGGTTCGGCGGCGGGGCGGGTGGCCGATGCCTCCAGCAGCCGGGCATGCCCATTGATCGTGGCGAGCGGGCCGTTCATCTCGTGACATACGCGGGCCAGCGATCGGTCTCGTATGCTGGGGACGCGCAGTCCAACCAACGGGCTTCCACGGCGAGATGATCCGTCAGTACAGCGGTGATGACCAGCTCGTCTCGTACTGGTCGAGCGAGGCGCGGTACGTGCGGACGCCGGGCCTGGTCCGCCGCGAGCCCGACGAGGCCTACCGCCTCCTGATCCCGCTCCGCGGTGAGATCGGACTGATCACGAACGGTGGCGAGGTGGCGTTGCGGCCCGGCATGGGTGCCCTGTGGACGTTCACGGAGCCCTTCCGGCTGGCCCAGCCCGGGCACGACTCGCGCTGCCCTCCTGACGATCCCCGCCCGCGAGGTGCCGGGTCCGTACCCCGTCAGCCAAATGTTCGACCTGTCCAAGGGCCAACGGCCCGTCGGTGGCCCACGGCCTCGGTTGGTCCCTCCGCCAAGTCCAGCTCGCCCTGCAACAGGCCGGGACCACCCCACGCGAACTGATCCGCGAGGAGCGGCTCCGGCTCGTCCGCGACCGGCTGCGCGACCCGCGTCCCCGGCACGTGTCGATCAGCGCCCTCGGACACGCCGCGGGCATCCCCTCACCCAGCGCCTTCAGCGCCGCCTACCGCCGACGCTTCGGCGAAAGCCCTCGAGACACCCGTCAACGGGCACAGGAGAAGGACACACGCCGATAACCGACGGTGCGCCCAACTGATCACGTCACGGGCCGGCTTCAAGGCGAACCCGCTCGCCGAGCTGGCGCCTGACCCCGCGGTAAGGCGTTCATATGGCGGCAGCTCGCCCGGCGAAAACTCGGGAGCACCTCCACCACGGTTTTGTGTGGACGGCGGTTGTCGTGGCGGTGTTCGGCCGTACGGTACTGGCCGTGGGAAACCCCCAGGACGTCATTGGTCGGCACAAGCCCAAGGCGTCCAGGCATCGCCCACCGCATCGACCGCCGGCAGAGGAGGAGCTCGAGATATGAGCGGTGGCGGCGGGCGGCTCGGGGCCGCCCTGGGATGGCTGCGGCGGCCGTGGGCGATCGGTGCGTTCGTTCTGGTGTTGGTCGGCGCGGGCGCGGCTGGTCTGCTGATGCAGCGGCCGGACGACGGGATGCGGGGGCCGTTCGGACCGCCCCCCGACGACCTGACGTACTGGGAGCCCGTGACTTCGGCTCGGCCGGTCGCCACCTTTCCGGCCACAGGTGCCTTCATCGTTGAAGGCGTCGCGATCAGCACTGGTCCGAACGGCCCCGGTGGTGGTGTTCACGCCGTCCGCATCACGACCGGAAGGGAGTACTGGCACTACGACAGGCCCGCGGAGCCGATCGCCGTGGTCCTCGAGCGAACGGTTGTGGCCCGCTCGAGCGACGATCCGCGTTCCCTCGTCCTCATCAACGCCGAGTCGGGACGGCTGCTGCGGTCGTTCACCGTACCGGGGATCGGTGCGATCGAGCACGCATTTGACTTCGGCCCCGCACTGGTTGTGTACGGGCGCGAGGGAGTCGCGGGACTGAGCCTCAACGGCGAACTTCAGTGGAGCAAACGGCTACCCGCGGACCTGAGCTGTGATCCCAGTCCCCACTCCCCTGCCCTTCTGGACGACAAGGATGACGCCTTCGCATTCGTATGCGGAGACGGCGCCCATGTGATCGGCTTCAATATCCGGCATGGCTGGCGGTGGACCACCGACCTCGCGCATCTGTCCTCCTCCGGCGGCAGGTCCGGCGAGATCCGCTCTGCCGGATGCTGCATTTCCGGCAAGTTCGCCGTCCTCATCAGGGACCACTCGGACGCTCCTGCCCCGGTGCTCGTGCTCGACTCCGCCACGGGCCGGGTCGAGAAGCGGATCCACACGCCGGTGGTTTCGAGTTTTGGCTTCACCACCGATGGCCGCCAGGTCGGTCTTTGTCCCCTGCCTCGAGGCGGTCAATCCGTATGCCTCAATGATTTCAAAAGCGGCAGGAATCTATGGAGCACCCGCGTGCCCGACGGGCTCAGAGTGGCCGAGGACCTGCCTCTACCTGCACACACCACAGTTTTCTGGGCCGACACGTCGACACCGCGCGACGATCTTCCGCAATACGTCTATGTCTTAGCCAGAAGCGCCACCGGATCCAATGCCCGCATACTGGTCATTGATCTGACGAGCGGTTTTCCGACAGGACATTGGCAACTTGGCCAGGAGCGGGACGGGATCCGCTTCACGGGTATCGACATCGCGAACAGCAGTCACTCTACGCTCGCGATCCACGCTTCTACCTCCGCAGCCCGCCCTATGACCTACCTCTACGCCGACGACACCCATACGGGGAACGAGCCCAAGGCCTTCACGAAGCTCCTGGCAAATCCCCGGCAACTCTTCGTGCGGTGACTGAGGCAGATGACCGTCAAACCGAACCTGGTGGTGGCAGGACATTCGCATCTCGCCCAGAAACTTCGAAACACCGGGCGGTTCGCAGCCGTATTCGATGTCGCTTCCGCATCAAGCCTCAGAGCTCTTTCCAAGAGCGGCGAGCTCTGTTCCCCGGCCGCGTTCATGTTCGCGCCGGACTTCGACGAGGATCTCCCGGACGCAAAGGTTCCTCTTCTGGCCAGCGGGCTCGCGGCAAGCGGATTCACCGTGCTCGTCCACATGTTCTTCACGGAACGGGGCGATGTCTTCGGTCCGGGAGTCATCGCCGGCACGGGGCCGATGAGCATGGCGGACCTGCTGGCAACGCTCTGCCCGGTCCAGCCGAGCCCGGTGCCGGACCCCCCACCGGAATCCTGGGCGATGCCTGTGATGACGCCTGCTCAGCCACCCGCCGGAGCCCAGCCACGACCGCCCTTGGTGTCCCTTGACGCAGCGGACGTTCCCACACTGACCGCCGGCCAGGAACTCATACCTGGATGGGTGGACGAGGAGGCGGCGTCCGGGACTCATCGGCATGACGGCGTCCTCGAAGCACCGGATGTGCAGCAGGAGCCCCTTCCCCCATTCTCGGGTTCAGCCCTCCGCGCCGTGGGCTCGGGCCGGCGACGCAGGCTCGTACTGGCGTCCGTGGCGTCCATGGTGCTCGTCGGCGGAATCGGCGCGGCCATGCTGGTCGCCGGGACCGATACGGCCGAGCGCCCCTCACCGGTGGAGCGTTCGGCCGTGCCATCCTCCGGACCGGCGGAGGCGCCCACGTCGAGTCCGACGGCGGTCCAGCCCGGCAACGACTCCGTGCCCCGCCAGGTGCGGATCGACGATCACCTGGTGTCGATCGAAGTCACCTGGAAGGACGGCGGCGGGAGCAGGGCCTCCCATTACGTGGTCGGCGGGCTGGTCGGACACACTCCGACCACCCTGGCCAGCGCGCCCCCGGGAACCACGAGGGCCGTGGTCAATGCCCTGGACCCGGACGCGGACTACTGCCTGACCGTCGTCGCCGTAGTGGACGTCGACAGGGTCTCTCGTGCCGGCCCCGTCTGCACCCACCGGGTCAAACGGAAGGGTTGAGCCGCCCACAGCGGCGCACGCGGATCCCACCACCACGACATGCGGCGCCAGCGCGGCCGGGAACGCCGCAGCCTGGTGACAAGGGAACGGACCTGCGCGACCGTGGACGCCGCAGCGGCCGGTGCCACTTCACCCCCGAAGCCCGCGGCGTTCACGACCTCGCCCAGCCGGCGCAGTGCAGCGGTATCTGTCTCCTGCAACTCACGCGCGATACACGCCGAGACCTCACTGGTAGTGGCGGACGCGGGAACGGGCAGGCCCGCCAGACGCATGGCGATCAGGAGTTCCACCCATGCCGCCAGGACACGGTCGGGCACGGCACCCCCGCGGAGACGGCGAAGCGCTGCCAGCCGGAGCAACGGGACACCGGCCAGAAGGACCAAGAAGGTGACCGGGAGGATAAAGAGGAGGAACCTCCCGCTCCCATGTGACCTTGCCGACCTCGCACCGCGCACGCCGCCGGCAGCGGAACCGCGTGCGCCGTCGTCGCGGTGCGCCCCCTCGCCTCCGGGCTGCACTCCGGTCCCCGCCTGCGGGGACGTCGCCGAGCGAACGCGCGGGCTGGGGTCGTAGGGCACCCAGCCCAGCCCCTCGAAGTGGATCTCGCCCCAGGCCACGGCGTCACCGGTCCGGACCACGCGGTCATGGCCACCGGACGCGCCCGGCCCGAAGCCGACCACGACCCGGCTCGGCAGCCCGACGACCCTGGCCAGCACCGCGAATGCGCTGGCGAACTGCTCGGACGTCGCGCCGCCTCCCCGCCGGCCCGGCGGCACGAGCAGCTGCGTGAGCTCGGCGTATCCGTGACCGCTCGGTGTACCCGGCTGGAACGTGTAGGACTCGCGCAGGTACTCGGCGATGCGTGACGCGCGCTGTTGCGCGGTGCCCTCTCCGGCGGCCGTGCGGGCGATCTCGGTCAGCCGAGGGAGCAGGCCGGGCGGCAGCCGAAGGTAGCGCTCGTCCCCGGCCCCAGAGGCGGCCTTCGGTCGAGGCTGCCCTCCGGTCCAGTCGGGGACGAGCCCGGTCGCGGTGTACGCGCGCCCCGCAAGCGAGCCGTCCCAGGAGGCCAGCGTGCCAGTGGCTGCGGCACGGCCCACCGTGAGCGCATCGATCCGCGCGGGAATGCCGGGCACCGGCACCCACTCCCCGGGCAGGTGCCCGGCCTTGACGTGCACCGTGGTGCGCACCGTCTTGGGCGGTACGTCGTCGGGAAGTGGCAAGGCAGGTCCGGCGGGACTGAACGTGCCGTCGGGCAGCCACTCCGTTCCGGTGAACTCGGAGAGGGCCACCCACCGCAGCTCCGTCCGAGGACCCGACACGGTCATCAAGGGCACGTTGGGTTCCCTCGACCATGCCGACAGATAGGCCAGGGGGTTGCGCTGTTCGTGGCGCGGTCCGCCGATGTCGGCGGTCTTGCGCGCGTCGTGCGCCCGAATCGGCCAGCCGTCGAGCACGCCGGGCGCGGCGACCGCGGCGATGCTTCCAGGCAGAGTAACGGCGCACGTCACCGCCGAGGCCGCCGCGACGCTACGGAAGCGTGAGCGGCGGGCAGGTGCCGGCTCTGGCCCCTTCAGCCGAATCGTGACTCCGGCGCACGCGATGTCCTGGCGGGTCCGCGAAGCGGAGGACAAGAGCACGATGGCGGCGCCGGCCAGCACGGCGGCAGACCAGTAGCCCGGCCGGGCCGCCCGCGGGTCGAGGACGGCGGCTCCGCACAGGAGCAGCGCTCCGGGCAGCAGCGCCGGCACGACGTGTCCGTCGCGGTAGAGCGCCGTTGCGATCGCTGCCGCCAGCCAGACCGCCAGCACGGGGAACGCCAGCAGGTCGACCGTCGGCGGAGCCTGCGGCTCGGCGGTCAGGATGCGGGCTCCGGAGTTCACCGCGGCGTCGACCGCCGCTGACACCGGATCTTTGATCGGTCCAGGAGCCCGGATGGCCAGCGCGACAAGCCAAATGGCGGCCACGGGCAGCCCCGCTGGTACGGCGGCGGGGCCGAAGCCGCGGAGCAGCCGGCGCGCCGCGGCCGTCACCGCGACGGCGACGGTCGCGGTGACGGCCAGCAAGACGATCACCCGCGCGTGCCGGTCGTAGCCCGCCGCGAGCAGCGGAGCCGGAGCGGCGGCCGAGGCGACCACGGCGACCGGCCAGGCGGCACCAATACGGATCACCGGACCCACCAGCGGCTTTCGTTCCACCGCGTGGCGAAGCCGGCGGGATCGGCGGCGTGCAGGAGCCGCACTCCCGTGGCAGGGGCGGGCACGTCGCCGTCATCACCAGGACCGATCATGCCTACCAGTGAAAGCGCCCGCCCTCCGGCGAGGACCTTCATCACCGAAGCCGCGTCCACCGCCGCCTTCGTGGAAAGCAACACGACCGCACGTCCGGACGCGAGGGAGCGCAGCCCCGCGCACGCTGCCGGGAAGTCGGCGTCCGGGCGGGCGCCGGCCTGGGCGAGCATGTCCAGATGGGCGGTGGTGCCCGCGACCGCAGGCGAACGCGCTCCACTGGCCAGCCGCACTTCGACCGGGAGGTCCCGGCCCGACATCACGATCGAGGCCGCGGCCTCGACGAGCGCGTCGAGTTCCCGCGGCCCGTGACGATCGTCGATCAGCACGGTCAGGCCCGGGCGGGCCGCGTCCGCGTCCTCGCGCACCATCAGCCGTCCCCTCCGCGCCGAGGTCCGCCAATGGACCTTGCCGATGTCGTCGCCGAGCGTGTACTCGCGCAGCCCGGCGAAGGCCCCCTCCACGGCACGCGCCCTCGCCGAAGAGGTATCCCTGCCGCCGCCACCACCGGTCCCGGATACGGCGGCGAGTTCATGGTGCGTAGGGTGCACCAGCACGTGGATCGGCATGTCGTCGGCCACGCGGACGGCGCGCACCAGTCCCAGGGGGTCGGTCCGTACCAGGCTGAGCGGACCGGCCTCGATCACACCGCGCCCGCGGGCGACCACCTCGTACCGGATCGTGGAGCGGACGGCCCCCAGTTGGAGAAGGGCTGATCCGCCCGGGCCGGTGAAGTGTTCGGCGACAGTGCTCACATGATCGCGGCCCGGCATGATCTCCAGCACGACGGTGACGGCGGCACCGGCGGCGACACGGGAGGCCGTGGCGCGGCGGTGGACCCGGATGGGTGCAGGCCTGCGCGCGAGGATCAAGGCCAGCGTGAGGGTGAGGAGCGAGAGCACACCGAGCAGGCCCGGCGCGAGGTAGCCCAATGCGAGACCGCCGCCGCCCAGGACGGAACCGGCGGAGAGGAGCCCCCAGCCACGGGCGGTAGGGCGGGGCAGGCGGACCGCCACGGCGTCAACGCCGGTTTCCGAAAGGCGGCGGGACCGGGACGTCGGCCAGGACGTCGTCGAGCAGTTCCGCCGTCTCCCCCGCGGTGGCGGCGCCGGACAGCGGTACCAGCCGATGCCCCCACAGCGGCCCGGCCAGCGCCTTGACGTCGTCGGGGGTGACATGGGCCCGGGCATCGGCCAGCACATGCATCCGCGCCGCTCTGCACAGCGCGATGGTGGCGCGCATCGACACCCCTGCCCTCAGCCGGGGGTGCCGCCGCGTCCGCTGCGCGAGCCGCAGCACGTAGTCGTACACCGGTTCGGCGAACGTCACCCGCTCGGCGACCCCGACCAGCCGCGCCATCCCCGCACCGTCCAGAACGGCCGCGAGATCCTCGGGAGAAGCGGGGGCCAAGCCCCGCATCAGCGACAGCTCCGCGTCCTCCCCCGGGTATCCGAGGGAAAGGCGCATCAGGAACCTGTCGAGCTGGGCCTCCGGCAAAGGGAACGTGCCCTCCAGCTCGACCGGGTTCTGCGTCGCCACCACCAGGAACGGGTGAGGCACAGGATGGGCCTTTCCATCGACGGTGACCTGCTTCTCCTGCATCACCTCCAGCAAGGCGGACTGCGTCCTCGGCAGTGCCCTGTTGATCTCATCCACGATGACGACGTTGGCGAACACCGGGCCGGGATGGAACTCGAACTCCCGGCTCCGCTCGTTGAAGATCGTCACCCCGGTGATGTCGGAGGGCAGGAGGTCGGGCGTGCACTGGACCCGGCTCGCCGTCCCGCCGGTGACCGCCGCGAGCGCGCGGGCGAGCGTGGTCTTGCCCATGCCGGGCAAGTCCTCCAGCAGGACGTGACCGCCGGCGGCGAACGCGGTGAGGACCAGCCGCACGGTCGCCGGGGCGCATCGGGCCGCCGTCCCGATAGCCGCCGCCATACGCTCGAACACCTGGGCGGCCGACTCCACCTCTTCGCCCGTGACCAAGGGCGACTCGGCTGTCGTACTGCTCATTCGGTTCCTTCCTACCCGCAGTTGCCCCACCCGGCCGAGACGCTCACACCGGATGCGCCACCCGAGTAGCGGACGCAGACACCGGGCGCCGTCACGTACACCGGCCCCGCGTAGTACTTGAACGTGCCGCTGTCCTGCCCGACCTCGCCGCCGCTCTTCTCCTCAAGGCGGACCTTCACACTGGTGCCCGTGCCGATCTTGGTGGTCTTCATGGTGACCGCACAGTTCTTCTTCGTGCCGGCGCTGTAGAGCAGGTAGACCCGTCCACCAGAGAACGCCGTCGACCGCTGCACCTTGTAACCGCCGCCCGAGGCGGCGTTGCAGACTTGCTGAGGCGTGTACGGATTGTGCAGCTGGGTGGGCTTGGGCCTCGGCTTGGACTTACTCGGTGTCGACGCCCCCGGTTTCGGGACGCTGGGGCTCGTGCCGCTCGACCGGCGCGCGGGCGTCTTCGTCACGGGCCGACGGGGCGTGGGCCGCTCCGGCCTTTCCGGGGTGGGGAGCGGGATCCCATGGGACGGCCGGCGCCCCGGGGAGAGCGCGTCCGGCGGCTGCGGGAAGATCGGCGACGCGGGCGGTGCCGGCACCGGTGGCGGACCGTTCCCGTCGCCGGGCGCGGCCGGACGGCCCGCGCCCTGCCCCGTCCCGTATTTGCCCACGGTCCGAGGCCGGCCATCGGTCCCGACCACCAGGGCGTGCTCGGTGCCCGGCGCGTTGACGAACAGATTGCCCTCGCGGACCCGGAGTTCCAGGTCACCGCGTCCTTCGGGCAGGGACAGCACACCGGTCTCGCGTCCCGCCGGGTCGAGGACCCGGACCTGCCCGGTCTCCCGCGCCGGCACGTAGACCTTGCCCGCGAACGGCACGACGGGATCCTGGACGGGATCACGCAGCGGAAACGACCGGACGTGCCCGGGCGTGCGCGCGGCGTCGAGCGTGACCACCGAGCCGGCGGCGGGCACGGTGACCGCGGCGAGTGCTCCGAAGATGCGTTCGGGCACCAGCGCTCCGGCGAGCGGGACCGGCGCGGTGACCCGGCGGATGTGCTCGCCGGTGACGAGCACCACGTCGCGGCCGCTGCGGTCGACGACGAGGGCGCCCTGGTCCAGCACGCTCAGCGCAAGATCGCTGCCGGGGTCGGCGACCTCGACGGCACGGGCGATGGAAGCGCCCTTGGCCGTGACCTCCAACGACGCGACCGTGCCCTGATGGGGCAGTGCGACCCACAGCCGGCCTGAACCGTCGAACTCACCGCCGGCGAGCGGACCAGGCAGCCGCAGGACGGAGCCCACCGGACGCAGCGTGGCCGGATCGAGCACCCGCACCATGCCAGAGGCACGCTCGATCACGACCGCGGCGGTCGCCCCCATCGCCAGGTGCGGATCGCCGCGCGTGCCGATGTCCAGGCGCCCGGAGAATCCGGGGCCGGTCAGATCGAGCGAGGACACCCGGCCGGTGTCCAGATCGTGGATGATCAGATGCTGATCATTCTCAGTGACCTGCACCCGGTGGCCGCGGGCGTCGGGCACCGCGCGGCGCTGTTCGACCCGGCCGCTGTCTGGGTTGACCCGTCCCGCCTCGCCCGTCACCCGGCTCCACAGCCAGGCACTGCCATCGGAGGCGGCGATCGCATGACCGATCCGGCCGGTGCCGAGCAGCGTCGCCAGTAGCGCGAGGACGACAAGCACGGCCGCCGTCCACCCGGCCGGCCGTGTACGGGTCGTCCCCGCGCTTGTCCTTCGCCCCTTCACAGGCACCCCTTCGTCCACATGGACCTCACCGAGCGCGCGCAGCCGATCCCCATCCCGCCCTCATGCAAGCCCACCGGCCTGCCATGACGCCTCGCCACGCGGGTCAGGCAGGCCCGTGTCAGCAACAGTCCGGCCACCGGCTCCCCCGGCAACCCACCGCTTCGGATCTGAGGGTGCCTGCTTCACCCGATCACAGGCCGGGGAGGGCCACCAGCGCGTGGTCTGTGGGGGTTGGGCCGCCGGCGCCGAGGATGCCGCAGGTGAGGAAGAGCGCGCCTCGGTAAAGCGCCGGCACCGGTTCGGCGCCTGCCCACGCGTCCGCCGGATCGTACTGGCGGACGACGGACTGCTGTCCGCTCGCCGGATCGATGCGGACTAATTGCGGACGCTCGTTGACCCGGCCGACGGCATAGGCGAGCAGGCCACCGCCGGTCGAGGGAACCGGGTGCAGGCGCATCGTGTCGGTGCTTCCGCGGATCCCCCACAGCCGTTTCCCTGAAGTGATGGACCACGCCACGATCGTGTTCTGCTCGGTTGTGGCGGCGTCCTTCGGCTCCAACGCCACCGCCACGGTGTCTCCGCTGATCAGGACGTTGCCGGACGGATTCCCGTCCGCCCGCTGATGTCCTGAGTGCTCGAGGCCATCGGCGAGGGTGCTGCGCACGGTGCCCTGGTCGCTGAGGACCACCAGATGCGCCTTGTCGGAGCGGTCCTCATCGTCGACCATGATCGGATCGGTGCTCAGAACGCCCTTGAGCAGCCCTGGCCGACGGAGCCTGAAGGTCCATTGCGCCCGGCCCGTCCCCGGATCCACCTGCTCCACCACGTGACCGTGGAAACCGTTGGCGACGCATGAGGCGAGTCGCACGAGCCTGAGACCACCGGTGTACGAGTCGGTGTAGCAGGCCCCTCCCCCGTAGAGAGCCGCCTTTTCCGTCCACAGTTGCGCGCCGTCACTCACACGGAACGCGGTCGTCGGGTGGTGCTTCATCGCCGCCACGACGGTGTCGCCGCTGCGTGCCAGTTGGGGCTCAGCACCGTTGATCGCCGACTCGTCGATGGTCAAGGGGCGCGTCCACATGAGCCTGCCCGTGCGGAGGTCGACCCCTGCGACGGTGCCGCAGTCCTCTTCACTTCCGTACGCGATGACCCCGACACCACCATCAGCGATCGTCGATGCCTGGCACAGCGTGGCCGGCAGGCGCGATTCCCATAGCCGGCGCCCGGTGGCCACGTCCATGGCAACCAGCTCGTCGGCCAGCGCGCGGACCACCGTCGTGCCGGTGAAGAGCGTCCCGCGCAACGAGTCGGACGCGATCGTCCAATGCCCGCCCGCATACGGCAGCGACCACGGCGTCAACCTCAGCGGCTTCTCTTTCGCTGCGCCGGTGGACTCACCGCGTCCCACGGCGGAGACCCGATCGCCAGGTCCATCGGTCACGACGAGCAGCACCGCGGCGACGAGCGCACTCACCGCAGTGGCCACGATGACCGAGGCCAGCACCACGCGGTCCGCATGGGACGATCGTGAGAAGCGGTTCGTCATGGCTTTCCTGGGGGACGGTTGCGGAGGCGGTCACGGGCTGCGGGTGGGAATCGCGATGTGACACGGGGTCATCGAGAGACCACCGTCCGGACCACAGTCCACCGACCGAAAGCGCCTGGTCCCTGCTGAAGTGCTTCAGGGCCAACGTCCCGGCCACTCGCCATCACCAGATGACCCTGGTTGGGGCGGGCAGGAAGCGTTCCTTCCCGCCCCAACGTATTCGCGTCCCGCGGCGCAACCAGGCGAGGTTGCAGATCAGTGGTCGTTGACGAAGGTGGGATATGCGCTGGAGTAGTCGCCGTCGCCCGTCATATGGAGCCCAATTGTGTCTCCCTCGAACAGGTTGTACTGCCCACCATCGCTGGCTTGGGCCGAATCGCAGCTACCTTTGCCGTTATCGGCGACGAGTAGATACGTATAGCCGACTCTGTCCTCTACCCTGACTGTAGCCGAGTGCCCGTTCGCGGACGTGTCACACACGGAGACGATGTCACCGTGTTCCTCGACGTAAACCTTCACGCCGGGGACAGTCGAGTAGGAATACGTGTGGTCCCAGACGATACCGTCGGGCGGTTCGCTGGCGGAGGCGTTGCCGGCGGTGGCCATGATGGCAGCGGCAGCGAGCGCCATCGTACCCGCGGCGATACGTCCAATACGAAGTTTCAAGACATGCTCCTTTCAGAGGAGAACGGATCGATCCCCTACAGCCAGCCCGATCTCCAGGGCAGGATCGACCCTCGTTCTGGCCCCTCATTCGTGCGGTTTCCCGTACTAGTCTCCGTGCGTACGGGCCAGCAGATATGACCGTCCGGACACAGGGCGTCACGGCAACCCATCAAGTGATGATCCCGTGAGTGCCGGGCTGATGACGAACCTGATCGCGGCGGCTGAACGCGCACTGGCGATCAATGCCGCGCGGGTACTGCTACCGCCGTTTGGCCCGACCGATTCCCGGATACGAGTTTTGCGAACACGGCGCCGTACCGGTGGAGTCGATCGTCTTCTCCGCCCCTCTTTCCCGCCGTGGTTCCATAGCGCTCCCCCTGCGAGTCCCGAGCGCGCATGGCTGACCGTCCTGTCATCTTCCGGGGGCGCAACCCTGTCGATGGGTTCAGCCGTCTTCGACCTTGCCGTGTGCTTCCTGGCCGGTGAGCGAGCGGAACTGGTCGAGTTTCTGGAACTCCGTCGCCGGCCCGCCCGGGCCCGACCATGAGATGAGCGACCGCGGCGTGCTGGGATCGGAGCGGACGTAGACGTTCCCGTCGGTCGAGACTCCCATCGTGCCTCCGGGCTTTCTGCGGACCACGCCCCGGACGCACAGGAGGCAGGGGGTGGCCGGCCGGGGACGGGAAAGCCTGTTGCCGCGGATGGTGATCTTCTGGATTCGCCAGGTCATCGCAGGATCCGGAACGGCGTTCCGTGGATCCCGACCGGGAACGCGCGGGTCGCCCGGGGTTCGCGAGTCCTGCACGAGCTCAATGGTGCGCCCGTTCCCGGACATCGTGTTCTTCTCGATCCGCACGTCCGAGGTGTTGGTGATGCTGAGGCCGTCACCGGCGTTGCCCGTGAAGACATTGCGGGCGACGACGGCCTTCGCGCTCAGTTCCAGGGAGATGCCGTGGTCGGCGTTGCGCAGGATCTGATCACCGGTGATCGTGATGTCGTAGACCGACTCGTCCAGCCAGACGCCCTTGCCGAGATTGTCGGCGACGACGCTGTCGATCAGCGCGACCCGCCGGGACCGAGTGATCTTCATGCCGCCCGAGACCGGCGCATACTGGAAGTGCTCCAGGTTGTTGTGCTCGGTGCGCACCGACTCCATCCGCAGATCGTCGGCGTAGTTGCCGTGTACTCCGAGCATCCCGTTGCCGGAAGTGGTGACGCGGCGGATGCGAGCGTTCGGGCCGGTCACGCTGAGGCCCGTCGTCGCCGAGTCGGTCACGGTCACGTTCTCCAGCGTGTCGCCCTGGCCGGTGATCCTCACGCTGCCCAACTCGGGGAGCGAGGTGGCGTACCGGCGGACGCCGATGCCGCGGAGCGTCGAATTGTCCGCTCGCAGGGTGAGAGCCTTGCCGAGCGTGCTCGCGCGGACATCGTGTCCCCGTGGAACGCTGCCCATGTAGAGACGCTGGGTGGCTTCGTCCACGTAGAACTTGCCCTTCCTGACCTCGGCGCGTGAGCCGACCTGGGTCTGCGGCGCACCGTCGACCCAGAGCTGGTCCGGGTGCGCGGCCATCGGGTGGTCGGGTGACACGAATTGGAAGGCCGGGTCATCGCTCGGCTCAGCGCCCTTGGTGTAGGTCGGGCTCGCGTCGAGCCGGGTGGTCCAGCCGTCTCGGACCCAGGCGCCGTTCTCGGAACGCCATCCGGTGACAGGCGAACTGCCGTCAAGCCACACGACCTCGTGCGGCGCCGACTGGATGGTGACGTGCCTTCCCTCAGGTACCTTGACGCTCTCGTGGTAAGTGCCGCCGCGCAGGACGATCGTCCCTCCGACGGGCGCCTTCGCCACGGCCGCACCGAGTGTGCGCAGCGGCGCCTGCCTGGTGGCGGCAGCCTGGTCGTCGCCGCCCGGAGCCACGAAGACCGCCCCGGGCGGAACGGGGTACGCGGTCGAACCGACGGGTGCGGCTCCAGTCGAGTTGGAGGCTCGCGGCTGGTCGCCCTGCGGCTGGTCGTCGTGCGATCGGCAACCGGCGAGTCCGAACGCGACGGCCGGCACGCAGGCGAGCATGACAATCCCCCTCATGTGGTGTCGTCTGCGCGGCATGACGGGAACTCACCTCAAGAAGTTCGGAAACCGTGGATGGACCACTACCGTCCGGAGTCGCCCCGCGGCCGCCACCCGCGGGATGGGCGGCACCGAAGATGTGCGGGCGTCCGCGCCGCCAGTGACCGATCTTCAGCGCGTCCGCAAGACCGCGGCGACGGAGGCCAGCCGTTCGAGCACGTCGTCGAGCTGGTCACCCACGACCATCTGGTCGATCGTGTCGTGCTCCACGAAGCCGACGTCCGCGAAGCCGCGGAGAAGTGCGACGAGCGGGTCCCAGAAGCCACCGGTGTTGAGCAGGCCGACCGGCTTGCCGTGCAGTGCCAGCGTCTGCCAGGTCCATACCTCGAACAGCTCCTCGAGCGTGCCCAGCCCACCGGGCAGCGCGAGAAAGGCTTGTGCGCGCTCGGCCATCAGCGCCTTGCGCTCGTGCATCGTGTTCACAACGGTCGTCTCCACACCCAGCTCAAGGCCGATGCGCCCCCACTCCCGTTGCACCATGAAGCGCGGAATGACGCCGTAGACGCGGCCGCCGCCGTCGATCACGCCCTGGGACACCCGCCCCATCAAGCCCGAGCCTCCACCGCCGTAAACGAGCTCGATACCGCGGTCGGCAAGGCCTCGCCCGACCGCGTACGCCGTCTCCGCATGAGCGGGATCCGAGCCGTCCCGGGCGCCGAGGAAGACGGCCAACCGAGAGAGCCCGCCAGCGCCCCGGCGGGTCCCCGCTCGGCCGAGCGCGTCCACGATCGTCGGCCAGACACCGGCCCGCGGATCCACGAGGTCGAAAAGGCCGGTGGCAGGAGCAACGATCAGCTCCGCGGCCGAAGCCGCGGCGTACCGGCGGGACATGGCCACCGGTAGCACTTCGTCACGGTCCCCGTGCACGATGACCGTCGGGATCTCAACCTGCCCCAAGGTAGCGAGGTCGGCCGCGGCGTACCGGTCGAGGAACTCTCCGGCCCCGCGATCGTGCGGTTCCGCGACGGTACCGTCCCCCACCCCGTAGACCGTGGCCAAATGGCAGGTCGGGGCCAAAGCGACCACTCCCGTCACCACGGGACGCGTTGACGTCGCACCGGGCACACTGCTGCCGAGCCGGTGCCGACGGCTTGCCCAGAGGGCCAGGTCACCGCCGGCCAAGTGCCCCATGTAGACGATCCGATCGAGATCGACCCGTCCCGGAGCGGCCTGCTCGACGAGTCCGGGGAGGGCGTCGGTGGCCGCGGCGACGTCGTTCAACGTGGTCGGCCAACCGCCGCCTTCACCGATCCGGCGGTACCGAATGTCGGCCACGGCGTAGCCGCGGGCCACCAGATCCTCCGCCACCATGCCGAGGTACCGGCGGTCGTGCTCGACCTGCCAGTAAGAGCCATGGAGAAGGAGCACGAGGGGTGCCGGCCCGCAACCGGCCGGCAGTCTCAGCTCTGCCACCTGGCTGCGATCGGGGCCGTACGCGAGAATGGTCGGGGCTCTCACCGGGCTGTCTTCTTCCCGGCGGTCGGCACAACCGGATGCCGTGTCGCTCACAGGCCGCTCAGACCGCGTCCGCGATGGGCTCGCTGAGCTTGGCCAGCGCCTTCTGCTGGATCTGCCGGACCCCTTCGCGGGACAGCCCGAGCCGCTCGCCGATGACGCGCAGCGGCTGCTCCTCCTCGCCGTCGAGACCGAATCGGCGCGTCAGCACGTAGAGCTCCCGCGCATCGAGGTTCGGCAGCCCGTGATTGACGAGGGCGCGCAGGTGGGACCGGAGCTGCACCTGGTCCTCGATGCTCGACGACGGATCGGGCAGGCGGTCTTCCCACGGGATCATGTCCTCGCCCTGGCCTCCGATCGGTGCCTGAAGGCTTTCCAGACGTGGCGCCTCCAGAACGCGGCGGACCTGGGCCTGCGTAACGCCTGCCCGTTTGGCGATCTCGGCGTGATCGGGCACTGCGTCCGCCCCGAAGTCCTCCAGGAACCTGCGCTGGGCGGCGATGATGGTCGGGCGCTTCTCGAAGTCGCTGAGGTTCAGATTGGGATGGTCCGCGTCACGGACGGCCCGCAGTACCTCGCGCTGGATCGGTTTGAAGGCCCAGCTGGCGAACGAGCCCCGGGCGGGATCGTAGGACGAGATGGCCCAGAGCAAACCGACTTTTCCGGCGCTCTGGAAATCCTCACTGTGCTGACTGGACCTGGAGGTGAACATGGCGACGTAACGGCGGACGAGGCCGTAGTTGGCGGCGACGATCTCGAAGGTGAGATCGTCCAGCTGCCGCTCGTCCCGCCGCAGCGCGAGCTCCGATACGTCGTCGATCTCACCGGATTGGGCCTTGGCCCGTAGAACGGTGATCCGGTCCAAGAGCTCTCTCCGACGGGCGAACAGTTCGTCGTTCCGGTCGTGGAGCTGGGCGGTGGAACGCCCGTCACCGGTCGGCTGCGCGATCCTCATCTCTCTCTCCCTGGCTTTCCCCCCGCAGGTTTCGAGGCGACGATCTCCAATAACGGTCAGCGCTTAAAAGAGGGCGTTGACAGGCCGATGACGGAATCCAAGGGGGTCGAACGCCCCGCCGGGCCCGGACAGGCAGATCCTTCGCGCCCGAATTCCCTGGTAGGAGGCCGGTACCCGACCGTGTGGGCTCAGCAGGGCGAGGACGGCGAAGTCAGTTCGTTGACAGAACATTGATCAGAGGTAGGCGTCCCGTTGATTCCCCGGTGTCCTCCTGGTGTCTTAATAGTGTGCAGATCCGGCGAACAATGCGGGCCGAGCGAAAACCAGGTTGCCGATCCGCGGGCGCACGGACACTAAGAGGACATGGCGGAGGTGAAGTGTGGTGGCGAGACCAGGCGGCACCACGGCTCGTCCGCGAGGCGAGGGGAACCCGCGGCGACGCCGGCCCAGGGCGGCGCAAGAAGGACGACCGGCTCGTGACGGATCAGACCGCTCCGGCCGAGCGCTGAGGTACAACGGTCCGATGGGTTTCGCATTGGTCCGGGCACAGGCAGGACTTCCGCCCAGGGGTGTGGACGACCTGACCAGCGAAAACGGGACCGCCCTGGACCCGGACACGCTGGTCGTCGCGGGTCAGGCACTGACGTGGCAGGCGCCCTTCACGAGTGGTCCCCTGACCGCGCTCCCCCTCACCGAGACCTCCGCGGTGGTCTTCGGCAACGACGACGCGGTGGACCCGACGCGATGGCACGACCGGTTCGCCCGGGGACTGACCCATCGCATGGCCGGCGAGATCACCATCGCGACCGTCAGCCGCGGCCTCCTCGACGAGGTGGCCGGGGAGCACGAAGAGAACGAGATGCTCGGCTCCGCCATCGACGGGCTGGCCCAGTTGCTCACCGAGTTGGAAGAGGCGCAGGGAAGGGAGGCGCCTGCCGCCCGCATCGTGGCCGACGCATGCAACACCCACGCCGCGCTCATGGGCACGCTGACCGATCAGCGGACCTCCGTGCGGAGTGAAGGGGGTTTCACCGTCCACACCGTGCGGTCGACTTCCGCCGACCTTCGGCGTCCCGCCCTCGAACGGGTTCGGGCACGCGTCGGCCTGCCCTGGCCCACGCGCAGAGGGGACGGGGTCGGCGGAGAACTCGGGCTGGCCCGCTGGTGCACGGTGATGCAGATGAGCGGTCACCAGATGTGGTCGCGGCTAGAGCACGAGGCGGTCCTGGTCACCGACCTGTGGCTGCGGAATCATCCGGTCTCGACGGGATGAGATATCCGTAACCGGTCTGCGTCGTGATCAAGCCGTCGCCCAGTTTGCGGCGCAATCTTGAGATGTGCTCGGCAAGGGTCCGGGAGACGCCGCGACTGGTGCCCCAGACGTGCAGCATGAGCTCCTCCTTGGAGACCGCCCGGCCACGGTTCGTCGCGAGGAACTCCAGGACGGCGTACTCCATGGGAGCGAGCCGTACCGGCACTCCCCCCTTGGAGACCTGGCGCGCCGCGAGATCGATCACCACGGGCGGGATCTCCAGAACGTCTCCGCGCGTGGTCTCGGCCCGCCGCGTCACGCCTCCCGCTGAGCGCCGCAGCACGGCTTCGATCCGCGCCAGCAGCACCTCGGGATCGAACGGCTTGGCAATGTAGTCGTCCCCGCCGAGCCGCAGGCCGAGAGCCTGATCGTGCACTTCCGTGCGGACCGTCAGCAGGATCACGGGGATGTCGTTCCCCTCCTCGCGGAGCTGGAGGACGAGCGACAGACCGTTGACATCCGGGAGATTGACGTCCAGCAGGGCGATGTCGACGTCCCCGCGGCGCAGGACCTGGCGGGCCAGCTCTCCGTTGGGCACCGACTCCACGAGGTGGTTGTGCTTGCGCAAAAGGCTTCGGACCACCTTCACCAGCCGCGGATCGTCGTCCACCACCAGTACCCGTGCCACGACTACATGTTATCGGCGCGACGACGACCTTCGAAAGGCAATAGGTGGGCGAGCACCCGGCGGCCTCCGTGCACCCTCGATCCGCGGCCGGCGCGGAGAGGAAGAGCCGCTGGTACCCTCCCTCGGGAGGCTTCCAGCAACATCGCGATATCTCCGGACGGAGAGGGCGAAACATGCGGGTTCTCATCGTCGAGGATTCCCGGGTCGGTCAGCTGCTCCATACCGTCTTGAAGCGCGAGGGTCATGAGCCCGTGCTCACCGAGGACGGCGCGGACGGGTGGCGCGAGCTCACCAGCACCAACCCGCCGCAAATGCTGATCCTGGACAGGATGCTCCCCGACATGGACGGCGCCGAACTGCTTGCCCGGCTCCGCGGCGACCTGCGCACCGCATCACTGCCCGTCCTGCTGCTGACAGCGGCGGCCCGCGCCTCTCGCGACCTCGACGACGGTGCGTTGACCCGGGTCCTCGGCAAGCCCTTCGACCTCGGGGAACTGCGCCGGATCCTCTCCGAACTCGCCGGCAACTGACTAACGAACACGGCTTGTCCCGTCGTCATCCGGCCGGTTAGCCGCGCAAGCCCCCTCTCCGCCCGTGAACGGGAGCCGCAGATCCACCTGGAGGCCGCCGGACGGCGCGGTCGCCAGTTCGATCCGGCCGTCCATTGCGTCCATCATCACCTCGGCGATGTGGAGTCCCATGCCCGATCCAGGCAGGTCCTGCGTCGCCGCCGATCGATAGTACGGCCGGAAGACCAGATGGCGTTCGTCATCGGGGATTCCGGGCCCCGCGTCACAAACACTGATCACGCCGTGTTCGCCGTCCCGGTGCACCGTCACTATGATCTTGCCTTCCGGCGCGTACTTCTCGGCGTTGTTGAACACCAGGAGCAGGCACTGCCGGAGCCGGACGGGGTCGCCGAGCGCGCTCAGTCTCGGTGGCGCGACCATGGTCGTCCGTGCCGCCACCGACGGGATGGTCCGCAGAGTCCTTCGCAGCAGCGACGGCATGTCGACCGGCTCCCGCGCCGCGGTGGGGTGCGGGGCGGGATCCTCACCGAGGATGAGGACCAGGTCGGCGATGACGTGGTCCATCATCTCGACGGCATCGGTGATGGCCGTCAACGACGCCGCCTCGCGCTCGTCGGCGATCGCAGTGCCGAGCAGTTGGGCGTGGCCGCTGATACTGGCGAGCGGACCGTGCAGCTCATGGTGCACCGACGCCAGGAGCAGGTGCCGCGTGTACTCCAGCTGCCGGCTCGCGGACTTGTCGACGAACACCGCGGTGAGGAGACCGGAGGCGGCCACGTCGTCCGGAGCGGAGGAGGAGATCTCGACCCAGAGCGAACGGCCCTCCGCGGTGGTCAGCTGGGCACTGCCGTCCGTCCCTCCCGCGAGTCCCACCACCGAGCCGTCCTCGTCGGTCAGGGTGAACAAGTCCTCGGGACGCCGGGAGAGCGCGGCGGCCGCCTGTATACCGGTCAGGCTCGCCATCGCGGCGTTCCAGACCACGACGCGGCCGGACGGCTCGAGGGCCAGGATGGCGACGTCGGAGTGGTCGATCGCCGCACTGAGCCTGGAGCGCTCGCTCTCGAGATCGTGCGAAGCCCACACGTTGGCCCAGAAGGCTCCAAGCGCCCGGCCAGTGCTCGCCATCGCTCCGCCCAGCACGCCGGCGACCATCCACCGCGCCAGGTATGAACCGCCACGCCGCGTCCAGCCCAGCAGCAGGTATCCGGCGTCGCGTCCGTCCGGGGCGCGGAGCGCGACGTACACGCCGGCACGCCAGTCCTCAGGCAACATCTCGCGCTGAAGTATCTCGGGACTCTCCGAACATTCGGGCTGCTTGAACTCGCCGAAATCGTCGGGCCGTCCTTCACGGTGGAAGGCGGCGCCGGCGGACGCCTGTACGAACACCTCGCCGGAGGGAAGAGTGGTGACCATCCACAGCAGGTCCACGCCCAGGAGCCGCCTGAGGTCCCGCACAAGAGGGATCAGATCCGCAACAGTCGTCTGCCGCACTGCGATCAGGCCGGGCAGCGTGAGCAGTCGCTGTGCGGTGCTGAGTGCGCTCTCCCTGGTCAGGAGGATGCGCGTGTCGATGTAGTGTGCGGCCGCCGGTATCAGGGCCAGGAGCCCCCACACCAGCCTTCCCGTTCGCAACGCCTCCAGCACAAGGACGGTGAACGCGACGGCGAATCCGGCTCTGGCCAGCACCTCCCCGATCAGCGCCGACCGCGCCGACCGGCCCATGAAGGCGTCGATCGCCATGGCGGCGACGACCAGCACGCCGAGTTGGCCGCCGCTGATCTTCGGGGAGGGCAGCCCCGCGTACCGCACCAGGACGTCCGCGATCAGGAGCGCGAGCAGCGTGTCGATCGCCTCGAACACCATCTGCCGCGATGCCCTGCGTAGGACGAGCACCTTACCCAGCAGCACTGTTCCCGCTCCAGCCAGAGCCACGGTGGTCCCTTCGGCCAGGCAGAAGGCCAGCGGCGCGGCGAAGGCCACGACAGAGGTCGCCGTTGACGGGGAACGCATGAACCAGGTTCTGACCTGCATGGCAAGGTGGGAGGACCTCATTGAGCCCCCTATGGGGGTGCGGAGCGACGGACATGCTGTCGGGAATGGCAGGCGCCTTTCGGCTTCTCACCGCTTTCTGCACTCGCATGCCCGGTTCACCTGCCTCTTGCCGCCACTGGAGCCGGCTGAACCGGTCGTACGGGAGCGGACCCCCGCGGCCTCAGAGACGGTGCCTGTCGGCTGGGCTTCGTCCGCCATTGGACACAGAGCCATGGCCCCGACTGTCCGATCTAGGACGTATACCGCAAGTACGACGCCGGAGAGCCGTCGGCGCGGAACGCCGCCACCAACGCCGAACGAGCACGGTCTCGTGCAGGTCGCGCCTCACAGCCCAGGCCACGGATCCTCTTCGTCGAGCGTGGACGCGGCCGAAACCGTGCCCACGATCGGCTCCTGCCCGGCGGTCTGCCGCCGGATCATCTCCTCGACCGCCTGCTTCCCCCGGGCGATCTCGTCCCGGTCCTTCCGCTTCCACCACGGGGTGAGCCACATCTCGACGGGACGGGCCGTGCCCGCGACGAGAGCCGCACGGCCGAACGGCATGGTCCTGATCTCCTCGGGTTGCAGCGTCGGCTTCCCGTCATGCTTGCCTACGAGATCGGAGAGATCCGAGAGATCTTTGGCCGTACCGGTACCACCGGAGATGACCCGGAAGGTGGCGTTGTCCCATAGCCGCGTCGCCCCCTCGGAGCCCCACTTGGCACGTGCATCGGCGAGCGACGTCAGGTAGGCGTGCACGGTGATGCCGTACCCACCGGACTCCCCCATGTAGGTGGCGAGACCGGGTATCGGGCAGATGTCGGTTACCTGGTTCAACTCGAACGTCAGCGGCGGCTCGAGGCGACCGGTCGGGTTCTTCATCGCCGCGCCGCGCGCCGACCGGAAGAACTGCTCGACGATCGTGGTGACGATCGGCGCGATCCCTCCGTGGTCGGTCTGCTGCTTGCTGACGAAGTACAGGGTGTTGCGGCCCTTGAGGAACTCCTTGTAGTCGAACTCCTCCCCCGGGCCCGGAGAAAGATCGTCGAGGACTCCGGGGATCGAGAAGCAGCTCATGACCTGCATCACGCCGGCCCAGAGCCGCTCGTCTCGCCGGTTGTACTCCAGCTGGGCCGAATATCCCGGGGCGACGCTGCCCTCCTGCTCCCCTTGGCGCAAAATGTCCATCGCCTCGTCGGCGTTGGCCTCGTAGACCCAGCGCACCACGTCGCGGATGGTGAGCCCGCCGATCGCGCCTGCGTGCAACAGGCAGCGGATGATGGTGGTCACCCCACCGAGAACATGGGCGCCTTCGCGCCCCATCTCGAAACCGCTAGTGGAAACAAGCGTGCCGGACCTGACCGCGCACACGTTCGTGTCCTGGCAGTTATCCAAAAAATTCCAGCGCAGCCGATGAGGCCACGCAGTCCAGTTGAACGGATCGAACACATATACCCGACCATACTGCGCCCGCACCATGGCAGTGTTGACGAACGTCTCCCGTCGGCTGGACGTGACGATACAGGGCCCCGGAGCGTCGACGGTAAAAGGCGTGACGAAGTGCACGTCCTTTCCCTGCCGCGGAGCGGCGACCACGATCATCATGTCTTCCAGAGACGTGTACAGCTTCCGCCTCGACCTGATGTCCCGCCCGATATAGAAGCCGACATCCTCTGGCCTCACCTCGCGTGCCGGACGATCTACGAGTGAGGGCCGAACCCTGTGCGCCTTGCTCAGAACGGTCCGAGCACTCAGCAACTTGCGGACTTCCCAGCCAGAGGCGAACCCGAGCCGCAGCCGCCGGACAGGACGCCGGCGCCGCACGTTCAGAAGCAGGCGCGCCAGGAAGTAGACCCCGGTCGAAAAGAACGCCAGAAATATAAACAGCAAAACGAAGAACACCGAGGAAGGCCCCAGAGAACCCGCCGCAGCAGAGGGCCAGGCACCACGCGGATCACCAGGATCCTGGACGAATCGAAAAGCGATCTCCAAGAACTCCGACGGACTCGAATCCGGCCATCCTCCGCCCGCGAGCAGCCCGGAAAACTGCCCCGCCAGCCACATCAAGAAGCCACACGCTCCGCCCAACAAAAAGACAAGAAGCGCGACACCAAGAAAAGCCGTGTACACATCGTCGTCATCGCCGCCACTCACGAAAACTCCCCACTCCAGAAGTCACTCCTGGCCGGCACTCGACCCAGGACGATAAACCATCGTCCGGCAGTTTGATGCTGGAGAACGATCACACCTCACTCTTGGCAGGACACAGTCGATCCGTCGGGCGGCGCCGCGCACTCCCGCACAAGCGGCTGGAGATGCACGGCGAGATGAGCCCCGATCCAGCGCCGTTCCTGCGGGATGCACTGCACTGGCTCCGCCTCGCCGGAACCCCGAAACACAGCAAACCTGGCGACAATAGAATGAAGGAAGCAAAGAATTGAAGATTGTGCGCGTGGATCTTGAAATATCACACAGTGATTCCAAGCGAAAGGTAACGTTGATCTGCGCCAGGCAGGAAATCCCCTCATGAAATCACAGCGCATCACTTCCGATCAGGTTCACGTCTTGCCGCCGCCTGGCACCTGTCTCATCTAGCGAGATCGCCGACCGGGTCCATCGCTAAACCAGGCGATGGACGTGCACCTCCTGCACGTCCTGGACGAGGACTGTGCCGTCGACGCAGGGATGTGCAAGACCTCGCCGACGTTCCGCGTCGCAGCCGGCCTGTGACGGCGGCAGCGGTGCGGCTCGACCGGACCGCGGTGCTGTGGTGTTCCCGACAACGGCAACTCAGCGATGGCGGCAGTGACGGTTGGCCGCACTGTCTGTTCAAAGGGACCAGTCTGGGCTCCTGTCGACCAAACATACGGAGCACTGGGAAAGGTTGTGATGGCCACGGCGCCGAACCTTGTGGTGGCGGGGAACCAGGGCGTCGCGCGGAAGCTTCGGGAGACGGGCCGCTTTCCCGTCGTGTTCGACGTCGCGTCCGCGTCGGAGCTTCGGGATCTGTCCAAGAGCGGCAAGGTCAGCCCCCCTGCCGCCTTCATGTTCGCGCCGGGTTTCGATGAGGATCTCCCGGGCGCGGGGGTCGCCGCACTGGCCAACGGGCTGGTTCGCAACGGGTTCAAAGTGCTCGTTCATGCGTCCTTCACTGAGCGCGATGATGTCTTCGACCCGCAGGTGATCGCGGCGGGTAAGCGACTGAGGATGTCCGACCTGCTGGCGAGACTCTGCGGCGGGGAATCGAATCCGTCGAACGAGCCGCCCCCGCCCCCAGAGCCGTGGGCGGCTCCCGGGCCATCGGCCGGAGCCCCTACCGGGCAGGCTGCCGCCCGGCTGCGACCGCGGGAGTTCCTCAACGGGCGTCTGGATTCCGGGCCGCCCGCCGGACCTCGAGTACGGCCACAGGGCGTCATCGGCGGGCAACCGGCTGCCCGCTTCACCCCAGTCGATGCCGGCGCCTGGCAGAACAGGTCCGGTACGGCGCCCGCGAACGTCTGGACGGCCACTGCGGCCACGTCCGTCCCGACGGTCGCCCCCACCGCCAGGCGCGGCAGAGTAATCGCTGTGGCCTCGGCGAAGGGAGGGGTCGGCAAGACCAGCACGACGGTGAACCTCGCGGTCCATACGGCGAGGCTGCTGCGGGCCACGGGACGGGCGGGGTCCGCGGTGGTGGTCGACACCAATTTCCAGCAGGCCGATGTAGCGCGCTACCTCAGCCTGCAGTCACCAACAGTTTTCGATCTGCTGCAGGCACCGGACGCGCTCTCAGTTCAGTCGATTCGACAGCATCTAGCCTTCGTTCCCGAAATCGGACTCTATGCTCTGCTCGGCCCGCCCGACACGGTCAGCGCCGCCCCGGAGGCGATCAATTCGACGCTGTACCGGCGCATTCTCGCAGTACTGCGCCAGGCCTTCGATTTCGTCTTCATCGACACGCCGGTCGCTGAGCTTTACCACTCGACCTTCATCGACCTGATCCTGCCGGAAACCGACTCGATCCTGGTTCCCGTCGAGCCCAACCGGGTGACGCTGGAGGCCGCCCGTAAGTGGCTAGCCGCCATCACAGCGCCACAGAACCCGCAGGGCGGCGCGATCCCCGCAGAGAAGATCTCCCTGATTCTCAACCGGGCCCGCCCCGATGTGGAGTGTGGCCCCGAAGAGGTCATGAACCTCCTGAGTGGTTGGCGTTTCATCGGTCTGATTTCCGAGAACAAGCGGTGGACGCGTGCCGTCAACGCCCGGCGCCTGCTGGACCTGCATGTGGGTTCGGAGCTCGCGGGGACTCTCCAAGAGATCATGCGAGTCGTCAGCGACGACCCCGTCTTCGCCACTCCAATGACCACACATCCACTCAGTCGATGGAAGAAACTTCTCATTCCAAAGGGCCGCTAGCACAATCCCTGACCGGAAAGGACCCGATTCGATATGAATCAACAGCCTACTTCAGGGCTTGATTTCTGGGATTCGCTGGGCGTGGAGAACTCTACGAAACAGCCATTGCCGGATCCGCAGGACAAGCATGTGGCAGGGGCCGGGACGGGCGGAGACCAGATCAACGCGATGGCACCAGTCCTAGATTCCCAAGAGGACTCGCCAGCCACGAATACCGGGTCAATTGCGGCGAAGAACACCCCTCCTGGCAGTCCGATGCCTTTCTCCGTCACGTCTCCCCCCTCAGATGACCGGGAGGTCTTCCAGGGGACACAACCTGAATCGGATCCCTCGGATACGGGCTGGGAAGCAACCGAGGGTCATGGAGGATCCCCACCGTCTTCGCCGCCGGAGTCAGCCGGTGACTCGCTTACGGAGGGAACCTCAAGACGGCCGGACGATCTTCCGGCCGCTCCCGAACCCGACAAGAGTTGGGAGAGCGCCGCGCAGATCGCAGCGTCGATCAGGCCCCGGCTCGGGCAGATATGGCTTGACGCGCTCGTCCGGGAGACCGGTGGCGACGAACTCACGGCACGCAGGGTGCATCATGTGCTCTACGGCCAGCACTTGATCGGTGAACTGTGGCAGGACAAGGCCATCGCCGAAGTGCACATCCGCGGCACGCGGGTCACAGTGGTCGACAAGCATGGCATCCGTGACGTCATGGGCTTCCCCAGTGCCGCCATCGCCAGTCGGGCCATCGAGGCCGTCGAAGCCTCGAGGGAGCGGATGATGGCCGTGGTCACCCGCATCGGAGCTTCAGTCGTGGTGAGCCGCATCAACAGCGCGACTCCGACCGTATTCGATCTCATCACGTCCGGAGTTGTCACCGAGGGCCAAGCCGACCAGGTCGGGAGTGCGCTCGAACGCATGGACCCGGTCACGGTGGTCGGTCCGGCTGCGCGTGTCGTGGTCCGTGCGTTCGCTGCACTCGTCCCCACGGGAAGTCGTGTCTTCGAAGGGCCGTACGGGATTCTGCCCGCTGGATGCGTCGCCGCGACGAGCCCTCTGGACGCTGACTACGCCATCGGCATACGCCCTGGTGTGCCAGCGGAGCCAATGGCGGCGGCTGGCCAGATCGGTGCGCTCATCGGCAATCCGGAGACCGACCTCCGCGCGGCTGTCCGGCTCGTCGTCTCAGGCCCCTCCTCCCTCATTCGCCAGGTCACCTGCGTGGAAGAGGTCGCCAATCCCGCACATGGCGGATCCTGGACCGGTTGATGTGCGCCCGCCGGTTGCCGCCGGGGCAGAGCGCTCGCCTCCGTTCTCGTGGAGCAGCCGGGCCCTCATCCGCTCGAGAAAGCTCGACTGTGATCTCTCTGCTGCGGCCGAGCACCATCGGTCCTTACTCTTGCTGGCTCACCAGATCCTCTGACCTGCTCCGCGCCTACCGGAGAGGACGCGGACTTGACGATCGAGCTGTCGTACGGACGGTCGATCACGCGAGTCGGCCTACTCGCCTAGGGGCAGTTGAGCACTCGATTTTCCGGCAATCGGTTGCCCTCGATGACGCAGAGTTGGTTGTGGGTTACCAGAGGAGTGGCGCCTGCAAGATGGCCTAATCGAGCACCATCATTTCAGTAGGAAATTGAAAGTGCGGGTTCCTTAAGCTGGTGGAGGGGCATGGCTGTGCAAGGGCAACTGCCCGAGCCTGGACTGCACCGAAGCGTCAGTTCGAACGCTCTGCCGAATATGCCGGCTCGGCTCACCGGCTCTCCTCAGAGGCAAAGTACCTCTCGTCGGCGATTCAGCGCACAACAAGTCATACCAGCGCATCTGACACCGCCGCCGACAAGCCCACTGGGACTGGTCGGTTACAGCGGTCCTGGACCAGACCTTTGGCTTTGTTCGTGCCATGGCGGAGCCGGCACGTCCACATTGGCCGCCCTCGTTCCGCGAAGCGTGAACGCCGGACGATATTGGCCGGTGCCCACATCCGACGGACAGGCACAGGTGCTTCTCGTAGCACGCAGCCACGCTTCCGGTCTCTGTGCCGCCCAGGCCGCCACCCACCAATGGGCCGCCGGCGCACTTCCGAATGTGCGGTTGTTGGGCTTGGTTGTGATCGCCGACGCCCCCGGCAAACGCCCGAAGCCTTTGAACGAGCTCCTGCGGCTGATCTCGGGAGGTGTGCCTAAACTATGGGAGCTTCCGTGGATTGAGGCCCTGCGTCTCGGCATCCCACCGAACCAGGTCAGGCTGCCGCCAGCTTATTTACGCCTGATTAGGGACCTGGATCACGAATTGACCGAAGAACAGAATGCCTGACTGACGATTCAAAAAAGTTCACCACCACCTCAAATCGAGACACATTCTAATTCGAGGCACCACACAAACCTTTTCGCGCAACTAGCGCTCTCTAACGCCGCATTCTTTTGGGTACGCCGGTGGTCACGTCAAAATAATGCGAATATCTCATTGTCAGACAAGACGAGCTTTCCTCAAGAAGCGAGTATGATTGACGCTAGGTCTGCGTGGTCTTGAGAACGTAGGCCACCGCGCTGCCCTCCCGACACTCGCATGTGTGATCCAGTCCAGTACAGCAACGACCTACGTTGACTGGAGCGACGGCACCAGTGAGGAACAACAAATGGCGCGAGAGACGCAGACGTAACTGCCGCAGGCGGAGATGGCCATAGTAGACCAAGTGGTGTGCCTGTCGTCTGCCGAACATGATCGTCGACTGGTCGACGCTGCCTTCGTGGGATCCCAGTCTCAACCAGGGCGACGAGCCCCCGGGCGGCGGAAGGTTCCTCGTCAAGGTCGGAGGCCGTCCCGTCATCCCGTTCAAGGTGGTGCTCACGTCTGTCTAGATGGACGTCAACGACACCAGCAAACGCCGGTTCCACAGTGTTACTACAGGTCGGATTATTCGATCGCCGTGGTGTAGCGGAGAGCACCTGAGACGGGCATGTCGAACAGGCAGCAGATCCGGCGGATGTCGCCGTCGGCGTCGTGGATGTCGTGCAGGATCCGGTCTTGTCGCAGAGCCAACGGCGTGACGTTGAGGCGCACCCAGGGGTATTGCTTCCCGACGCCGGTGGTGCGGCGGGCGCTGCGCCGGTTGATGAGCAGGTGCGGATTCCTTGTCGCCGGCCAGGTGGCAGCCCGGTAATCGAGCCAGACGGCCAGACGTGCCAGGACCGGCGAGAGGGATGGAACGGCTGCCGACGGCGAGCCGTCCGTCCGTCGCTGATATCGCTGCGCATGAGGCGGCGGATCTGCGCGGCCGTAAGTGCATGAAACACCACGAGTGCGACGGCGAGTGCCAAGCGAAACGTCCTGGCGGCAGCACAGGCACGCTCCGAGGGGTAGTGCGTGTGCCAAGCGGCAGGAGAAGCACCGCCAATCGGCGACGCGGTAGACGCCGTAGGCGAGGCACTCACGACACGATCCGGGATAGTGGGGAGATCTCGGATGGCACCGTTCACACAGGTCTTGACCGAAGGAGGCGACCGAGCCGAGCTGGCGGCATGGAGGCGGGGTGAACGGGGCCGCCTGGCAAGCACGCACAGCGGAAGTCGACACGCGGCCGGGTTCGAGCGACGCGATTCTGCTGGCACACCGTGCACTTTGGTGGCGGTCGCGTCACAGCGGCGGCTCGGACCTGGGTCTGCCGAATCGTGGCTGGACGGTAGGACCGGCCGGTTCGCTGGTCGCCGCCTGTTCCTTGGACGGGCGGCGTGCCGCGACCTTGTCCGGCTCGCAGGTCAGCAGTGCCGCAGGGTCGCACTCGAGCACTGAGCAGATCACATCAAGATCGTCCAACCGGATGGTCGTGGGTGTGCCGGTCCACAGCGCTGACATCTTGCCCGCGCTGATGTCCAGCCCCGCCTCGGCGAGGAGCCGCCGCATCTCGGTGGACTTAGCGTGCCGTCGGGACGGTCGCGCGCCAGTGCGTGAACAAGGTCTCGACCTCGTCCTCCGACGGCGGCGCCCGAACCTGCCCGGTCATGGGGCCCGCGGGGCGGTTGTACCCACCGAGCGGCTGGTCGACGACGAATCCGGTCAGCGTGTTTATGTCGCCCTGGTAGCGGTCGATCACAAAGTCGTAGAACTGGGCCAGCATTCCCGCCTTGGTCGCCCGGGTGCTCACCGACAGGCCAGTCCTGCGTTGTTCAACGAAGAACCGGTCCGCGTCCTCGCACGGCGCCGTCCACAACAGGCCCGTCAGCGAGCGTACGAAGTCCACTAACGACGTTCGTGTGCTGGACACGTGCCGCAAGTCATCGGCGGATCGGCACTCTGAACGAACCCAGGTGTTGGGGGACATCGACCATGAAATCCTCTGCCGGCAGGCACTGAGCCCGTCCGGCGCCGCCCCTCGCCGTTGGCGGGTTGCGTGTCGTTGGCCCCCTCGGACGGTCCTATGTGGAGTTCGTCGAGGGAGCGGCGACCGATCTCGAATCTCGGGACGGGCGCGACCCCTCAGATACAAGGCGACTCACTGGAAAGCGGAGGCAGGCCATGCATTTCGACATCCGACGAGGCGCGGTGCTGCTCATGGCGCTGACCTCCCTGATGAGTGGATGCTCATCACCCGGCGACGACGACAAGGCGTCCGAAAAGTCCAGGCAGACGGTCGCCACACAGGAAGGCCAGGGGACGGGTGCCGGTGGGCCCAGCCCGGACGGCATCCCGGGTGGAGCTGGAGGCGGCGGTGCCGCTCCTACGGGCTCGCCAGTGGTCAGCGCCACATTCGACACCCCGAACTTCCCCGGCGGCAAGGTGGAGATCGCCATCATGGGACTTCAGGTGCGAGGCAAGCTGATGGTCCTCACGGTCCGGCTGACGCCGCACCTGCCGCAGGGGTCGACGGAGAAGACCAACCCGTACGAACTCAATGACGAGATACCGCTCGCTCCGGAGCTGATCGATACCGTCAATCTCAGGCGGTACGTGGTCGTCAAGGACAACCAGGAAAAGGAAGTGGAGTCCGATGACGTCACGCTCCCCATCCACAATGAGCAGGCAGGGGTGGCGACCTACAGCTTCGCCGCCCCGCCCGCGAACGTGAAGTCACTGGACGTGCACTACGGTACGTGGCCGACTTTCACCAATGTGCCGGTCCAACGATGAGAGCACGAGCCCTACAGCGAGCTTCCGTTGTCGTCGGCTTCCTCGCGGTCTTTTCCAGCGTCTCGGGAACAGCCAGCTCCGATCCGAGCGTCAATGACGTCAACATCCAGCAGTCCGTGCGGGCGATCGGGACCGATCGGTACGTCTACTCGATCGATGCGGGCACCTCCGTGCTGCCTCTGGAGACGGTGAAGAACGACGGCAAGCGCGTCACCATGCGCATCTCCGCGGACCTGCTCTTCGACTTCGACAAGGCCGACCTCACCGCCGCCGCCCGCAGGCGCATCTCCCAGCTGGCACCACAGTTGAAGAGCGCCGTCGGAGCGATCGAAGTTTCGGGGCACTCCGACTCCATCGGTGACCCGAGCTACAACCAGACGCTCTCCCAGAAGCGCGCGGAGTCGGTCAAGAGCGAGATCGAACGGGTGCTGGGCGGCGGCAAGGAGATCAAGGCAACGGGATACGGTGAGAGCAAGCCGATCGCTCCCAACCAGGTCGGAGGTAGGGACAACCCCGACGGCCGAGCACAGAACAGGCGTGTCGAGATCGAGTTCACGAAGCCTTGACACGCATCTTCCGCGCGGCGCCCACCAGGGGGCCGAGTTCTTCAGCTGGTGGGCAGGAACTCTGGCCACTTGGCCAGCAACCAAGGGGATGCTGGCCCGGAGCGCTGCCAGGTCACGGTCGCGACGGCTATCACCGTCGTCCCGTCATGCAGTTCCCACTGCTGGGTTGCCGACGTACCGGAAGGATCCCCGACGGCGGACTTCGGATCGATGGTGAGGCCGGCGCCGGCCCAGCCTGAATAGATGGCCGCATGCAGGCGCTGGTTGTTGTAGTTGTACTGGCTGCGTTCCGCCACGCGGGCGATGCGGTTCATGTCGCCAGAGCTGATCTCGGTTAGCACCGAGAGGCATCTTCCCGAAGGCGGTACCGAGTACGGCTTTGCCGACTGAGGGACGACCGGTGCCTGCGGGGCTTGCGACGGCGTCTGGGAGCGGGTGGCCCCGCTCTGCGCTTGTGTCCCCGTTCTGTGGCCGGGGCCTTGCGTGGCCACAGCGATGAGCAGGAGCAGAATCAGCCCTGCCGCGCCCGCGCCAATGGCGAGGAGCATCGACCGCCGGTTCTTCGCCGACCTGCGTGTCCTATCCCATTCCTCTTCAAGGGCAATCCCCGGCAGGAGGCTGCCCCCGCCTTCGGAGGCCTGCGTCCCGTGCTGGAGGGTTGGAGGCAGGAGGAGCGTGTCCACGCCGGCTCCCTGTCGGCTTCGTCCCGCGGCCTCCGGCTCTGCCCCTTGGGTGAACTCGGACGGGGCGGCGGGCCGCCAGGCCGCGCCGTCCTCCGGACCACGGCGGATGAAGGACTGGGTCATCGGGTCGACTCGCCAGGTACGGCCGGCCGTGTCGACGACCTCGTGAAGCCGCAGCTCGCGCAGGGCGTCGTCGAGGTCGAGCGCTTCGGTCTCCACCTTGCGCGTCAGTTCGAGGAAGGTCGCCCACAGGTCGGCCAGCGGACCGTCGGGGATGGTCATGTTCACGTCGTGGCCCGCCTCTCACGTCGCCCGCATCCGCAGGTTGACCGTCCTGCGGGCGCGCCGAATCGCAACGCGGACGCCTGCCCCGTGGGCTGCTTGCCGCTCACTGCCGTCGGTGGACGGTACGTGCGGAGCGCAGATTGCGTCTCGTTCGGATCCGGCGCAAGGACGAGGGTGTGATGTTCGGTCATCTGATCGCGGCGTACAGGGTGGGGGCCACGGTCCGGCGACTCCTCTGGCTCGCCTTCTGGGGCGGGCGTGCCGTCGGCTATGCCGAGGCCCGCGAGACGGGCGTCTCGGAGCGCGAGGCGATCGAGGCCGTCACCAGCGGAATCGTCCTGCCGGACTACAACAAGGCCCGGAAGGTCGCCACGCACCGCGAGATCCTTCAGGCGTACGCGACGACCGGTGACATCTTTGGTTATGCGTGCTATCGCACCCTGGGGGACGGCCACCAGGCGGCGATCAACGCGGTCGGTGAAGGGCTCCTCGGCTGAGACGCCGCCCTCAGGGAGGGCCGGCGCTCGGCGGGGGCGGAACAGAGGCATGAAGATCTGATCGACCATTTCGGCGAGGGCCTCGTCGGAGATCTGGCCGGGGCCCGCCTGCGGGTACTAGTTCCAGAACAGAGTCACGGGCAGGGGCGCGAGACTCCTGGGCCGCTTCCCCGCGGGCGACGGCGCGGGCCAGCACGGTCAGCATCGTGCCGGGCTCGCCCTGACCGAGTTCTTCCCGTAGCGACGGATGTCCATGGTTGACAGCTCAGCCTTTATGGCGACTGTCAGAGGTGGCGACCGGGAGACCTTGGGGAGCACGGTCTCGGTCGTTCCCTCCGCCCCGCCTCTGCGTTTGCCCCCGTTGCGCAGGGGCGGGGCCACGCGACCACGAATGAGGTCCGCCGCCGCACCGTCACGACGGCGCCCGGACGGAGAACCGACACCTAGGATCAGAAGGGGCGCATGACCGGCTGGTTCCTCGTCGACGCGTTCTCCGAGCGGCCCTTCACGGGTAATCCCGCCGCTGTCGTCTTGCTCGAGGTTCCCTCGGACGGGGTATGGCTGCAGGCGACCGCCGCGGAGTTGCACCAGCCCCACCACCGCGTTCGTATGGCGTGAGGCGGACGCATAGGGCATTCGCTGGTTCACGCCGACGCGGGAGCGCCGCTGTGTGGCCATGCCACCCTGGCCGCCGCCCATGTGCTGGGGCAGGACGAGATCGTCTTTCGCCGCGCTTCCGGGATCTTGACCGTGTCCCGCGGCGACGGAAACATCTGGCTGGCCTTGGGGCCTGGTCCCCACGGCATGGGACCACGCCCCAAGGGACGTGCTCGAAGCGCTCGGGCTCACCTCCGTCGCCGGATTCGTGAGCAACGACGACGATCACGTCATCCTGCTCGGCACTGCTGCGCTGGTGGAGGCGGTCCGGCCGGACATCCCGCGGATCCTCCGCCCGCCCGCCGGCCGCGTCACCGTCACCGCGCCTGGCGGCGCGCGCTGACTTAACCTCACGCGTCTTCGTGCCCGCCGTCGGGTGGGCCGAGGACCACGTGACCGGTTCCGCCCACGCCGTTCTCGGTGCGCTATGAGCGGCCCGGCTCGGCCGCGTCCGGCTGGACGCCGTGCAGGCGTCGGCACGGCGGGAGAGGCTTGCGCTCCGGGTGAGTGACGACCACGTCCACGTCGGCGGCCATGCCATCACTACCAGCCACGGCGTCTTTGCCTTCAATGGGCCGGCGCCGGCCACTGACCGCACCGCCACCGACCGCTGCCAGGCCTCGACCGGCGGGCTCAACTCCCTCACGGTCCACTGGGCGCCCGGCCGTGCGGAGCTCAAGAGGGAGCTTCGTCCTGTATCTGTGATGTCAAGTGCTTCGCCAGGTGACAGTGGCCTCGCCGGTGAAACGGCGGCTCATAAGGTTGATCATTGCGACGTGGACCATGGCTTCGGATCGGGTCGGCAAGGTCTCGTAGTCGCGTGCCACGCGGCGGTGCAACATCAGCCAGCCGAACGTGCGCTCCACCACTCAGCGTCGCGGTATCGGCACGAATCCTTTGGTGGCGGGGTCGCGGCGGACGGCTTCAGGTCGATGCCCAGGGTGGCGGCATGGTCGATGGCCTTGGTGCGGTAGGCAGTGTCGGCCCATGTCCTGCTGATCGTCGGGTGTGTCGCGGCCACGCCGGCCAGCAGCTGCATGCCGGCGGTGCGGTCCGACACGCTGGCCGTCGAGCAGTAGTCCCAGGATGTCGACCAGGATGCTGCGCTTGCGGCCGACGATCTTCTTGGCGGCGTCGATGCTCTGGTCTTGCGCGCGGCGACGGTGAGGGCGGCCTTGTCGAAGCGCAGGAGGTCAGCGGAGATACGCGCGGTGAGGTGCTTGCCGTCCTTCTCCGCCGTCTGCAGCGGCAGCACGAAGGGACCGATCGCGATCGTGCGGCGAAGCTGTGGGACGCCACACCCGCCCGTTCGTCGTAGATGGGCGACATGACGTCGTCGGTCCGAAACTCCTTTTACTGCTTGTTCTTGACGACGGCGCACCGCTTCAGGTTGACGGTGTCGATCAACTCAGGCGAGCGATATCTCGTCATTGAGTCGTAAGGATTGGTCTTCTCAGGCGGCCCCTGGGGCAGGTGCAGCGTCAGCCGAACCGTCAGGATCGCCAGCTTCCGCCATCGGACGACGAACAGCAGCTTAGGAGGGTGGCCAGCGCCGCGATGAGCACCATCCCTCATCGGACGTCGATTCGCATGGCCTGCCTCCGTTTCCAGCGGTCGGGTCAGATCTGAGCGTTCGCGCCCGTCTCACCTTGTGAGATCGGTCGCCGACCCCCCGACGAACACCCGCCCAAGACCGTCCGAGACGCCCGCCAACAGACCGGACTGATCGGCTCTGGGCGATGGAGCACAAGAGGCCAGCCGCCCCCCAGGATGGTTCCGGGGCCGGGAGCAACCTGCTCGGCTTCACGCTGCTCAGCGGCCACACGGCGACCTCCCCGCACGTGCTCCCCCACCGCAGCAAATATTCCTTCTCGTCGGTTGCCAGTTGCGGAGACTTACGGACTGTCCAGCAAAAGCGCAGAACCGTGCTCGGGAGGTGGCTCGTCTCGTCGATTCGGCTGTAACCGACGAGCGCCCCCTTCTGAAAGGGGGTCATCCATGATGCAAGTGGCGGGCGTGGCCCGAGCTCCGGAACTATTCGATGTCGGGCACCTGCTGAACCCGCCGGCTACGGGGGCGGGGCGCCTGCAACAGCGACGGATCCGGTCGGCAGGCTCCTGTACGCGATCATGCTGGTCCCCCCTGTGCAAGCAGCCACAAGTCGGTGGCGATGTGCCGGTCGCAGCCGCCCCAGCCCTGCCTTCTGGTTCTCATCACGCAATAGAGGAGTCGACGCCTTCACCCTCGTTGGCCGACCGGGGCACCGAAGGATGCTGGTCGGCGCCCGGCCCGGTTGAACAGGACCGGTTGGACCCGTTGCGCGCATCCGTGCCTCCGAGCCGGCCGTCCGCCGGCGGGCCGCAGGCGTTTCCCAGAACATACGGCTGCGAGGCCTGCCGCAATGGACGATGCCACCGGAAAGCTCGTCAAGCCGCTGACGAGCTCGCAGAGCTCAGTTCACACGGCTGACCAGAAACTCGACGCATCACTCGGAGGCGTGAATGCTTGACACCGTGATCACTCGGACGGCCGGTCTGCTCCGTACGGCATACCTTGCCGCCCCGACCATCCCGAACCCCGGCGACGGCTCAGAGCCGCCATTCGGCCACCAGATCGAAACACTGCTCAAGTGGGCGATGTGGGGTGCCCTCTTCTGCTGTGTGGCGGGCTTCATCATCATCGGTGCGAGAATGGGAATCCAGCACAAGAAGGGGGAGGGCGGAAGTCACATGGGAAGCTTGGCCATCGTCGGTTTCGGCTGCGTTCTCATTGTGACCGCGTACGCCATCGTCAGCAATCTAGCCGGAGCCGCGGGAGGCTGAGCGTCCGCACAGTACCGCAGGGGTTCGCCACGCTCCTGATGCCGGAATTCGCACAGGTCGCATGCCTCGCTCGATGGCACGTTCCAACTGAGCGCCGCAATTGGACGATCGAGAGCGAGGCCCGATCAGATGATCCAACACCCTACCCAATGCCAGGAGGTAAACGATGAGCGCAGACGACCTATGGGATTGGCTCTGCCGCAAACTCGTCATCTGGGCGCTTTCCAACCTCCAGACGCTCCTCACGTGGTGGTTGACCAGTGACGCATACAAGGTGCCGCTGACCGGAAAAAAGGGAGGCGTACTCTACGACCTTCGCACGCACATCAATTGGCTAACCGCAGTGATGGTCTTCGCCGGCTTTCTGGTCGCGGCCTTCCAAATTGCGATTCAACGCAACGGCAAACCCTTTCGAGATGTCCTCTCCCAATTTTTCTCATTGACAGTGATATCTCTCAGCGTGGTTACCATCGCGAACCTTGCACTCATCCTCATGGACAGGTATTGCAACTGGATCATCACGGGCATGGAGCCGAAGAACAAGGACTGGATCAAGTACTGGGACGGCCATTTGTTCGATTCCCTCAAGGACCCCGATGGATCGTCGTCCTTTATTGTCGCATTTTTCGCGCTGGCTGCGGCACTGGCCTCGGTGATCCAATTCGCGCTGATGTTCTTTCGTTCCGCCGTCCTCATAATCATCGTGGGCCTTCTTCCTCCAGTGGCCGCATCGAGGTTCACCTCATATGGGAACGCCGCGTATCGCAAGATGGTCCATTGGGGGATCTCATTCTATCTGTTTCAGGGCGTTGCCGCAACGATCTACGGAGTGGCGCTAAAATTGCTGGCATCACCATATGAAGCCGATCACCTTATGGGCCTAGCCCTGGTCGGCGGCGCCGTGTTCGCCCTTCCTGCGACCCTGCGCGCAGTGGCCCCTGGAGTTCCGGAAGACATGTCCTCCTTCGGCATACGTCAGGTCGGGCATTTCACCTCCGGCGGCACCGCCATAAATATCAGCAAGGGGCAAGGAATCTGGACTAGGTGGACGGGAATCGGCAGCGGGCCGAGGCGACAAAAATGACGTGCCGTCGCTCTTCCGAGAAAGACGAACCGATGTGAACCATTGCCGTAACGCGCATTCGTGTTCGCTGCCGCATTCTTAGAGCGGAAGTTCGCGGCAAGACCTCCCGTCGAAGCGGGAAGGAGTCGGAACATCCAGTCTGATCACGTTTTGTGACATCTACATTGTTGGGAGATTGCTCAAGATGAGCCCGGACGATGTATGGGAATGGTTCTGCAATAAACTGCTGACGTGGGCGCTGTCCAGCCTCCTGACACTCCTCACCTGGTGGCTCACCAGTAACGCGTACGGAGTGCCGCTGACAGGTGAGAAGGGCGGTGTGCTCTACGATCTTCGTGCGCATATCAACTGGCTCACCGCGGTGATGGTCTTCGCCGGGTTCCTCTTCGCGGCTTGCAAGACGGCGATGCAACGCGATGGTCAGCCTCTCCGGGAAATATTCTCGCAGCTCCTCTCTTTGGTCGTGATCTCGTGCAGTGTGGTCGCCATCGCAAATCTGGCATTCATCCTCATGGACAGATATTCAAACTGGGTCATCACGGACCTGGCGCCGGAACAGAAAGACTGGAGCAAGTACTGGAATGCCAGATCATATGATTCCCTCAAGGGCGATGAGGCCGGACCGAGCTTTCTCGTCGCCGTCTTCGCCTTTGCTGCGCTCGTGTCCTCAGTGATTCAATTTATCCTGATGCTGTTTCGGGCCGGCGTCCTGCTGGCCATCGTCGGAGTTCTTCCGCCGGTCGCGGCAGCAAGGTTCACCTTGCATGGGAACGCCGCATATAAAAGTTTCCTCCGTTTGGGGGTATCGCTCTGGTTGTTCGAGGGCATCTCCGCGACGATCTACGCTGCAGCATTGGATCTGATGGCATCCCCATACGAAGCCGATCGCCTTACAGGTCTGGCTCTCGTGGGCGGTGCGGTGTTCGCTCTGCCTGCGTCCATGCGCGCGGTGGTCCCCGCAGTCAAGGAAGACAATGCATCCTTCGGCCTACGTCAGGTCGGCCACTTCGCCGCCGGCGGTACAGCTGTGACTCTCAGTCAGGGAGCCGGAATTTGGACCAGATGGACGGGCATCGGTACCGGGCCGAACGGTGGTGGTGGCAGCGCCTTTGCGAGGTCGTCGTGGTGGCGCCTCCGTTCGAGCGCTGATAGTTTCAGCGTCTTTGAGTGGCTGTCGTGGCGGATCCGCGATCCGAACAACTTCCGCCGTGGCAACGGCGCCGGCCCCCAGGGCGCGACTGGCCCCGGTCCTACCGGCCCCGGCCCCGGCCCCGGCCCCGGCAGCCAGCCCACCACCGGCCCAGGCCTCACCGGGCCCGGTACCGGCATCCAGCCCACCGCCAGACCGGGCCCCAGTGGCTCAGGCATCCAGCCCACCGCCAGGCGAAGCGCCGCCGGGGACACGAATAACCCCTTGGATTTCGAGGAAGAGTTCGTTCCCATTGTTGAGCCCTATCGGGTTCCCGATCCGGACTTTCGCATTCTTGAAGAGGGGGCGCGCATAGAGTGGGACAGCATCGAGTGGGATAACGGGCCGAGCGGCAGTGGCGGGAACGGCAGCGCCAGTGGAAGCGACGGGCCGAGCGGCAGTGGCGGGAGCAGTGGCCCAAGTGGCAGCAACGGCAGCGGTGGCCCGACAGGCAGCCGGTAAGCTCAAGAAATGAGGTGGACAGGAATGGTTTTCAATCACCCTGAAGCGTTTTCGGTGCCTGACCGGAATCAGGACGTCCCGAGACGCAGGCCTGTCCGGCTCGCCGCTTTCTTTGCACTGAGTGCCTTGCTGGCAGGGATCGGTCTCGTTGTTTTTGTTCAATTCACCTCGGTCAGCTCACATCTCACAAGCCGAGGAGGAATGTTTGCCACTCCGACCATTCAGATGGCAGAACTATCGGCGGCGGCCAGTCTGAGAAAGAAGGAGTGCGACCGAACGGGCAACTGGAAGAATATAGAAGACGCCATGTGGACCGTTAACAATGGCGAAGATGGGGGATGTTTTCAGTTCGACGCAAAACGCGGTCGAATAAGAGTGTGTGACGAGCATCCGGACAGCCATGTCGTGCGCGGCACGGTCGGCCTTGTCGATTTGAATCACCCCCAGGGCAGAGTCGTGGCCGAAGTACACAGGGGCGGGAAGGGTCATTGCCGCGAGTCTAGTATTCCAAAATACAACAAGAGTAACGTATACAGGTTCAAGGTTTGTCTGGCCCGAAGCTACGATGATCCAGTCGGATATTGCAACATGAGTGACAGTAAGATGTGGCCAAGAGTGGAAAGGCATGGAGACTATTGTCAGGTTGTATGGGAAAGGGATGGCGCCGACGCCGCCGTCGATTGCGTGGGGGGACTGGAGGAATTCTGTGGCTCCTTTGTCGATAACCCGCTCAACAAGGATAGGGAAAGATTGTGTGGAGATCGACCGGAAGCCATAACGCCACCCAAGCCGAGAAATGAAAAGCCGAATATTAATGCCCGACCTGATCTCAGTTTGCCGCGGGGTCATGCGAAGGGTGTCGGGAAGGTTACCGAACCCTTGCGGCCGGTGCTTCGCTGGTTGGTCTGGACAGCGGCGGGCGGATGCGTGTTCGGCATCATCATCTTCGGCGGTAAATTGGGGTTGCGACACCACCGAGGTGAAGTCGACTCATATGCCGGCGAATTCGGCTGGCTAATGCTCGCATGCGTCATGGCTGGTTCAGGATTCGCCATTGCCTTCGTTGCTATTATTGTCGACCCGTTTTGACGTTGGAGGCAACTCTTGAAGCCCCTCATGGTGCTTCTCTCCACGAACGGCCGCCTGCATGGCAGTGTCGCCGAATGGCGGAGAATGGCAGCCTAGGTGGCTGCCAGTAGATCTAAGAATGAGGTGAACCGGAATGGCCTCTGATCGTGAGCCCACATATGGGAACTGGCGTAAGCCCGTCTCTCCGGGGATCGGGCGACTGGGACTGGCCGGCACCCTGATGCTCATGGCCGGGCTGGTCGTCATCACCATGATCGCCATGGTGTCGCCGAAGGCCAGCGCGCTCGGCATCGTGGTGCTGGCGGTGGTCATGCTTCCGCTGGTCATTCAGGACGCGCAAGGGCGGACGGCCCTCCAGTCGCTCACGGCCCGGTTCAACTGGTGGTGGGGGCGCTCTCACGGCTGGCATCTTTACCGGTCGGGGCCGCTGAGCGTCACCTCTCGCGGCTCATGCCGCCTTCCCGGGCTGTTGGCTCGGTCTCGGCTAGTCGAAGGCCGTGACTCCTACGGGCGCCCCTTTGCCCTGGTCGTGATTCCCTCGACCAGGCATTACACGGCGGTTTTCGAGTGCAACGCCGAAGGGGCGGCACTCGTGGATCAGGACCAGGTGGACGCATGGGTGGCCCACTGGGGGCAGTGGCTGGCCTCGCTGAGCTACGAGCCGGGTCTGGTCGCCGCGAGCGTGACCATCGAGACGGCTCCCGACACCGGCAGCCGCCTCAAGGAGGAGGTCTACGCCAACCTTGATCCGAATGCTCCGGAGTTGGCCCGGGCCGCCCTCGAGGAGATCGTCTGGAACTACCCCGTGGGTAGCGCACGGGTCTCCACGCGTATTGCGGTCACCTACGCGGCCCTGCCCCAGCCGGGAGGCAAACGCCGCGACCAGGAAAGCATGGTGCGGGAGATCGGGATGCGGATCCCGGGGTTGATCTCGGGTCTGGAGATGACCGGTGCCGGCGCCGCTCGCCCGATGACCGCGGACCAACTCGCCCGCGCCGTGCGGATCGCCTATGACCCGACCGCGCAGCCGAACATGGAAACCAGTGAGGACCAGGAAGTGCGTTGGGAGGACGCAGGGCCGGTCGCAGCGCAGGAATCATGGGATCACTACGTTCACGACAGTGGCCATTCCATCACCTGGGGGATGTCCGAGGCTCCTCGCGGTGAGGTGTTGTCCAATGTGATGACCGGATTGGTGGCCCCCCATCACGATATCGACCGCAAGCGTGTGACCTTCCTCTTCCGGCCGCACGACCCGGCCTCCGCAGCTCGGATCGTGGAGCGGGATCGCAGGGACTCGCGCTTCCGCCTCGACGGCAATGCCAGCGCCGCCCGGAACGAGATCGACGTCATGAAGAGCGACCAGTCGGCCATCGAGGAGGCCAGGGGCGCGGGCGTCACCCGGTTCACCATTCTCGTCACCGCAACCGTGCATTCGGCCGATCAGCTTCCGGTCGCGGCAGCCGCTGTCGACACGCTCGCGGCCCCCGCTCGGCTGCGTTTGCGTCGGATGTACGGCGCGCAGGCGTCATCGTTCGCGGCGGCCCTGCCGCTGGGCATCGTCCTCCCCGACCATATTCAAATTCCTGCGCTAGTAAGGGAGTCTTTGTGAGCAGTTCGCTGGAATCACTTTTTAGTGACACCGCCGAAGAGCGGCACGCCGAACATGCCGATGATGCGAAGAGGAAGAGCAAGAAGGAAAAGGCCGGCAAGCCCGAACCCAAACCCGGGGTCAGAGGGTTCAGTCGCCGTGGCGGGGGCCGGGTATCGCACGTGGAGACGCCTTCGGAGTGGCGTGGGACCACCGTCCAGGTGTGCGGGCTGTGGCCGTTCGGAGCCGGTTCCGGGACACCTATGGTGGGCGTCCCACTGGGACGTGAACTGACCACCGGTGCCACGCTCTGCTGCGATCCGATCTCGTGGTTCCAGCGCGCGAACTTGATTCATAATCCGTCGGCCCTGCTGCTGGGCAAGCCGGGACTGGGCAAGTCGACCCTCATTCGCCGGATGGTGGTGGGGTTGGTGGGGCAGGGAGTTTTCCCGATGGTGCTCGGTGACCTCAAGCCCGACTACGTCGATCTGATCCGGGCGATGGGCGGGCAGATCATCAAGCTCGGCCGCGGGCTCGGATCGCTGAACGTGCTCGACCCTGGCGCGACGACCGCCGCGGCGGCCAGGCTGCCGGAGGAGGCGCGGACCAAGTTGATCGCCGACGCGCACGGCCGCCGGCTCAATATCATGGCCGCGCTGCTCACGATCCTGCGTGGGGGCCCGATCGCCGACACCGAGCGCACCGTTCTCAATGCGGCCCTGCGAGTGCTGGACGAACGTCATCGTGGTGTGCCGGTCCTGCCCGATCTCATCAGAGTGATCGATGAGGGGCCGGAGCGGCTCCGCGCGGTGACCCTGGCCCGCGGGGACGAAGCACGGTACCGTGCGGCCGTCGATCCGCTGCACGCCTCGTTGCTCGGGGCTTTGGACGGTCCGATGGGTGAGACGTTCGCGCGCCAGACCACCACCGCGATCGACTTGGACAACCCGGGCGGTGTCTGCATCGATATCAGTGGCATCGACGACGCCGACGCCGAACTTCAGGCCGCCGTCCTGCTGGCGTGCTGGTCGGACGGTTTCGGCGCGATCGAGGCCGCGCACGCGCTGGCCGACGAGGGTTTGGCGCCGCAGCGGCACTTCTTCGTCGTCCTCGACGAGTTGTGGCGGGTCCTGCGGTCCGGGCGCGGCCTGGTCGACCGAGTCGACGCCCTCACCCGCCTCAACCGGCAGCGCGGGACCGGCCAAGTGATGATCACGCACACCATGGCCGACCTGATGTCGTTGAGCGACCACGCCGACCAGCTCAAGGCCAAGGGCTTCGCCGAACGCGCCGGCATGGTGATATGCGGCGGCCTGCCTCAGGCGGAGATGTCCATGGTGAACCAGGTGGTGCGCCTGTCATCCTCCGAACAGAGCATGATCGTCGACTGGTCGACACCGCCTTCCTGGAACCCCGATCTCAAGGAGGACAGCGAACCTCCGGGACGCGGCAGGTTTCTCGTCAAGGTGGGCGGCCGCCCTGGCATCCCGTTCAGAGTAGAGCTCACCTCCGTCGAACGAGACGTCAACGACACCAACAAGCGTTGGATCAACTCGCCCACGAGATCTGTTCGGAGGGCTTAGTTGCCGTTGACGACGATGACATCGGAGATACGCCAGGGGGCATGTCGGGACGACTTGCCAAGCCTCATATAGACCACGTAGCTCGCAGTCGGTCCACGCCAATTATCTCGGCCAGTAGGGGTCGTAGCCAACTTCCACTGCCGAAAAGCGCCGGTAGGTCCATCGGTCGGGGCCCCGGCCTCCCGCCGAAGTGGCTCCAGCCGCACAGCGATGTAGGCTCGGTGGTGGCGCCACTCATCAGGGATAAATTGTGTGGGCTCTGCCTCGATCTTGGCTCGAAATTCGGGCGTAAGGTAGCGTGCAGCCCGCAGTTTTGCGTCTCGTAACCCCGTATCGGCAATGCTGTCAGCGGTGTACATGATGGTCAACACTTCCCTCGAAAGTGCTGTCGCTTCTTGTTCGTGAATGCGGTCAGGGGTTGGCAAATCATCCGGTAGACCCGAACGCTGCGATGGCGAACCCTGGATCACAGGAATACTGTGCGCCGCCCCAGGAATGGGGGGCGGCTGTTCATTCTGTGCTTGTTCACCGATGCCACAGCCGGCCACTAGTGCAGTGACCGGAACGACAAAGCAGATAATACCGAGTCTGCCGACCGCTCCACTTACCACGTCGCACCTCCGCCGGATTCCTCGCTTACAGGAGCCATTGCACGGATCACCTTCGAAGGCTCGTTTTTCGTACCCGGGGGCGGCGTGACTCGAAGAGCTCCCAGATAACCTGTCCTGCCGTCAAACTTGCTGAACCTGATGAAGTCACCGCTTCTCGTAGCCTCGACCATCCACCGCACGCCGCTAACCTTGCCGTAATAGATGCCCATATGTGTGGGCGCAGGGCCATGAAAGAAGACCAGATCGCCTGGGGCCTCTTCACCACGAGGAACTCGGATCCCCATGTTGCTTCTCCACATCGCCTGCGATGTACGAGGCATCGAGATCTTCCCCTCGGACGCCTGGTAAACGGCGTATTGGGCAAGGCTCGAACAGTCGAATCCTACAACTCTTCTCGCGTCATACCCCGACGGTGAGCAGCAGATGCCGTGGTAGGGACCAGTTACTCTTCCGCCACCCCACGAATAGGGCGTGCTCTCGTCGTTCTGCTGCGGCGGCTTCGGTGTGCCTGTTTCCTTTTTCGCCCAGAATGCAGCCGCATCGGCAATGCGTTGACCAAAGGTTCCAGATCCAAGTCCAGTTCCCGGCGAGCAGGCGCTTGCACCTACAGAGTTGGCCGCTGAAAGTGTATGATTTTTGTCATAAATATTTGCTTGCGCCACCACAAGTTGGACATATGCGTCCTGCTTCGACGGATCGTAGGGAGCGCTGGCGCCGTGATTGTAAGCGAAGATCGTCCTTCTCAACTCGTCGTCCGTGAAATCCCTATCTAGAGCGCCGTAGGAGGGAATCTGGGTTCTCAACATCTTGGCCGCGCTATAAATGGCGTCGGCTGCGTCGTACCGGTCGGCGCCGTGACCGTCGGCGTCGTCCTTGTACTGGTTGAAGGTTCCCAATTTGAATTGCATCGGCCCCGCGGCCCCCGCCTCGTTCGGCCCATCTTCACGGGACGCGCCGATGGTTCCGTGCTTCGTCTCCACCCATCCGACCCCAGCGAGGATATTCCACGGAATCCTCCATTTTTCCCCCGCTTCGCGATACAATCTGTAATAATTCGAGGGAATGCCATTGGGTGCCGCCTTTGCGTTTGCCTGCGCTACCCCGGTCCCCGCTTGATGGTTAATCGGGGCACAAGCCTGCTGCATTCCAGAATTTCCGATTGGCAAGACCAGCAAGACGACTATGAACATAAACAAAAGACCTAGCAGGCCGATGGTGTTACATCCCACCACAAAGACGATCAATCTCATGCTGACAATGGCCATCCTCTTGCCCGTGAGCACTGGTCGTCTATTCGACATGTCAATCCACTCTTTGGAAACTGGGCTTCATTCGACCGACCCGCAAGGATCTTCGTCTTTCATCTGAAAGTCAAGGAATCGCAGCATCCAAGTTTTCTCGACGAAATTTATTTCCCGCAAATCGCGTGACAATGAACTGCATTGTTCATTTGTGCCGCTAAGCACTGTTTCAATTATGCCGTTCACTGGAGACTATGCGTTCAAGATCCTTGACTAATTGTGAATAGGCGGACGGTAGCCTCACCTGCTCCGGGGGGACGCCTAGCCGCAATGCCTCCACCCACGGAAGCTGCCATAGCCTCGGCACGCCTCCGGAGATCAACTGCACGAGATCGCTCAGTGGTTTCGGACGCTTTCCAGGTGCGTCCGCGATCACTACCAGTCCCAGCAGCCGGACGTTCGGCAGAACGCCCGCGGCCCATTGGCGGGCGGCGGCCTGGATCGCACAGAGCCCGGACGCATGGCTGCGAGCGACGAGGAGCACGCTGGCCTGACCAGGAAACGGTGGGGTCGGCCAGTACCGTCCGGCACTCATGCTTCGCGGGATGAGGGCGGCCAACGTGGACGTGCCGGCTCCCCCGTGGCATGAAGACAGCCAGACGCCGGGGCCTTGGCCGCTGTAGCCGGCCAGTCCCAGAGAGCTCGTCGGTGGCGGCGCCAGGTGCGCCGGCACAACCGCCTGGGCGCCGAACTCCCCACCCGGGGCGACCTGTGCTCGAGCGGAGTTCGCATCAGGAGCTGGCATGGCCGGCACAGCCTTCAGAGTGGATGGCCGCTGCAGCCCGCTGCCTGGCAACGACATTTGCACCCCTGACACCCCCCTCTACCGAACTACCAAGTACTCGGTCTCCATACTGACGACGCCGCAGTGCTCGTTCAGAACGGTCCACGGACCGCCTGTAGCGGCCGGCCCTGCGACCCGGCTCTGCGGTATCGACTGGAATCCAAGAGCCGGTAGTACGGATGGTTATCGATCGGCCTCCCGAGCAGCAGCTCCGTGTTATAGGACTGACCGTCCCTAGGTCGTCGTGATCGTCAAGCGCTGCGCCGCAAAATGGCTGCGGGTCGCATGGCCGCAACGCTTGCCGCCTCGCCGGTACGTGGTAACGATCCGCCTCGGGTATCCCGGCGGGCACCGGATAGGGGCGCGGTGGCAACAAGGGGCGTTCTGTTCCGAAGCCGAGAGGCCGAGCATGAGTGAGTCGAGTGGGGCGCACGGCGATGACACGTCCGTCATCGAGCGGTCGCCGCGGGAACCCGAGGCCTTCGCCGAAGTCTGCCGCCGGTACGCCACCGGACATCAAGCGATACGTGATGCGCCGGCTGGGTGCCGTTGCCGACGAGGACGTCGTGGCCGGGACGTTCCTGGCGACATTCCGTCAGCGGGACGGTACGACCTGCCACGCGCCAACACGTGGCCGTGGTTGTACGGAATCGCCACCAACCTGATGGGACGGCATGTGCGCACGGAGGTGCAGCAACTGCGCGTCCTGGAGCGGATGGGCACCGACCCGGTCGTGGTCCCGTTCACCGAGCGAAGTAGCGAGCGGCTCAGCGCGGCGGCGTCACGTCGGGCGCCGGCTGGTGCGCTGATCGGACTTCCCGCTGGGGCACCACGACCCGCTGCTGCTCTTGGCCAGGGGTGACCTCAACTACAACAAAACCGCACAGGCCTTCAACGTGCGCGTGGGCACAGTGCGGTCCCGCATCAAACGCCCCCGCACCACGCTCCGAAAGCAACTCGGTGCGCCCCCTTCTGAGAACTTCGCCTGCGAGGGGCCCGTCCATGAATGAAATGACCGAGCTCGAGCAGTTCCGCTCGGATGTGCCGGGACTCGGCATGGCCGACGTGCACGCCGAGGAGCGCCGGCTGCTGAGCGTGTTGCAGGACTCGGCCCCGCGTCCCGAAGATCCCACAGCACGCGGTCCGAGGCGCGCCCCGGAGGCACCAGCTCCGAATCGGCCTGAGCGAGGCCGGTCTGGCGGCCGCCGCATTGGCGGCCGCGGCCGGTCGTGGTCACACAAGCGGGGACCCAGAGCCCTCCCCGATCGTCCATACGATGCCGGTGGCGTTGGTGCAGGTTCTCGAGCGAGCCGCAGACAACGCGGCCATGACCCCGGAACTACGCCCCAAGCCCAGGCAGTTCCTGGTGATCGAGTCGCGGAGCATGAACCCGTCGAACGCAGCACGGGCGGTCACAAGGAGCGGTATCCGGAGCGGACGAAGAGCAAAGATCTGGCTGCCCGTCGAAGGCGACGCCACGCCCGGCGTCGCCCAAGTAGAGGTCCTGGCGCCGAAGCCGTACCCGGGTTGGCCGATCCCGCCCGAGGCTCGCCAGAATGTCGGGCGGAGCGCGCCGGAGAGGATCGGAGGCGGCGACAATCGCGCGAGTACCCCCGAAGCGATTACTCCCATTTGAGCCGCCTGCCGACTGACCCGGCGAAAATGTACCAGCACTGTACACAGGTCCGGGGATGGACCCACACGCCGACGTGGTGGCCTGGCAGAACGCAGGAAACATGCTCAGCGGTGCCTACATGCCCGCCGCGCAGCGGGCGGCGTTGTCCCGGGCCGCGGGTGCGACCCATGGCGTGACCACCGTCGGCCGCGCTGTGGACGCGGCGGGCCGGACCGGTGTCGCCATGGTGCTGACCACTCCCGACAGCAGAATCCGCGACGAGTATATTTTCGATCAGGACACCTACCAGTACCTGGGCCAGCGTGTCGTCGTCACGAACGCCGATCAGGGGAGCACCGGTCGGCACCGTGCCGACCAACTCCGCGCAGCCAAAGGTCTCCGTCGCCGACCGCGCCCCGGCGGTGGGCTGACCCGTGATGGGCTGATCAGCGCCGAGCCGGGGTCGGGGACTTCCTCCGGCCACGGCTCAGCCGTCCGCAGAAACAGAAACGGTGGGATCGTTTACATGGGTGACCTTCCGAATGGACGCGAAGCGTCCCGAGACGACGAGCCGAGCCGGGCGACCGCGCGAACTCGGTCTCAGAATTGGCGATGAGCGCGCCGCCCCGTCCGGCCGCCGCCATCGGCTCCGCCGGCACCCCGGGGCGCAAACCGATCACGTAGTCGGCGTCCAATGTGCTGGCCGCGGCCACGCATCCAGCGGGCAGAGCCCGTACGGCCCTTCGAAAACACGACTTCCCTGGGGATGAGCGAAGCGAAGGCGTGGACCACCATCTGGTCCTTCGTCACCTCCACGGCATCAATGGCCCTGCGGGCCACGGCGGTGCTGGTGAAATCGGGAACCTCTTGGATGCCGGCGCTTGTCGTAGACCGTCACTCGGGTACCTGCCGAGCGCCCGACCATTCGCACCCGCTGCTTCACCCCGCTGCCGCACCGCTGGGTCGTCGAACGCACCATGGCCTGGCTCATGCCGCACCGCCGCCTGGCCCGCGACTACGAAACCCTCCCGGCCAGCTCCACCGTGATCCACATCACCATAATAACCAGGGACCAAACAGAAACCGCAGAATCAAACGTCCGCTAAGAGGTCATATCAAAATGTGTATGTGGCGCGATATGGAATGATGGTCGGGTGTGGTGTGGGTGGGTGCGTAAGGGCGAGCAGCCCCCGTGGATCGTGCCTGACAGCCTGTGGGAGCGGATCGAGCCGCTGCTGCCGAAGGTGGAGCGCGTAAGCGCCACGCTGGGCGTAAGGGACTGGACGACCGCAAGGTGCTGTGCGGGATCCTGTTCGTGCTGCACACCGGGATCCGGTGGGAGTTCGTGCCCCAGGAGCTGGGGTTCGGGCATGACGTGCTTGCAGCGGCTGGCCGAGTGGCACCGGGCCCGGTGTATGGGAGCCGCTGCACCGGCTGCCCCGGGAAGAACTGCAGGCCGCTGGGCAGCTGGACTGGTTCCGGGCGATGATCGACAGCTCCCACGTCCGGGCTTTGAAGGGCGGCCCAACACCGGGCCGAGCCCGGTAGACCGCGGCTGGGCTCCAAGCACCACCTGCTGACCGACGGCCGTGGCACCCCGCTCACTGTGTCGCTGACCGGCGGGAACCGCAACAACGTCACCCAGTTGATGCCGCTGCTGGAGGCAGTGCACCCGTCCGGGGCCGGATCGGCCGCCCCCGGCGAAGACCCGGACGGCTGCTGGCCGACCGCGGCTACGACCACGACAAATACCGGCGCCTGGTCTGGGCCAGGGCATCAAACCGGTCATCGCCCGCCGCGGCACCCCACGAGGGTCCGGCCTGGGCGTCCACCGCTGCGCCGTCGAACGCACCCTCGGCCTGCTGCACTGGTTCCGCCGCTCACGCATCCCGCTGGGAGATCCGCGACGACATCCACGAGAGCCTTCATGACCACCGCCGCAGCCATCATCTGCTGGCGACGCCTCGTCCGCTGATTCTGTTACGACCTCTAAGGCCGGCCGAGCTGCCCTCTCGATGAGACCGGGCCTTCGACAACGCCGGTTTCCGGAGCATGCGGACGAACGGGTGCCGGGCCGGGAATTTGCAGCAGGGCGGTCAAGCGCGCGTGGTCAAGACGCTGCGTTCCAGGACGGTTCCCTGTGGGCCCCGATAAGGATTTCGGGTCATACCGGCTAAGGAGAGCCTCGTGTACACCGCCAGCGCCACCGCCGTCACGGTCGTCAGAAACGAGACGAAGACCTACAAGCGCTCGTGCAGGCACGCGCATCTCACGGAGGCGAGGGCGGAACGCTGCGCACGGCATCTGGAGGACGAGCTCCGGGAGTTGGCCGGCGACCACGCCGACCGACTGACGATCACCCGCACGGTCAGCCGGACGGGCGCCCAGTGATCACGGGTGACGGAGCCGGCCCCCGGTCGAAAACGCTTGCAGAATGCGGGGCCCCATCCGTGCCGGAGCGGCGGGCGAACTGGTCGGATCAGTGAGGGCTCGGGAGGCGTCCACTGGGCGGCGTCATCGGATCTGGGTGCCATTGGCCTTGCCCTCCCCGCCGTCACGGCGACCGGAACGGTGGCGGGGCTCGGGCGCCGCAGCATGGCCGGTGTCGCTTCCGGTACTGAGCCATCCGCTCCATCCGGCGGTGCGCGCCGCACGCGGGCTGCGCTGAGACCTCCTACCGTGTCGCCGAGCATGTCGTGACCGGTCACGACATGCGGCACGGAGTACCAACGGCGTGCCGGCAGGGACGAGGTGGGCAGATATCGGGTGGTTGCCCCTCCGACGGAAAAGGGGCAACCACCCGGGATACGCCGAACGGCGTTTCCACATATGAGGGGAGGCCTCCCCTCGCACAGATGGACCGTCCGGTCGACGGGTGGCGCCGCAACCCGTTGTGAGCGGCGACACGTTCAAGCAGCGACGCCGCCCTTTACCGTCTTTCGGGCTGCCAGGTCATCGTGGGGATGCCGGGCCTGGAAGGCCGGGGCCGGCTTTGCACAGGGCCGCCGAAGGAGTACTCGACCCTGTGCATGTGCCATTCGCCGTCCCCGGTCTCCACGGTCTCCGAATAGACGGGAAGCCGGGTCTGCGGATCGATGTAACGGACGATGTCCAAGGCGGACACACCCGCGGCCAGCAAGCCGTACGGGTGGGTAGTCGCATCGAGTTCGGTGTACTTGAAGGCGTCCAGGTACATTCCCGCGCCGATGGGGTCCCCGCCGCCGTACACGTGCGGCGTCACCGCGATCTCAAGGCGAACGTACTGCTTGCCGGCCCGTTCGACGATGCTCTTCCCGCGGGCGCTGATCAATCCCTGGTAGCCGGAGAGCTGCTGGACGAAAATGTCGGCCTGCTGCTGCGTCAGGCCGCCGACGCCCAGCCCGTCATTGAGCCAGGCCTGGTCCGCGAGAGACGGGCACTGGTCGCCTTTCAGACTCCAGCGGCCCACGCCCGAGAAGAACCAGTACTGGGACCTGCTCGGGCACCATGACGCCCACGCGACGGTCGGCCGCCCATCGGCCACGATCACCTCGGACTTCTCCATGCGCACGTTCTTGGTCCGGTAGTCGATGCCGGAGGCCACGGCCTCGCGCCTTCCACCGGGATAGGCCTCCTTGGTCGAGTAGTACTCCTGGACCAGATTGACGGAAGGCTGCAGTGCTTGCCGCCGCAGTGAATCCAGATAGAGCTCGCGCGCGTCCCCGCCCGCCGCGGCGGCCGCTCCGTTATTGGCGGCAGCCGCGGTATCGGACGCCTGTGGCCTTTCTCCGCGATCGCCTGCCCTCCCGTTGATCACTCCGCAGCCGCAGGCTCCCGCCAGCAGCGTCAGTACCAGACCGTGTCGAAGAAGACGCACCGCACACTCCTTTCCCCTCATCCCCGCGGAGACGTCCACACCACGCGAATATCTTCAGCAAGAGCCATAGCGGAGGGCGCTCACGTTTCCGTAGCCGCCCGGCTCGTGGCCGGACGTCTCCCCCGGGCCGCCCTGCGCTCAATCTTCTCCATCAACTCGGCCGCCTGGGCCTTGATGAACGCGACCTCTTCCTCCCCCCAATCGCGGGGCTTGGTGTCGATGACGGCGACGGTCCCCAGGACCACCGTCCCATCCATTAGCGGAGCCCCCAGATAGGAGCGGGCCCCGATCGCGTCCACCACCGGGTTGCCGGCGAAGATGTGGTAATCCATCACCTCATCGAGTGCCAGCACGCGCTTGCGCGCCTGCACGTAGATGCAGAAGCCGCTGTCACAGGACATGACCCGCGAGGAATCGTCCTCCGGGTCGTCCGGCGCAGGATGGAACCCGGCGAAGTACTGCCGCTCCGGCCCGATGATGTTGACTCCCGCGATCGGTGCGTCAAGATTCCGTGCCAGAGCCGTGGCGAACGCGTCGAATTCCGGGGACGGCTGCTCGCGCAGGAGACCGAGTTCCCGTAACCGGGCGGTACGACGATCCACGTCCGTGTCGACGGGGGTGACGAATCGGAGAGCGGAGGAAGGGTTCATCGGTGACTCCTTAAATTTGCTGTAGACCATCGAGCAGCTTTTCCAATAGATCCCGCCCGTAGATGCCGGCCGGAGAAGGCGGAGCCTGCGCGGTGACGGCTCCGCAGTCCACGAGATCCGCCACGAGGACCTTCACCACAGCAACCGGAAGACGCATGCGCGCAGCTACCTCGGCCACCGAGATCGGCATGCGGCAAAGCCGGAGCGCCTGGACGTGCTCCGGTTCCAGACCCGACACGGCACGGCCGGTGGCGAGCATCAGCGAAAGCAGGTCCAGCTCGACCTTCGGACGGGTCCGGCCCCCGTTCATCGTGTACAGGCGGACCAGCGGGCCGGCGGCATCGTCGAGCCAGACCTCGTCTTCGCCGACGCCCACCGTCACCGCATCCGCTCGCCGGCGGTGGCGGCCGCCGAACGTGTGGCCGTGTCCAGGAAGGGGCGGACGGAGCCGATCAGGCGGGACATCTCGAATCCGACGACGGCCGGATCGGCGCTCCCGTCCGCCAGGACCGCCAGCACCGAATTGTACCCGGCCCACGAAATGAAGAGCTGACTGGAGTGGAGCTCCGCCGCGATCTGGCGGACTTCGGAACCGCCATCGAATTCAGCACTGGCGGACCGCGTCATGGAGAAAAGCCCGGAGGCGAGCGCCGCCAGGTATTCCGCGTTCGTGCGCTCAAGGCCGTGCATGGCCTTCGTCAATCCGTCCGAGGACAGCAGGACGCACCCGCGGATCGCGGGGACTTCGTCCGCCAGCCCCTTGAGGAGCCAGGCCAAATCCGAAGAGTGATTCTGCGCGAAACCGGACATTGAATACTCCTTACGACTCGCCCTGCATTACGCGCCGGCACTTTTCGGGTCGTTCCCCGGAGTGGCCCCGTCGCCATCGCGCAAGCCCTTGCGGAAAGCGGCCATCAGCGCATGGTTCGGCTGGATATCGGCGACGCCGATCGGTGCCGCGGCCGCGGCGGGCGGCTCGGGCACCGGCCTGCCCTGCGCTCGCCGCCTCGGCAGCCCCGGACGCCCGTCGACGTTCATCGGGGGCGTGGCCGAAGGGTGGCCGTCCGGCGGGAAGGCGGTGGTCGCTTGCTGCTCCCTCCGCTGCCCAGACGGCCCGCTCGGGTACGCGCCGACCGGAGGCGCCGGGTGTGCGCCGATCCCCGGCGTTTCCGCACCGATCAACTCGTTCGGGATCACGACCACGGCCTGCGTGCCACCGTAGATGTTCGTCCGCAACTCGACTCTGATCTTGTGCCGACAGGAGAGGGCGGACACCACGAGCAGCCCGATCCGGCTCTCCTTCACGAGCCGGCCGGTGTCAATTCTCTGCCCGCCCGTGAGGAGGTCGTTCAGCCGACGCCGGGTGTCGGCGGGTATGCCGAGCCCGCGGTCCTCGATCTCGACGGCGATGCCGGCGGTCACCGTCTCGGCGCGAACGAGCACCTCCGTCCCCGGCGGGGCGAATTTCGTGGCGTTCTCGACGAGCTCCGCGAGCAGGTGGACGACGTCGGCAACCGCGCTCCCGTCGAGCGATCCATCGACGGGGAGGACCACCTTGACCCGGTCGTAGTGCTCTACCTCGGCGATGGCCGACCGAACCACCTCGTACACCGACACCGGCCTGCTCCATTGACGGCGCGGGGCGGCGCCGCCGATGACAGCGAGGCTCTCTGCCTGACGGCGCACGCGTGCGGTGAGATGATCGACCTTGAAGAGCCCCTTCAGCAGCTCCGGATCCTCGACCCGCCCCTCCATCTCGTCCAGACGCTGAAGCGCCCGGTGCAGCAGGGTCTGCATCCGCAAAGAGAGTTTGACGAACATGTCGACTCCGCTCTCCGGAGCCTCCCGCGCCGACGAAGCCGCCGACTCGACGAGCGCGTTCCACGCTTCCTTCTGGGACTCCCTCAACTCCCACGCAAGATGCGTGACGGGATCCGCTGCCGGGGCAGGCGGGGAGGCGCCAGGACGATGAGGCGGAATCTCCCCGATCGCGATCTGCCTCTTCAATTCCCGCACTTCCTCCCGGCCGCTGAATACCAGGGACGTCAACTCGTTCAGGCGCAGGTGGGCCGACTCGGTTTCCGGCAGCGGGGCAGAGGCCGTCAAGCGCCCGCGCCAGGCGGGCGTCGCCGCAGAGACGACCGTGCCGTACAGGATGAGAACTGCCGCTGCCCCAACGAGGCCGAGTGCGAAGCGGGCCCTGTGCGAGGACGCCCCGGCCTCGATGAGGATCATTACTGCGGCCAGGCCCAGAGCCGCCATTAGGACTGACGGAAGGACGGTAAGGCCGAGCTGGACGACGCGAGCGTCGCCCAGGCGCCGCCGCCGAAGGGGGATGCCGGGAGACCGCACGCCTTGACGTTCGGCGGCGGTGTCGTGCGGTGAAAACTCAGGCATCGGTGTCCTTCGCTCCGGCGGACGAGAGATAGAGATGACCGTCCTGAGTCGGATCGAAGGCGCACGAACACGTTCCGCGTGGACCAGCTGGATACGCCCACGCCGGCTGCTGTGAACCCTTGAGAATGACCTCGGGCGACTGCCTCCTAAACGATCACTGTTTGCTCAGTGTCGGCTCCGCCAGGGCTTCCCGACGCGGGACAACCGGTTCAGGCTCGCGTGGAGGCTTCGAGAATGCCGCCCAGAGCCGTGCGCGCCTGGGTGAGGTCGGCTATGCGAGAGTCCATTTCGGTCAGCTGGGTTCTGAGGTGGTCGACAACGCACGCCTGGACCTCGGTGCCGTCGCCGACGAAGCAGGGCGTGAGTTCGCGGATGACCCGGGTGGGGAGCCCGGCGGCGAGCAAGGTGCGGATGCGGGTGACCGTGGCGGGCGCCTCGGGCCCGTAATGGCGGTGGCCGCCCTGGCTGCGTTGAGAAGTGAGCAGCCCCTGGGCTTCGTAGTAGCGCAGGAGCCGGACGGTCACGCCCGTCTCGCGGCAAAGCTCCCCGATCTTCATGTGACTCACCCCATAGGCACGCGGCTTGAATCTCACATTGATGTCACATCTAACGTTGATCACATGACGACGATTCCGACCGCCCCCGTACCCGCACCCGTTTCGCTCTACGGATTCCTGACCCCCAAGCCGGGGCACTCCGATGACCTCAGGAAGCTCCTGATGGACCTCGTCGAGCCGTCCCGGGAACACACGGGCAGCCTTCAGTACCACCTCCACGAGCAGGCGGATGGACGGTTCTTTCTCTACGAGGTATGGCGTTCGCAGGAAGACCTCGACCGGCATAACGCGACCACCCTCCTACGCGACTTCATGGCCAAAGTGCCCGAGCACATGGAAGGGGCACCCGAGGCCTACTTCGGCGTGATGAGAAGCCCCTACCCGGACAACGCCACCTGACCAGCCCGAACCCGCGCCCCACATGCCCCAAGAGTTCGGCCGCCCGGCGCCACCACACGATGGCGCCGGGCGAGGGGTCCGAATACGCTCGGCTACAGCGCAGCGGTGATCCGATGCCAATTACCGGCGGTCAGGTATGCGTCATATTAACGTTGCGCCACCACGAAGGTCGCAGCCGGCGGAACGTCTCAAAAGGACTCCTAATGCTGTCAAGCAGTCGGCCATCGCAGCCTCGGCAACTACCTTGCGACAACAACTTCCGGCTTGCGGGAACCTTGCAGTGGAACAGAAAACCTAGCGATGCCACTCGAAGGGGAACCCCTTCAGCGTCCGCGATAACGCGAATGGCCCGCCGTGGCAACGGAGCGGAAGGCCCGTGCAGGCGGTGGACGGGATGTCCCCATACCGGGTTTTATAGTGTCCCACTAGGAAGATCTGTTATCGCCAGAGATCACTTCGTGGGAACGGTGATACTCAGGACCCAGTACCAGTTTCGCCTCGTCGGTGAGCATTCCCCCGGGTCGCCCAGAAGGCACAGAGGTGAGCAGCCCCTTCTTCCTGGCGAGGCGGACCCAGTTTGCCGCTATCCGCCACTTGCAACCGCAACTCTGCGCCAGCTTGCGGACAGGGTCGGGGTAGCCGCGATCGACATACCACGAGTAGACGGCCGCGACCCGCGCGAAGAACTCGAGCGACCGACCCGCGCGCCCCGGCCGGGGGTTGGATTCGGCGGCGTTCGAGATTCGACCGATCATCCTCTCGATCTTTTCGAAAGAAGGGCCTTCCTCCGAGGTCCTTTCCATCGACCGGAACATCGCCATGACTTCTCTGGTGATCCGTGGGAGGGGGATCGCTCTCAGCACACCTGCCGCAATGCCGTGCTCAAGCGATTCCGGTGAGGCCTCCGGATCCGGTCTGATCGTCAACTCCCGAGGGCCCCCGGCAATAGGGGCGGGCCAGTGCATCGTCACCCGCCATGCTCCGATGACGAGCCGTTGCTCGATGCCGCCTGCTAGCAGCTCCCCCTGGTCACACTTGGCTTCGGGGGCCTGCATGCCTCTCGCCGCCCGCGTCTCCATCTCCGGCGTCCTGCCCAGCGCGCACACTTCAACGTCCCGGACGTTGTTCGACGGGCGAGCGCGGAAGCGTCCGGTCCGCCGGAGGCCAACCCGTTCCAACCCCCGGCGGCCGGTTCGCCGATCCGGCGAGGCCGCCGGCGCGACGGCGCGGACGCCGGGCCAGCGACTGGAACAGGTAGGCGAAGTATGTCAACGCCAAGGCGAACAAGAACACGCCCGGAACGAGGTAGTGCGTCCACGTCGGCATGACAACTCCTTGCGCTCGACTACAATCCCGAAGGGGAGAACATGTCGATCTTCTATTCCCGAAACTTATGGCCGCTCAGTCGCTCAAACCCGCGCGAGAAGGTTGTCTCCTCGAGCCTTGTCAACGCGATTCATCTCGTCGAGCAACTCTTCTGGGCTTTTTCCCTCGACCAGGATCGCCGATCCGTTGCGAGTCATCGCCCAGTAATGGCCGGACGCGTTCCCATACCAGCACAACCAGTGTTCCCGTCGCTGCTGGAGGTGCCGGATGATGTTCTGCGGGACCTGCCTGGGCGGCAAGGGGCCGTTGCTTTGTGTTCTGGGGTACAATGCGGTCACTCCACCATCCAAGACATCTTTGTTCTCTTTGAACGGTCCCGCCGAACGCCGTGAGCGCAAGTTCCTCACGGCCGTCTTTTGCCATGCCCCCTCGACGCCAATAGCCGCCCTCGCCGTGCTTGGGCCGTAGACGCGGCGAGAGAGGTTGCCGATGACCGTGACGTCCTGCAGAAGCTTGACGAAGGCCGACCGCGTCCCCGGCCGCGGCGAGCCGCCTGCCGGCTTGGAGTCCCCAGCCAGGTGTCCCTGTTCCCTCGACCGGCGAGGCGTCGAATCGAGGGAACAGGGACCGGAACTGGGACCGGTTGGGTGGCGATCCCACTTCCTACTGTCCCGGACACGGCCTACCGGGCAACCCGGCGTTCTGCCGTCCCTCACGGGATCAGGTCGCGCGTGCGCTCCCACGATGCCGCAGGCGGTGATGTACGGCTCGGTTGTGCGGGTAGAGGAGCGAGCCGGCCGGGCGTCGAGCGGCGGCTACCGCCTTCCTCGGGTCATGACCGGTCCGCCGCGGACTCCTGGCAGGTCCTGGCCAGGCGGCGGAGCAGTTCGCGGAGCAGTTGCTCGTCCGAGCCGAACGTGAGGCGGACGTGTGTATCCGGCGCGTGCATGTCGGCGCCGCGGACCGTGGCGATGCCGTTGCGCAGGAGGGCGCGGTCGATGTCGGCCGGCGTGGCCCCGAGGCGGGAGCAGTCGACCAGCAGGAAGGCGCCGGCCTCAGGTCTCACGGGCGCGGGAAGGCCGGCGGCGGCGATTCCGTCGCATACGAGGTCGCGCTTCGCCTGGTAGGTGGAGAGCGCCTTGTCCAGCCAGTCGCGCGGGCCCGTCAGGGCGGCGGCCGCGGCGCTCTGCGGGACCATCCCGCAGCAGACCGCTTCCCACTGCAGGCGGTGTTCGAGGGCGTCGATGACCGGTGGCGGCGCCAGGACGTAACCCATCCGCCAGCTCGCGAGCGCGTAGTACTTGCTGAGGCTCATGACCGTGACGATGTGTGGCCAGCGATCGGCGAAGGCCTCCACCGGCTGGTAGTGGCGGCCATCGAAGGCGAAGTGCCGCCACGAGTCGTCGGAGATCACGACGAGGCCGTGCCGTGCGGCAATGTCGACCACCGCCGAGATCGTCGCTGCGTCCGGCAGCTGGCCCGTCGGGTTGTTCGGGTTGCACAGGAGCACGGCACGGCTGCGAGGGGTGACGGCGGCCTCCAACCCGGCGAGGTCGATTTTCCATCCATCGGACTCGCGGGAAGGGACGTACGCCGGCGTCGCGCCGGCCTCGCGGATGGCGCCGTCGAAGAAGAAGGTCGGAGTCGGCACGATCACCTCGTCGCCCGCTGCGAGCACCGTGCGAAGGACGAGCGAGAGGCCGTGCATCGCTCCGTGAGTGATCAGCAGACGGCGGTCGGGATCGACGCGCAAGCCGTGCTCACGCCCGAGCTCATCGGCGATCGCCGCTCGTAGTTCCGGGAGCCCGCGGCTGTCCCGCGGGTCGGGCTGCTCCATCGCGTGTGCGACCGCCCGCCGCACGTGCTCGGGCAAGGGAAGGATCGGCGCGCCTATGAGTGGGAGGACTTGTACGCCGTCGCGGGCGCTTTGCGCCGCGCGTTCGCGCGTGGCCATCGCACCCATGAGCGGAAGGTCCTTCGCGGCGGGCAGCACCCGGACATCTGAAGTCGATCGCATATGCACGGCCCTCGCATATTGATATATTAATTAATAAAAAAGATATCTTTGTTCCTGCTGAACTGTTGTCAGAACCTTGCGCTGGCAGACGCTCCTATCTGGCGTGTGAGCCCGCGCGAGGAACTGAAGGCCGCCGCGTTCCCGGCGGCCAAGACGGCGTGCCCCTGCCGCCGGCCCGATTCGCGGGGCCGAGCCGGCGGTACAGAGCATCCGGTCAGTCAGCCACCGGGAAGTGGAGGTGGCCGCGCTCGTGCGAGCCGCCCTCCCCCTCCTCATACCAGCGGGTAGTGACGGCCTTAGCGCGTGTGTAGAACGCGACGCCCTCGGGGCCGTGGATGTGATGGGCGCCGAAGAGCGAGTGCTTCCAGCCGCCGAACGAGTGGAACGCCATGGGCACGGGGATCGGGACGTTGACGCCGACCATCCCCACGTGCACGCGGCGCTGGAAGACGCGCGCCGCCTGCCCACTGGAGGTGAAGATCGCCGTGCCGTTGGCATAGGTGTTGTCGTTGATGAGGTCGATCGCCTCCTCGAGCGAGCCGACGCGTACGACGAGGAGAACGGGACCGAAGATCTCGTCCCGGTAGACGTCCATGTCAGGTGTGACCTGGTCGAACAGCGTCGGGCCCACGAAGAAGCCGCCGCTCCGGACGTCGAGTTCGCGCCCATCGACCACGAGCCGGGCCCCCGCGTCGACGCCGGAGCCGATGTAGCCCCTGATCCGCTGGAGCGCCTCGGGCGTCACGACCGGGCCCATCTCGGATCCGGCCTCCCAGCCCGGCCCGACCTTGATCGCCGTCGCCCTCTCTCGCATGCGCTCGACGAGCGGCTCGGCCACGTCGCCGACCGCGACCGCCACGGAGATCGCCATGCAGCGCTGGCCCGCTGAGCCGTACGCGGCCGCGACCAGATGGTCGGCGGCGCGGTCGAGGTCGGCGTCGGAGAGGACAACGGCGTGGTTCTTGGCGCCGCCGAGCGCCTGCACGCGCTTGCCGCTCGCGGTCGCACGCTCGTGCACGTACTGCGCGATCGGCGTCGAGCCGACGAACGACACCGCCGCGATGTCCGGGTGGTCGAGGATCGCGTCGACCGCGACCTTGTCGCCGTGCACGACGTTGAAGACGCCGTCAGGCAGGCCGGCCTCCGCGTAGAGCTCGGCGACCAGGTTGCACACCGACGGGTCGCGCTCGGAGGGCTTGAGGACGAACGTGTTGCCGGTCGCGATCGCGATCGGGTGCATCCACAACGGGACCATCGCGGGGAAGTTGAACGGTGTGATCCCAGCGCAGACGCCGAGCGGCTGGCGGAACGAGAAGAGGTCGACGCCGGTGGAGACCTGGTCGGAGTACTCGCCCTTGAGCAGGTGCGGGATCCCGCAGGCGAAGTCGATCACCTCGATGCCGCGGGCGACCTCCGCTTTGGCGTCCTCGAGAACCTTGCCGTGCTCGGCGGTCACGATCCAGGCGAGTTCGTCGAGATGCTTCTCGACGAGGTCGCGAAAGGCGAACATCAGCCGCGACCGGCGCATGACGGAAGTGTCGGCCCAGTACGGCAGGGCGGCACGCGCCGCCCGCACCGCGGCGTCGACCTCGGCCGCCCCGGCCAGGAGCACGTCGGCCTGACGCTCACCGGTCGCAGGATTCCACACCGGAGCGGTGCGGCTCGACTCGCCGACGACCTCGCCGCCGCCAATTCGGTGACCGATCGTAGGGACTGTCACTGTGCTCACTGCCTACTCACCTTCTCCTAGGGGCGCGGACAGGCCTTCACGCTGCTCCGCACCCTCGGGGTCTCTCATCTCTCCTGCTCACCGCGGCGTCAGACGATCAAGTCGCCGCCGTTGATGTCGACGGCCGCGCCCGTGATGTAGGCGGCCCGGTCGGACGCGAGGAACGCCACGAGCTCCGCGACCTCCCAGGGCCGCCCGACGCGGGGCACCGGGAACGACCGGGTGACCTGGTCGAGCGAGCCCTCGGGCAGCAGCCCCCGGGCCATCGGCGTGTCGATGAGGCCGGGGCAGACGGCGTTCACCGTGATCCCGTCGGGGCCGAAAGCCTTCGCCAGATGCCGGGTGAGCCCGAGGACGCCGTGCTTCGCCGTCGTGTAGTGGGCACCACCTGCCGTGCTGATGGTCTTGCCCGCCGTGGAGGAGAAGTTGACGATCCGCCCCCATCCGCCGCTTCGCATCGCGGGAATCGCCCGGCGACAGCAGAGGAACGTTCCGTCGATGTTGACCGCCAGCACGCGGCGCCACTCGTCATCGGTGATGTCCTCGACCGCGGTCGGCGGCGCGATGCCCGCGGCGTTGACAAGGATGTCCAGCCGCGACCGCTCCTTCAGCAGTGCGGCGAACGCCTGGCCGACCTCTTCGCCGTTGGTGACGTCCACCGCGGCCGAGCGGACGCGCTCGGCCGGCACCTCCAGCCTCGCCGCCAGGTCGGCGCCGCCGGGAGCCGCGGGGTCGAAGACCGCGACGATCGCCCCGCGGCGGGCCAGTGCGTGCACGGTCGCCAGGCCCATGCCGCTCGCGCCGCCGGTCACGACCGCGACCCGGCCCTCGAGCTCGCCGCCATCGGCTGAGGTGGGGGCCCGGAGCCCCTGACCGCTGCTCATGAGCCGGCCAGAACGGCGCGTGCGCGGCCGAAGGCGGCTGCGGCGAGTTCGAGCTGGTCGATGGTGTGCGCCGCCGAGACCTGCACCCGGATCCGCTCCTCCCCCACCGGGACGACCGGGTGCGAAAGGGCGAAGGCGAGGACACCGTCGCGGCGCACAGCGGAGGCCACGTCACGGGCCGCCGTGCCGCCGGGCAGCATCACGGGGATGATCGGATGATCGCCCGGCAGCACCTTGTAGCCGAGATCGCGCAACGCCGCGCGCAACCAGGCGGTGTTGGCGGCCAGGCGCTCCCGCAGCTCCGGCCGTTCCCGCACGAGGCGGATCGCGGTCAGAGCCGCGGCGGCCAGCGGCGGAGCCATGGCGTTGGTGAAGACGTACGGCCGGGAGACCTGGCGCAGTGTCTCCACGACCGCGCGGTCTCCGGCGACGAAGCCCCCAGCCGCGCCCAGCGCCTTGCCGAGCGTCCCGGTCAGCACGTCGACGCCGCCATGCAGTCCGAAGCGCTCGGCCGTGCCCGCACCGGTCGGGCCCAGCACGCCCGTGGCGTGCGAGTCGTCGACCATCAGCGCCGCGTCGTAGCGCCGCGCCAGCTCGCGGAGCCGGGGCAGCGCGGCGATCTCGCCGTCCATGCTGAACACGCCGTCGGTGACGATGACGCGGTTGCGGGCGTCCGCGCTGCCGGCGAGGAGGCGCTCGAGATCGTCGAGGTCGGCGTGCGCGAAGACGTGCCGCCGCGCCGAGGCCAGGCGCATGCCGTCGATCAGGCTCGCGTGGTTGAGCGCGTCGCTGAAAACCACGTCCTCCTGGCCGAGCAGGGCGTCGAAGACGCCGAGGTTGGCGTCGAAGCACGAGGTGTAGAGCACGGCGTCCTCGGCCCCGACCAGCTCCGCGATGCCCGCCTCGAGCTCGCCGTGGATCTCCCGGGACCCGCAGAGCACGCGTCCCGCGCTGACCCCCAGCCCCATGCCGCGCAACGCCCGCCGGGCGGATTCGAGAACCTCTGGGGCAGCGGCGAGCCCGAGATAGTCATTGGCGGCGAGGTTCACCAGGGTCTCGCCGTCCATGCCGACCGTCGGCCCCTGGGGACCCGACACCACCAGGTCGCGGCGCAGCCCGGCGGCCGCCCTGCGCGCGTCGAGCTCCGACCTGAGCCGGTCCTGCAGGGCGGCGTTCACGCTTTCCGCCCTCCGTCCCAATCAGCGCAGGTCACGACCTCGAACCCGCGGCTGGGGAAGACGGCGTCCATGAAGAAGTCGTGCATCGCCTGGTCACCGTCGGCACAGCCGTCGCGCAGGACCGCCACCCGGTAGCCGCGATCCGCCGCGTCGTAGCACGTCGCGGCGACCATCGCGCTGGTCGCGACTCCGGCGACCGCGAGCGTGTCGACCCCGCGCGCGCGAAGGACGAGGTCGAGGTCCGTGCCGGCGAACGCACTGGCGCGGCGCTTCAGCACGACGACGTCCTCTTCGGCGACCGGCAGATCGATCTCCGTTCCGGCCGCCCCCTCGTGGAAGGCGTCCCCGGCTTCGTAGAACGATCTGAGCATCGCGTTGCCCGGCGGCACGTCGGTTCCGTTGGGGCGGAAGGCGAAGTGCACGAAGGCGACGAGCGCACCGGCGGCGCGAGCGCGCGGAAGCAGTTCGGTGAGCGGCGGCACGACCCGCCGAGCGAACGGGTAGCCGCCCGTGATGCCCTGCTGGACGTCTCCGATGATCAGTGCGGTGGTCATGACGGGCTCCCGTCCCTTCGCTGTGAGGTTGCGGAACGCACCTTGCCGCGCAGCGCGGTGGTGGCGCTCGCGTCGATCGCACCGGCCTCCGTGATCACGACGCCGTAGTCCCGTTCGGCGCCCAGGCGGGTCACCTTGCCGTCGAGGACGTCTTCGCGGACGCGTTCCGGGGTGCGCTCGAAGGGGCTGCCGTGCCCGCCCCCGCCCGCAGTCACGTGCCGATGGCGGGTCCCCGCGGTCATGACGAAGTGCGGTTTGGACTCGAGCACGCGTTCATCCGGCCCGCCGCGGTCGAGCACGTTGAGCGAGGGCGTCCCCTGCGCACCGCCGGCCAGCCCGTACGGCAGGAACTTGCGCCGGTCGGACCGGATCTGCACGCTGGCCTCCGGGGCCAGCATGGTCATGTCCCGGAAGGTCGCCAGCCCACCGCGCCAGCGGCCCGCTCCACCGGAATCCGGCAGATAGCCGTAACCGTCGATGCGCAGGTGACCGGAGCGTTCCAGCTCCTCGACCGGGGTGTTGGTCAGGTTGGCGCCCAGCGAGCTGATCCCGTCCACGCCGTCGCGGTCGGGACGGGCGCCCCACGCTCCGGACAGGGCGTCCCACAGCACGACCGATTCACCGTCCGGGCCGACGAGCCCGATCGCGATCCCGTCGGGCCCGCCGTCTCCCGCGGCGGGGACCCGGTCGGGGAACACCGGCGCGAGAGCCCCGAGCACCGCATCGATGATCCGGAAGCCGACGAGGCCGCGGGCCCCGCGCGCGGAGGGCCGCTGCCCGTTGAGGATCGAGGCCTCGGGGATGACGAAGGAGAACGGCCGGTAGAAGCCGCTGTTGGCCGGGATGTCCGAGGCGAGCACTCCCTGCAGGGCGGCGTAGGCGGCGGAGCGGGTGAACGAGTCCGTCGCGTTCAAGGCCGAGCCGACCTGCGGTGCCGACCCGGTGAAGTCCAGCTCGATCCCGGCCTCCGAGAGGGTGACCTTCACCCGGATCGGGATCGGCCCGGAGCCGAGACCGTCGTCGTCGATGTGGTCGGTGAACTCGTAGGTGCCCGGGACCGCTTCGGCGAGCGCGGCGCGGAACAGGGTCTCGGAGTAGTCGAGCAACTCGTCGACGAGGTCGGCGAGCCCTTCCACGCCGTGCCGCGCCGCGAGGGCGCGCAGACCTTCGGACCCGGTGTGACAGGCCGCCAGCTGGGATTCGAGGTCGCCGCGCAGCAGTTCGGGTTCGCGGACGTTACGCAGGATCAACTGCAGGAACGTCTGGTTCACGACGCCGGCCTCGATCAGCCGTGATGGGGGGATCTGCACCCCTTCAGCGAAGATGCTCGTCGACTGCACGGCCATGGAACCGGCCGCCCAGCCTCCGACATCGGTGTGGTTGACGACTGTGACCGAGAAGCCCAGAAGGGCCTCCCCGGCGAACACCGGGGCGACCGCGAAGATGTCCGGGAGATGCATGCCGCCGAGGGACGGGTCGTTGAGCAGGTAGACGTCACCCGGGATGATGTCGCCGCCGAACTCGTCGAAGATCGCCTCCATCGCGGCCGGGATGGAGCCCAGGTGCACCGGGAGGGTGTTGGCCTGGGCGATCACCCGGCCCTGGGCGTCGCACAGGGCGGCGGAGAAGTCCATGCTGGACGCGACGAGCTGCGAGTGCGCCGTGCGCAGGATCGTGATCGCCATCTCATCGGCGAGTCCCGTGACGGCATTACGGAAGACCTCGAAGGTCACGGCGTCGCGGATCATGCGGCACTCCAGGTGATGACGATGTTGCCGAACCGGTCGCGGTGTGCCCGCGCGCCGGGTGGGACGAGGGTGGTGGCGTCCATGTCCTCGATGACCATCGGTCCGTCGACGGGTTCGGGTCCGAGGGCGGACCGTCCCATCACGGGAGTGGACACGGTCTCGGCGAATCGGCAGTCGCGGGTCGCGCGCTCCTGGTCCGTGGCGCCGGGGAGGTCCAGCACGTCCGCGATGGATACCGGGGTGGGCAGCCGGCCGCGTACCCGGAGGTTGACCAGCTCCACCAACTCGTCCGTACCGGCCCGGCCATAGGTGCGCTTGTGCTCGGCGTGGAACAGCGCCCGCGTCTCGGTGAGCAGGTCGTCGGTAAGGTCGCCGTCCGGCACCCGGATGCGTAGTTCGAATCGCTGACCGCGGTAGCGCATGTCCAGCAGCCGATCCACGACGGCGTTCTCCCCCAGTTCCGCGCTCACCTTCGTGGCCAGCCGCTCGAACTCGCCGGCGAGTGCGCCCACGTCGGCGAACTCCTGCCGGAAGGGGGTGAGCTCGTGGCGTTCGGTGTCGGCGACGAGAAGGCCCAGGCTGCTGAACAGCCCCGGGTACACCGGCACGATCACGGTCGAGATGCCCAGCTCACGGGCCAGCGCGGCAGCGTACAGGGGTCCGGCGCCGCCGAATGCGACCATGGTGGCCTCACGCGGATCGCGGCCGCGTTCGCTTGTCACGGCCTTGACCGCGGTCGTCATGCTCGACACGGCCACCTGGTACGCGCCGCGCGCGGTACCCGGCACGTCACCACCGAGCCGCTCGGCGACCGACGACAGCGCCTTCGCCGCCAGGTCGGGGTGGATCGCCACGCGGCCACCGGCAAGGGCCTGCGGGCTGAGGTATCCCAGTGTCACGTTGGCATCGGTCAGGGTCGGCAGTTCACCGCCCTGGCCATAGCAGGCGGGCCCGGGGCGCGATCCCGCACTGGCAGGACCCACATGGAGCGCGCCCGCCGCATCGACAGAGATGATGCTGCCGCCTCCTGAGCCGACCTCGGCGATGTCGATCGACGGCGCCCGCACCGGATACCCGGCGCCGGAACCGAGGCCACGGGCGATGTTCATGCCACCACCGACCTCGTACTCGGCCGCGACGAACGGCTCGCCGCCCTCGATCAGCGACGCCTTCGCCGTGGTGCCGCCCATGTCGAACGCGACCACGGTGGGCAGCCCCATCAGCTGCGCGAGCTTCTGCACGGCGGTGACACCGGCCGCCGGACCGGACTCGATGATCTGCACGGGCCGTTGCGCGACCGAAGCCGCGTCGAGCAGTCCCCCGCTGGACTGCATGACCAGCAACGGAGCGCTCACCTTCGCCGCCCGCAGCCCCGCCTCGAGACGGGTGAGGTAGCCGTAGACCGCCGGACCGATGTAGGCGTTGACCGTCGCAGTGCTCGTGCGCTCGAACTCGTGCGCCTGCGGAGAGACATCGACCGAGGCCGTGACGTAGACCCCGGGCAGTTCGGCACGCAGCAACTCGGCGACCCGCCGCTCTTCATCGGGCCGGACGTAGGAGTTGATGAGACACACGGCCACCGCTTGGATCCCGTCCCTGCGGAGCCGCACCGCCACCGCGCGGACCTCGTCTTCACTGGCCGGCGGCTCGAGACGTCCGTCGGCCGTGATCCGCTGGCCGACTTCGTAGCGGTTCCGGCGACGGGCGAGGGGCTCGGGCTTGGACCAGGAGAGGTCGTACAGCACCGGCCGCCGCAGGCGCCCGAGCTCCAGCACGTCGCGGAAACCGCTGGTCGTGACCACAGCGGTGCGGACGCCGCTCATCGACAGGATCGTGTTGGTCGCCACGGTCGTGCCGTGCAGCATCGCGGTCACGGCCGCGGGCTCGGCGGCGGCAGAGGAGAGCACGGATTTCGTCGCCGCGACCACGCCCGCGCCGTAGTCCAGCGGGGTGGACAGGACCTTCATCGGAACGACCTCGCCGGCCGGACCCAGCGCGATGACGTCGGTGAAGGTGCCGCCGATGTCGGCGCCGACCCGCCAGCCGGCCGGTCGAGGATCGTGGTTGGGAGGCACGGAGATCTCCTTCACTGAACAAGGAACTGGGATCAGAATAAGAGCTTCTGAGATATCAGTAAGCTCCGTTGATGTTCTTTTGGGTTTCAAGAGCGACCCCGGCACTGGGGTGTCAGGTCGCTGCGGTACTCCGAAGACCTAGACCGGATCGCGCCGGGGCGGAGCAGCCTGTCCGGCATCGTCCAGGCCGTTCCCACCCTCCACCACCAGGCCGGACGGATCCGGACTCGGCTCGCTGGGGCCCCTTCGGCTGCTGCGGCCCCAGCCGGGGACCGCGAAGCCGAGTTCGCGACCGGCGGTGATACCGCCGGGCCGGAGGAGCAGGGTCAGCAGTAGCGTCAGGGCGAGGATCAATTGCTGAACACCCGGATGCGGCTGGAGCCCGACCGGGCCGAACTCGCCCCCCGCCTCCACCCTGCGCAGCAACTCGGCCAGCACGGAGATGAAGAGCGTCCCGATGACGGCCCCGCTCAAACTTCGGATTCCACCGACGATCAGCATGAGCAGCGTCAGCAGCGTCAGCTGCAGGTAGACGTCACCCGGCGTCAGCGCTCCGAGGAAACGGGCGTACAGGCCACCGCCGAAACCGCACACGAACGCGCTGATGAGGAGCGCGATCGAGCGATCCCGCCGGATGCGCACCCCCAGTGCGGCGGCGGCGATGGGATCCTCACTGGAGGCGCGCAGCCGGAAGCCGGACCGGCTCAACTGGTAGGCCAGGGCGACGGCGATCGCACCGATCATCCAGGGGACCGTGGTGCCGATGGTGAGGTCGGCCGGGATCCCCACAATTCCCTGCGAGCCTCGCGTCACCGCGTCCCAGTTGCTGATCACCACGTTGACGCTGATGAGCAGCGCCAGGCTCGCGATGCCGGCCGCCATCCCGTCCAGGCGCAGGACCAGCAGCGCGAAGACCGCTCCGACCAGAAGGGAGAGCAGGCCGGAGACGAGCAGCGCCTCGGGCAGACCGAGTTCGATCTCCGCGAGCCAGTCCGGAAGCGCGGGCAGCAGTGCCTGCTTCAGGCTGTGAGGCATGGTCAACAGCGCGGTGGTGTAGGCGCCGACGGCGACGAACACGACGTGACCGAAGGACAGCATGCCCGAGTTGCCGACGAAGATGTATGTGCCGACGGTGATGATGCCCATGATGAGCATCTGCGTGGCCGTCCGCTGCGTCGTCTGCGAGCCTGCCTCGGCCAGACCGCTGACCGCGAGGACCAGCAGTGTGCAGATGATGGCAGGGGCGCAGCGCGCGAGCCGAGAGGTGCGCGGGCTCTTCATACGCGCACCGCCCCGGGGCGGCCCGCGATGCCGTGCGGCCGGAACATGAGGATCACGACGATCCCGAAGTACACCAAGGCGTCCCGGTACGGGGCCACGCCATCGGGCAGATAGGCCTGAAGCATCACGGAGAGCAGGGCGAGCACGTACGCACCGAGAGCAGCGGCCCACAGGCGACCGAGCCCACCGAGCACGATCGCGACGAAGCCGACGAGCACCGGTTTCAAGCCCATGGCCGGCGTGAGGGCACCTGTGCTCGCGACCAGGAAGATCGCCGCGATCGCCGCGAACGCGCCGCTCATTCCGAACGCGGCGGCGACGACGAGGTTGGCGCGCACTCCCAGCGCGCGAGCCATCCCGAAGTCCTCGGCGGCGGCGCGCATCTGGACGCCGAGCGACGTCGCGCGCAGAAACCATGCGAGCCCCAGCAAGAGCACCGCCGTGACACCGATGATCGCGATATCGAGCTTGCCGACGGACACTCCGGCCACCTCCACGCTCGCACCAAGGCTCCCGAGCACATCGACGCTCTTCGGGTCGGCACCCTCGAACAGCAGCGCGCCGCCTTGGACGAGGAGGCTGAGGGCGAAGGAGGTCATCAGCAAGGTCTCCCCGGTCGCCCCTCGCACGGAGCGGAAGGCGGCCCGTTCCATCGCGAGCGCGCACCCGATGACGACGCCCACGACGAGCACGGCCGTCACGGCGAACGGCAGCCCGGCGAACCAGAGCAGCGCGTATCCCCCGATCATGATGAGCTCGCCGTGCGCGAAGTTGATCAGTCCCATGATGCTGAACAGCAGGGCGACCCCGAGTGCGATCAAGGCGTAGAGGCTGCCGAGGCTGAGCGCGTTGATGAGATTCTGGGCCACCGCGCTCACCCCAGGCCCAGGTGCTTGGCCCGGAACGAGGGGTTCCGCAGCAGCTCGCCGGGGTCGCTCACACGCTCGATCACGCCTCCGCGCAGCGAGAACAGATGGTCGGCCAGCTTTACCGCGCGCGCGACGTTCTGCTCGACGAGGAGGATCGTCCAGCCCTCGTCGCGCAGCCTGGCGAGGCCGGCGAACAGCTCGTCGAGCACCACCGGGGCGAGCCCGAGCGAAGGCTCGTCGAGGATCAGCAACTCGGGCGCGGCCACCAGCGCCCGGCCGATGGCGAGCTGCTGGCGCTCGCCGCCCGACAGCACTGCGGCCCGCTCGGAGAGGCGATCGGTCAGCGCGGGAAAGTACCGCAGGGCCAGCCGTACGCGCTCGGAGACGTCGACGTCCGCGGCGAGCGCACAACCGGCGAGACGGAGGTTCTCCCCGATCGACAGCGTGCGGAACACGCCGCGCGATTCCGGGACGAACGCGATGCCCGCCCTCGCCCGGCGCTCGGGCGCCCAGCCCGTGATGTCCGTGCCGCGCCAGCGGACCGATCCGGCCCGTACCCGCACCAGTCCTTGAATCGCCTGCAGGATGCTGGACTTGCCGGCTCCGTTCGGACCGACGATCGCGACCACGTCGCCTCGTTCGACGCTGATCGACGCGCCCCTCACAGCGTCGATCGGCCCGTAGGAGACGTACAGGCCGGAAACCTCGAGCAGTGTCATTCCATCGCCTCCGCACCCAGATATGCGGAAACGACCTCCGGATCGGCCCGGATCTCGTCGGGGGTGCCGACCCGCAGCGTGACGCCGTGATCGAGGACGTGCACGCGATCGCAGAGGCCGAGGATCACGGGCACGTCGTGCTCGATCACGATGATCCCGCAGCCGATCTCCTCGTGGATCCGCCGCACGGTCCGTGCCATCGCGGCGCTCTCGTCGTCGTTCAGTCCCGCCGCCGGCTCGTCGAGCAGGAGCACTTTCGGACGGGCGGTCAGGCCCCGCGCCATGCCGACCCTCCTCTGTATCCCGTACGGCAGGTCGCGGGCGAGAACGTTGGCGTACTGAACCAGGTCGAGCCACTCGAGCGCCTGACTCGCACGCGTGTACGCGGCCGCCCACTTCCCGCCGCAGCCGATCACCGCCGCCTCGCAGTTCTCGAGCACGGTCATGTGCGGGAACAGCCCGACGTCCTGGAACGTCCGGCTGATGCCCGCCCTCGCCCGGCGAGGGACGTCCCAGCCGGTGATGCGGCGGTCGTCGAACTCGACCTCGCCCGTGGTGGGGCGCTGGAAGCCCGACAGGACGTTGAGGAGCGTCGTCTTCCCCGCCCCATTCGGCCCGATGAGCCCGAGGATCTCGCTCTGGCCGAGTTCGAGGCCGACGTCGTCCAGCGCGCACAGTCCCGCGAAGCGCACGGTGACGTGGCTCGTGCTGAGCAGCGGAGGCATCCGGCTCACCCTTCCGCGGTCTTGCGGCCGCCGGCGTACGTGGCGACCGGCTTGCCCCGGCCTCCCTCGACGCCCATGATCACCGCGGGACGGCCGGTCACGATGTGCTGCTTCGCGCCGAAGCCCGTGGGGCCGGCGATCGTCTCGTACGACCCCAGGCCATCGATCGCCTTCGCCAGCGCGGCACCGTCGGTGGTCTGCGCCGTCTCGATCGCCTTGGCGATCACCTGGATCGTCGCGTAGCCGGTGAGCGCGAAGGAGGTGACCGCGGGCTCGCCGAACTTCGCCTTGTAGCGCGAGAAGAAATCGTTCACGGACGCCCGCGGATCATCGCCGTACAGCGACCCGAAGGCGTCGTAGTAGAAGTTCTTGAGGTTCGGGACGCCTTTCAGCCAGTAGTCGCCGTCCATGCCCACGTGCGACGTCACAGGGATGTCGACCCCCGCCGCTCGAAGCTGGCGCAGCGCCGTGGCCGCCCCCGGGTTGTAGCTGCACAACTCGAGTACATCGGCGCCGGACTTGCGCAGGCGCGCGATCTGACCGGCGAACGACGTGTCCTTCTGCTGGATCGTGTCGCTACCGACCACCTTGGCCTGCGGTTGGGAGCCGAACCTCGACTCGAATGCGGAGCAGGTCTCCTTCGTGTGCGTGACACTCGGGTCGCGCCAGAGATACGCCTTCCTGTAACCCCGGTCGTAGGCGAACTGGGCGACGTTCGTCGCGCCGGCCGCGCTCATGGTGCCCAAGGAGTACGCAAGCGGTCCCAGCGTGGGAACGCCGAACTGTGAGGAGCCTGCACAGGGCGACACCGCCACGACGTTCTTGCTGGTCGCCGCAATGGCCGCAGGACTTCCCAGGTCGAAGTCGCACGTGACGAGCATGACCTCCGCTCCGTGCGACAGCAGGTCGATTCCCACGGTGGTGCCCAGCGCCCGGTCGGATTTCGTGTCGCCGTACTTGAGTTCAAGGCGGTGGCCCAGGACGCCGCCGCGGGCGTTGATGTCCGCCACGGCGAGCTCGGCGCCGCGAGAGGGCCCGAGGTCGTAGGAGGCGGCGAAGCCGGAGCGCGCGACCGCCATCCCGATGACGATCGGCCCGTCCAGCGGTTTGGCCTTCGCGGACGAGGCCCCCATGTCATGTCCGCCGCAGCCGGCGGCCATGGTCAACCCGAGGATCCCTATGGCCGGCAGGACGATGGCTCGGCGCATCTCGCTACCTCCTTGATCTGGACGGCGAGCTTGTCGTGGCAATCTAAGTCACTGAGATCTCATTGTCCAGACTCAAATATCTCAACTATCCGCCAGCCGGGGTCCTACCGGGGCTTGGGGGCTTCGTACTCCAGCAGGGCCCCGCGAGGCTGACCGCGCGAAGTTGTGCTGCTTCGAGGGAGCCTGCCTCACCGGACCATCAAGCCGGGGCACGCCTCTCCGGACGCGGTTCCAGGAGCCGGGCGACCATCGATTTGGAGGAACAGCCGCAGGGCGGCAGGGCGGCAGAGCGCCCGACTCCGGTCATGATTGCTCGTGCTATGGCCTAGCCCTCAGGCAGGCGGCTAACGAAGTCCGCCGACGCGTCAGGCCGGCGGGTGCGCAGATGTCGGCATCTCGATGTGCGCCCTGCTGACGGAGGCGCTCTTCGCCAGGACTTGGAGGACGTCGTGACGCACGCGCTCGCACCGCCGGCGCATGGCCTCGTTGGCGCCGTCCGCGTCCCGCGCGCGCAGTCGTTCGAAGATGCTCTCCATTTCCCCGGGTGGGCTCGCGATCTCAGGCTCGATCAAGGCGGCCATCCGCAGCACCCGCTCCAGCTCGTCGAGTACATCGACGATCACCTTGGCGAAACGGTTGTTGCCACTGGAGTTGACAATGATGGCCTCGAACTCGATCCCGGCGCGGAGTGACTCCTCGAGTCCCACGTCGCCGGCCGCCAGCGCGGAGGGCACCTTGGACAGCGCCTCGAGCCGCTCGAGCGCCGGCGCCTGGATGCCTTTGCGCGCAGCGGCGGCAGCGGCTTCGCCGGAGAGCACGGTCCTCATGGCACAAAGATCGTCGGTGTCCTGGAGGGTGACCGGACTGACGACGTACCCTGCCCGCGGCAGTGCCTGCACGAGCCCGTCACGCCTCAACCGCGCGAGCGCCTCACGCACCGGCGTCTTGCTGATCTGCCATTTCTGCGCGAGCGACGCCTCAGTGAAGCCGCTACCGGGCGGCAGCGTCAGATCGATGATCTGACGCCTGATCGCCCTGTATGCCTGGCCTGTGCGGTCGAGGCCTGCCTCCTCCTGACCGACGAGGAGCAGGGCGGGGATGTGCGGCATCCCGGGGAACGGGTCATGGATATCGTGCACCTATTCACTGTACCAGTTACCGTGACTGATGTATCAACTAAGATGGTTAGTACATCAGCGCTTCAGGCGAGTGGGCCCCGCAGGGTCCGTATGTCGATCACCGCACGGTGGCCCCGCAGTTCACGGGCCCGGACGCCTCCTCAGCGTGGGCGGAGTGTGGCCGCCGAGGCGCGGGGCATGCTCCCGACAAGAGAGATCACTCGCAATGAAGGAGGTAGCGAAGTGGCTGAGCAGCCACCGAAGGTGGCCGGTGGCCAGATCCCGGAGGATGTACTGGTCGTCGCCGCCCGACTGTTCTCCGAATTGGGATACGACCAGGTCACGACGGAGTTCATCGCGAACGCCTGTGGCGTCGACACCACCATGGTCCGCGACGCCTACGGGGGCAAGCGCGGCATATACCTGGCCGTCATAGAATGGCTGACCCGTGAGCGGATGGAGTTCCTCGCCCCGGTGGTGGCCACCTTCACCCCGGACGCAGACGGTCTGATACGCCTGATCGACCGCATCCTCGACTGGGCCCTGGAACATCGCGACCTGCAATCCATCTGGATCCATCGGTGGATGTCCGACGCCATCGACTTCCCCGACCTGGAGATGCAGTACGGCAGGCCTCCGGTCGCCATGCTGACTGAGAAGGTGGCTGAGGCCATTGACGATGCAAAGGATCCAGAGTTGTTCACCTGGCAGACGACTTGGACGATCAGCGGCTTCGTCAGAGGCGGTTACGTCGGCGCCGACGGCACCCGCCGGCATGTCGACGACCCGAAGGTCCTGGATCGCTTCAGGCGTTACCTGCACCAGACGGCCCGGTGCGCCGCAGCCCGCTGACGGGCTTTAAGGGACGGTCTCGCAACGAGGCGTCAAGCCTCGAGCAGAAAGGCATCGGTTCGTGCGGCCGGCCCTGACTCTCCGGTCGGCGCACCGGTGGGGTGGTTCAAGACGAACTCACGAGTGAGGCGTGCGGCCTGTTCGCCAGCCTCCAATGTGATGCCATGACGGATGTGCGGGAGTACGACCAGACCCGCACCTGGGATCTCCGATGCGGTGTACTCCGCGACCCGTTGATCGATGATGAGGTCATCGGCACCATGCAGGACGAGAGTGGGAGCGGTGATCTCCCCGAGGCGGGAACGGCAGTCGTGGTCGTGCAACGCCTTCAATCGCCGCGCGGCGCCGTCTTCGGAACGACGGGCCAAGGTGCGCCTCGCCTCGCTGACGAGTTCCGGGGCGCGGGCTTGGGCCTCGGGACTGAGCACGAGGTCGAGCATGTGCTGCGCGCGCACCTCCGGCCCCAGCGCCAAGATGCGCTCACTAAGGTTTTCGATCATCGTCCGGCTCGGCGTTGTCCCCGACAGAATGAGGGAAGCGACACGGCGCGGATGATGGATCGCCAACTGCATGGCGATCATTCCGCCATAGGAGACGCCCAGCACGTGAGCGCGTTCGATCCCCAGTGCCGCTATGAACCCTGCGCAGTCCTGGGCGAGCCGGACCATGTCGTATGAGTCGGATCCATTGCGAGTGCCACCGGTGTCACGCTGGTCGAAAGCGATGGCCCTGATTCCGCTTCCCAGCACCAGACGGAAGCCATCGAATTGTTCGCGACTATTTTCTCCGCCGTGCAGTAGTACCAGCGGTTCGCCCGCACCGGATTCCGCATAGGCGATATCTATGTCATCGACTCTGACCTGATGAAATGGCTCGGAAATCACGGAACCGCCTCCGCTCTAGGACGATGCGAGAAGTTGGTTGATCGCCGCGGCTCCAGTGGCCACATCGCCGGCGGGGCGTCCTACGCCCACGCCTCCGTCCACGACGAGATCGTGGCCGTTGACGAAGGACGAAGCGTCATTGGCCAGCCAAAGGATGGCCGAAGCGACGTCCCGGGGTGCCCCCGAACGCTGGAACGGCCGCGAGGTTGCAGGCCCACGGGGAGAGAGGGCACGCCGAAGGACATTCGAATCGTCATCGGCCCGGTCCGCATCTACGCCAGGGGATTCGGCGGCTGCGCCCGCGGAGACCGGGCCAGGAGAAACGGTGTTGACCCGGACACCGTAGTCACCGAGCTCCGCCGCGGCACAGCGGGTGAAATGAAGCAGCGCCGCCTTGACCGTGGAATGCTCCATCGTCGACCAACCCGCGAGCCGCCCGCTGATGCCGCCGATATTGATGATGCTGCCCGCTCCCTGCTCTATCATGATCGGCGCGGCACATTTTATGCCCGCGGCCGCCCCGAGCACGTGCACGTCGAACATGCGCCGAAGGCCTTCCAGGTCAAGAGTCTGGACACTTGCCGGCGAACCACCGTCACCGGCGTTGTTGACAAGGCAGTCCAAGCGTCCGAAGCGTTCGACGGTGTGCGCGATCAACTCTCTCACCTGCGACTCGGCAGAGACGTCGGTGGCCACGAAGTCGGCGGCCGCTCCGAGCCGAGCCGCCATCGCCTCTCCCCGGTGCCGTCGCCGGCCCGCCAACACGACGCGTGCGCCCGCTCTGATCAGGGATTCGGCCGTGGCCGCTCCGATACCACTGGTGCCGCCGGTCACGACCGCCACCTTGCCGTCCAGCACACCCATCATTTCCTCCAGAATCCAGAAGAATGCCGTCCGCCGATCACACGGAACTTTCACACCCGGGTCAGCGGCGGCCGCGGAACGTGCGGCGGAGGTCGGCGACCCACTCCTCCGGGATCTCCCACGGGATGAAATGGCCGCCGCGATCGTGCGCGGTCAGGTTGACGTGGTTGTACCAGTCGCCGCGGTCGCTCCGGACGAAGTGCTCGACCCGCTGCTCGGTGGTGACGCCCGGCGGGTTCTCGTAGCCGACGAACGTGATGCCGGTGGGCG
>NZ_WBMR01000170.1 GCF_008923365.1 Actinomadura montaniterrae
CTCGCCGCGGCGTGGAGCACCGCCGTGCGGCGGCACGACCGCGGTGCCGCGGTCGCCAGCTTCGCGCACGAGATCGTCGCGGTCGTCGGCGCGGACGCCGTCACGGAGGGCGGCGGCGGCGAGCTGCCCGCGGGCCCCGTGCAGGCGATGGTGAAGGAGGCGGCGGCGCTGTTCGCCGAGCACCTGCCGGTGCGCCGCACGTTCTCCACCGGCATCAGCCGGACGGTGACGTGCCCGGCGGAGCTGCCGGAGGCCTACGAGCAGGCGGTAAAGGCGGTCCGGGTCGGGCGGCAGCTGCACGGCGCGGGCGCGCGGGCGCACTTCGACCAGCTCGGCGTGTACCGGCTGCTGAGCCTGGTGTCGGATCCGGCGGAGCTGCACGCGTTCGTCCGGGAGACCCTCGGCGAGCTCGCGGCCGACGACGAGCCGGAGCTGGTGGACCTGCGCCGCACCCTGCAGGTGCTGCTGGAGACCAACCTCAACGTCGCCGAGACGGCGCGGCGGCTGCACTTCCACTACAACACCCTGCGGTACCGGATCGGCAAGCTGGAACGGATGCTCGGGGCGTTCACCGAGGACGCGCATCTGCGGCTCAACCTCACCCTCGCCCTGCACGTGCTGCGCATGCGCGGTATCTGAGCGTAGCGGCGCCGTCCGGGTCCGCCCGGACGGCACGCCGAACTTCGGCAGATGTCGCCGATGCCCGCCCACCGGGGTAGATCTACGTTGCCCGCAGGCGCGAGCGGGCGCGGACGCCCACGTCGACCAGGAGGAGCCCCGGATGGTCATCGGCTGGAAGCTGCACGGGGACGGGCGCACGCCGCCGCCCGGCGAGGTCGTCCGGCCGGGGGAGCGGCTGTCGTGGCCGCGCACCGCCGGCATCGGCGCCCAGCACGTCGTCGCGATGTTCGGCGCGACGTTCGTGTTCCCGGTGGTGATGGGCCTGGACCCGAACCTGTCGATCATGATGTCGGGGTTCGCGACGATCCTGTTCCTGCTGATCGTCGGCGGCCGGGTGCCGAGCTACCTCGGCACCAGCGCCTCGTTCGTCGGGGCGGTCGCGGCGATCCGCGCGGCGGGCGGCGACAGCGCGCGGGTGACCGGCGCGATCCTGGTCGCGGGCGCGGTGCTGCTGGTGATCGGCGTGATCGTGCACTTCCTCGGCGGCGAGGTCATCCACCGGGTGTTCCCGCCGGTGGTGACGGGCGCGGTCGTGATGCTGATCGGGTTCAACCTGGCGCCGGTGGTCGCGAACACGTACTGGCCGCAGGACCAGTGGGTCGCGCTGGCGACGCTGTGCTTCGCGGTGTTCTGCACGGTGATCCTGCGCGGGTTCTGGTCGCGGATCGCGATCCTGCTGGCGCTGGTGTTCGGGTTCGTCCTGTCGTGGGTGCTCGACAAGACGGCCGGGCAGATCACGTCGGTGCTGCCCGGGCAGAACCTGCTGGACGGGGCCGGGAAGGCGTGCACGGCGGAGGGGCCGTTCTGCGTCGCGACGGCGTTCCCGCACGACCGGCTGAACTTCTCGGCGGTGAAGGCGGCGGACTGGTTCGGCTTCCCGCACACGCACGCGCCCGACTTCAAGACCTCGGCGATCCTGCTGGCGCTGCCGCCGGTCATCGCGCTGATCGCGGAGAACACCGGGCACGTCAAGGCGGTCGCGGCGATGACCGGCGACGACCTGAACCCGGTGCTCGGCCGCGCGATCGGCGCGGACGGCGTCGGCACGGTGCTGGCCACGGCGGTCGGCGGCTCGCCCACCACGACCTACGCCGAGAACATCGGCGTCATGGCCGCGACCCGGATCTACTCGACGGCCGCCTACTACGTCGCGGCGATCGTGGCGATCCTGTTCGGGCTGTGCCCGAAGTTCGGCGCGCTGGTCGCGGCGACGCCGGGCGGGGTGCTCGGCGGCATCACGGTCGTGCTGTACGGGATGATCGGCCTGCTCGGCGCGAAGATCTGGATCGAGAACCGGGTCGACTTCGGCGATCCGGTCAACCTCGTCCCGGTGGCGGCGGCGATCATCCTGGCGATCGGGAACGTCACCCTGAAGATCACCGACGACTTCCCGCTGCAGGGCATCGCGCTCGGCACCATCGCGGTGCTGGTCGGCTACCACCTGCTGAACGCGGTGCGCCGCCCGGACGGCGCGGGCGGCGGCGTCATCGCGCCGGACGAGCGGGAGATCGGCGGCCCGGTCCGCCCGCGCGGCGAGGACGAGGCGCCGTGAAACCGCCGCCGTTCCGCCACCACGCGCCCCGCACCGTCGACGAGGCGCTCGGCATGCTGGCGGACGCCCCGCGGGCCAAGGTGCTCGCGGGCGGGCAGAGCCTCATCCCGCTGCTCAACATGCGGCTCGCCGCTCCGCCCGACCTGGTCGACATCAACGGCGTCGCCGAGCTGGACACCGTCCACTGCGGTGACGAGGGGGTGCGGGTCGGCGCGCTCGCCCGGCACGCGCGGGTGGAGCGGTCGGTGGAGGCGGCGGCCGTGCAGCCGCTGCTCGGCCGGGCGCTGCGGCACGTCGCGCATCCGGTCATCCGCAACCGCGGCACGGTCGTCGGGAGCCTCGCGCACGCCGACCCGGCCGCGGAGCTGCCCGCCGTGCTCGCCGTCCTCGGCGGGACGGTCGAGGCCGCGTCCGCGCGCGGGCGCCGGACGATCCCGGCGGCGGACTTCTTCACCGGCCCGCTGGAGTCGGCGCTCGCGCCGGGGGAGCTAGCCGTCGCGGCGTTCTTCCCCGCCGCGCCGCCCCGCACAGGGACGGCGTTCACCGAGACGGCGCGGCGGCACGGCGACTACGCGCTGTCCGGCGTCGCGGCGGTCGTCACGCTCGACGAGGACCTGCGGGTCGGCGCCGCCCGCGCCGGATACCTCGGGATCGCGCCCGCGCCGCTCGTCCTCGACCTGGCGGAGGCGGCGGGGCCGCACGGCGACTGGCCGGCCGCCGCCGCGTACGTGCGGGAGCGGATCGACCCGGAGCCCGACATCCACGCGAGCGCCCGCTACCGCCGCCACCTGACCGGGGTACTGACGGAACGGGCGCTGGCGACGGCGGCGGCCGAGGCCTTGAGGAGGGCGCGGGACTGATGGAGGAGCTCCACGACATCGCGCTGACCGTCAACGGGGTGCACCGCACGGCGCGCGTCCCGGCCCGCCGGCTGCTGTCGGACCTGCTGCGGCACGACCTCGGCCTGACCGGCACCCACGTCGGCTGCGAGCACGGCGTCTGCGGCTGCTGCACGGTGCTGATGGACGGCGACCCGGTGCGGTCCTGCCTGACGTTCGCGGTGACGGCCGCGGGCCACGCCATCACGACCGTCGAAGGCCTCGCCGCGCCGGACGGCACGCCGTCCCCGGTCCAGCGGGCGTTCCGCGAATGCCACGGCCTGCAGTGCGGCTTCTGCACGCCCGGTTTCCTGTGCACGGTGACCGCGCTGCTGCGGGAGACGCCGCGCCCGACGGAGGACGAGGTGCTCGAAGGCATCTCCGGGAACCTGTGCCGCTGCACCGGCTACCAGAACATCGTGAAGTCGGTGCACCGCGCCGCCGACCTGCTCGCGGAAGCCGGCGCGCCCGGCGCACCCGGCGGGTCCGGCGGCTCGGGCGGGTCCGGCGCAGAGAGCGAGGCGTGATGGGGACGCGCGTGTTCGGCGAGCCGGTCAAGCGCCGCGAGGACGCCCGGCTCCTCACCGGCCGGGGCCGCTACCTGGACGACCTCGGCCGGGACGCGCTCGCGGCGGCGTTCGTCCGGTCCCCGCACGCGCACGCCCGCATCGTCGACGTCGACGTGTCCGGCGCGCTCGACGTGGACGGCCTCGTCGCCGTCTACACCTGGGAGGACCTGCCCGGACGCGTCGGCGAGCCGCTGCCGCTACTCATCCCGCACCCCGCGCTGACGCACGGCCGCACCGGGTACCCGCTGGCCCGCGACGTCGTCCGGCACGTCGGCGAGCCCGTCGTGATGGTCGTCGCCCGCGACCGGTACCTCGCCGAGGACGCCGCCGAGCGCATCCGCGTCGAGTACGAGCCGCTGCCCGCCGTCGTCGGCATCGAGAACGCCGAGCGCGCCGAGTACCTCGTCCACGACGACGTGCCGGGCAATGTCGGCGCCGTCCTCGTCCAGGAGACGGGCGACGCCGCCGCGGCGATCGACGCCGCGCCGCACCGGCTGGAGTTCCGGCTGTCGATCGAGCGGTCGGCGTCCACGCCGCTGGAAGGGCGCGGCGTGTACGCGCGCTGGGACGCCGACGACGGGTCGCTGCGCGTCTACTCGTCCACGCAGGCGTCGACCAGCGTGCGCGCCGCGATCGCCGCGCGGCTCGGACTGCCGAACGGCAAGGTCGAGGTCGTCGCGCCGGACGTCGGCGGCGGGTTCGGCGTGAAGATCGTGCATCCGTGGCCGGAGGAGGTGCTCGTCCCGTGGGCCGCGCGGCTCCTGAACCGCGAGATCAAGTGGACCGAGGACCGCCGCGAGCACTTCGTCGCCGCCGCCCACGAGCGCGGCCAGCTCCAGGACGTCCGGGTCGGGTTCGACGACGCCGGCCGCGTCCTCGGCCTGGACGTGCGGATCCTGCACGACCACGGCGCCTACACCCCGTACGGGATCATCATCCCGATCGTCACGTCGACGCAGCTGCTCGGCCCGTACAAGATCGGCGCGTACCGGGCGGAGGTCGTCAGCCTCTACACCAACACCCTCATCGTCACGCCGTACCGGGGCGCCGGCCGCCCGCAGGGCGTGTTCTGCATGGAGCGGACGATGGACCGCATCGCCCGCCACCTCGGCCTCGACCGCGCCGACGTCCGCGCCGCCAACTTCATCCAGCCCGACGAGTTCCCCTACGACCAGGGCCTGACGTTCCAGGACGGCCGCCCGCTGATCTACGACTCCGGCGACTACCCCGAACTGCTGCGCAAGGTCCGCGCGCTGATCGGGTGGGACGGGTTCGAGGCGGAGCGGGAGGCCGCCGCGCGCCGCGGCCGCCGCATCGGCATCGGCGTCGGCGTGTACGTCGAGGGGACGGGCGTCGGCCCGTACGAGGGCGGGCACGTCGAGATCGACACGGCCGGGCGGGTACACGTGTCGACCGGGCTGACCTCGCAGGGGCAGGGCCACGAGACCGTCTTCGCGCAGATCGCCGCCGCCGAGCTCGGCGTCCCGATCCGGGACGTGCACGTCACCACCGGCGACACGCGCCGGTTCGGGTACGCGGTCGGCACGTTCGCGTCGCGCGCCGCGGTGATGAGCGGCAACGCGATCGCGCTGGCGTGCCGGAAGGTCCGCGAGAAGGCGCTGCGGATCGCGGGCGAGGCCCTCGAAGCGGACCCGCGCGACCTGGAGATCACCGACGGGTCCGTGCACGTCCGCGGCGACCGGTCGGCGTCCGTCCCGCTGCGGACGGTCGCGGTGCTGTCGAACCCACTGCGGTACGCGTTCGACGACGAGACCGCCGCCGCGACGCAGTTCGCGGTGGGCCGCCCCGCGACGGAGCCGCCCGTCGCGGAGGGGGACGAGCCGGGCCTGGAGGGGCGCGGCTACTACTCGCCCGTCCGGTCGACGTTCGCCGCGGGCGCGCACGCCGCGATCGTGGAGACCGACCCGGACACCGCCGAGATCGCGATCCTGCGGTACGCGGTCGTCCACGACTGCGGCAAGCTCGTCAACCCGATGGTCGTCGAAGGGCAGATCCACGGCGGCGTCGCGCAGGGCGTCGGCGGCGCCCTCTACGAGCGGATGGTCTACGACGAGTCCGGCCAGCTCCTCAACGCCTCGTTCATGGACTTCCTCATGCCGTACGCGACGGAGGTGCCGCGCATCGAGACCGACCACCTGGAGACGCCGTCGCCGCTGAACCCGCTCGGCATCAAGGGGGCGGGGGAGGCGGGCGTCATCCCGGTGTCGGCCGTCATCGCCTCCGCCGTCGAGGACGCCGAAGGGTTGCGCGTCGAGGCGATGCCGCTGTCCCCGGACGCCCTGTACGAGCTGCGCGAACGGGCGTCCGGCGACCCGGGCCTGCGCGTCCGGGAGACCGCGCGGGCCGGCGGCGACGGCGCCGCGACCGGCGGTCAGTTCGCGGCGGGCGTCTCCGGGGCGTTGCCGCCGAGCGAGCGCGGCAGGTAGTTCTGCACGGCGGCGGGCCGCAGCCCGGCCTGCTTGATCCAGCCGAGGATCATCCGGAACTCCCCGGCGAGGCCCGTGCGGTAGTGCATCAGGATGATGTCGCCCGGCTTGAAGCCCTTGCCGCCGTCGGCGCGCGCGAACCCGTTGTAGCCGACGCCGGGCCCGGACGTGCCGTTGTAGAACTCCGCCGTCCAGGTGAGGATCGACTTCATCCCGCACTCCTTGGACGCCTGCCGCGTCGCCTGGTTGTAGGCGCCGAACGGCGGCCGGAAGATCTGCGGGCGGCGGCCGTACTCGCGCTGGATCGCGTCCGCCGAGTCGCAGATCTGCCGCTTCTGCGCGTCGGGGGACAGCGTCGGCATGTTCGGGTGGGTGACGGTGTGGTCCTCGATCTGCGAGCCCGCGTTGCGCATCGCGAGGAAGTACTGGCCCTGGCCGCGCAGGTACGTCGTGGTCAGGAACGTCAGGATCGGCACCTTCTCCTTGCGGACGATGTCGACGAACTCCGAGTCGTAGGTGTAGCCGTCGTCGATGGTGAGGAAGACGACGGGCTCGGTGGTCTGGATGTGGTCGATGACCGGGGGCAGGCCGTCGGCGGACGGCTTCGGCGGCGTCCAGGTGCCGGGCTTCGGCGTCGCCCATTTCTGGTCGGCGAGCACAGAGGTCAGCTGCGCCCGCATGGACGGCCCCGACGAGCCCCCCGCCTCGGCCCGGACCACCGGCCAGCCGCCCGCGGCCGCGCCGAAAACTCCGGCGGTCACCATCGCGATCACGGGCGTCTTCCCTCGCATCGGCCGCGTACTCCATTCGGTTGGGGGGTTCGGTTCTCGATCGTTCGCTTCGGTTGACGCGCCCGTACGCCCGGGAGTTCGCACGCGACGGAATCAGCCGGACATATCTGACCATTTCCCTGCGGTCTCTCCGGGGATCTGCCCAATCCTCGGCGTGTACTCGGCACATGTTGCCGTTCGGTGCGGCGCCCGCATTCCCTAAAGTCGGAACATGCAGGTCAACGGCAGTGCCAGCGTCGCCGCGCCGCTCGCCCGCGTCTGGGACGCGCTCCAGGACCCGGCCGTGCTCGCCCGGACGATCCCCGGGTGCCGCTCCCTGGAGGAGACCGGCCCCGACACCTACCGCATGACGGTCACCGCCGGCGTCGCGTCCATCCAGGGCACCTACGTCGGGAGCGTCGAGCTCGCCGACCCGGACCCGCCGCGCTCGTTCACGCTGCGCGCGCAGGGCCAGGGCGCGCCCGGCACGGTGGACGCGACGGTCCGCGTCCGGCTGTCGGACGGCGGCGGCTCCACCCGCGTCGACTACGACGCCGACGCGGTCGTCGGCGGGATGATCGGCGGCGTCGGGCAGCGGATGCTCGGCGGCGTCGCCAAGCGGACGGCCGGCGAGTTCTTCGCCGCCGTCGAACGCGACCTGACCGCCCCGGCCGAGCCCGCGCCGTCCCCGGAACCGGGCGCCGCGCCCGCCGCGCCGCACGCCCCGGAACCGGGAACCGGCCGCGTGTACGCCGGACGTGCCGCCGCCGGGCCGCGCCCTTCAAGTGTGTGGCCGATGACCGCAGCGTTCGCCGCCGGCGGCGCCGTCGCCCTCGCCGGCGTGGCCCTCGGCCACTTCCTCGCCCGCCGCCGGCGCTGAGGCGGGTCAGGCGTCGCGGCGCTCGAAGAGGATCACGGCGGCGGCCAGGACGACCGCCGTGTACACCGCGAACACGCCCAGGCCCGTCCACGGGGCGAGGGAGCCGGACTTGTGGACGGGGTCGAGGATCGCGCCGCCCGCGTTGGACGGCAGGAACTTGTTGACCGTGTCGCCCCACGAGCTCGGCAGGAACCCGCCCGCGATGCCGAGCACGAACAGCACCACGAACAGCAGCACGATGGAGCCCGCGGTGTGGCGCAGCAGCGTCCCGATGCCGAGCGCGAGGATCGCGACCAGCGCGAGGTAGATCCCGCCGCCGACGATCGCGCGCAGCACGCCCGGGTCGCCGATGTTCCCGTCCAGGTGCTTGGACGCGAGGATCCCCTGCGCCGCGTAGAAGGACGCGAACGTCACCACGATCCCGAACACGAGCACGACCGCGCCCAGCACCACCGTCTTGGCGGCCAGGTACGCGGCCCGCCGCGGCACCGCCGTCAGCGCCGTCTTGATCATCCCGGTGCCGTGCTCGGCGGTGATGACCAGCACGCCCAGCGCGCCGAAGATCACCAGGCCGAAGTAGTAGGCGACCTGCGTCGGCAGCATCGGGGTGAACGTCGCCCGGTCCCGGGCGCTCATCTGGTCGAAGGACGCGGTGAACGCCAGCGCCCACAGCGCGGAGAACCCGACCAGCACGACCGCGCCGGCCAGCAGCGTCCAGAACGTCGACCGGACCGTCGCGATCTTCGTCCACTCCGAGGACAGCACGTGCCCGAACCGGACGCGCCCGGCATCGCGGCGCGGACCCGTGGCAGCGGGGGCGCTCACGCGCCCGCCCCCGGAGCGCCGGTCCCGGGAGCCGGAGCCGCCGGGCCGGCGGCGCCCGGCACGCCGGCGTGGTACTGGACGGCCTCGCCGGTCAGCCGCATGAACGCCTCCTCCAGGGACGGCTGGACCGTCGCCAGCTCGTGCAGCCGCAGGCCGTGGTCGGCGGCGACGTCGCCGATCTCCGCCGCCCGCGCCCCGTACACGCGCAGCGCGCCGTCCGGGTCGGGCTCCAGCCGCCGCCCCGGCCCGGCGAGCAGCCGCGCCAGCTCGGCGGCCTGCGGCGAGCGCACCAGCACGTGGCTGGTCGCGTTCGCGCCGATGAACTCGGCCATCCCGGTGTCGGCGAGGATGCGTCCCCGCCCGATGACGACGAGGTGCTCGGCGGTCAGCGCCATCTCCGACATCAGGTGGCTGGAGACGAACACGGTGCGGCCCTCCCGCGCGAGCCGCCGCATCAGCGTGCGGATCCACAGGATGCCCTCCGGGTCCAGGCCGTTCACCGGCTCGTCGAACATCAGCACGCCGGGGTCGCCGAGCAGCGCGGCGGCGATGCCGAGCCGCTGCCCCATGCCGAGCGAGAACCCCTTGGACCGCTTCTTCGCGACGCTCCGCAGCCCGACGAGGTCCAGCACCTCGTCCACGCGCCGGCGCGGGATCGCGTTGCTCTTGGCGAGGCACAGCAGATGGTTGTACGCGGTGCGGCCGCCGTGCACGTTGCGGGCGTCGAGGAGCGCGCCGACCTCGCGCAGCGGCGCGCCGAGCGTGCGGTAGCGGCGGCCGCCGACGGTGACCTCGCCGGCGGTCGGGCGGTCCAGGCCGAGGATCATCCGCATCGTCGTGGTCTTCCCGGCGCCGTTCGGGCCGAGGAAGCCGGTCACCCGGCCCGGCGCGACGCTGAAGGTGGCGCCGTCGACGGCGGTGGTGTCGCCGTACCGCTTCGTCAGCCCGCGCGCCTCGATCATGAACGTCTGATACCGGACGGGCCGTCCCCGGAAACGGCGGCGGCGGGCGACCGGCCGGATTTTCACCGCCCGATTGCCCGCCGTTGGGCGTGCGCGTCGCCGCGCCCGCCGCCGTGCGGAGCGCGGTCCTATTGCACCGCGACCAGGTCGACGACGAAGATCAGCGTCTCGCCGGGCTTGATGGCCGGGCTCGGGCTGCGGTCGCCGTAGGCCAGGTGCGGCGGGATGACCAGCTTGCGCCGGCCGCCGACCTTCATCCCGGCGATGCCCATGTCCCAGCCCTTGATGACGCGCCCGGAGCCGAGCTCGAAGTCCAGCGTGCCGCCCCGGTTCCAGGACGCGTCGAACTCCTCGCCGGTGGACCAGGAGACGCCGACGTAGTGCATCGACACGGTCGAGCCCTTGACGGCCTCGGGGCCGTCGCCCTTGGTGATGTCGGTGATGTCGAGGTGCGCGGGCGGCTGTCCCTCGGGGAAGTCGATCTCGGGGCGTTCAAGCGCCATGGACGGGCTCCAGCGTGTCGTCGGTTTCGTGTTGCGAACGGCTGCCCAGCCTAGCGCCGCGCCCGCGGCGGCAGCGCGTCCCCCGGCCGCGGCGCGCGCCCTGCCCAAAGACCGGCCGTCCTGTTGGCACATTGCGACGGTTCCGCAGGTGCGGGCCGTCCGGTAGACCGTTGGGCATGGCACGGCGGCTGCGGATCGGGATCGACACGGGCGGGACGTTCACCGACGTCGTCGCGCTGGACATCGGGGAGGACGGGGCCGGCGGCGGGGCGGACGGGGCCGGCGGCGAGCCCGTCACCACCAAGACCCCGTCCACGCCCGCCGACCCCGCCGAGGGGTTCGCGGCGGGCGTCGCCAAGGTGCTCGGCCTGCTCGGCGCGTCGCCCGAGGACGTCGCGTCGCTGTCGCACGGCACGACCGTCGCGACGAACCGGCTGCTGGAGGACCGGATCGACGACCTCGGGTTCGTCACCACCGACGGCTTCGAGTCGATGCTGGAGATCGCGCGGCAGAGCGTCCCGGACGGCTACGGCAACAGCTACTTCTGGGTGAAGCCGCCCCGGATCGTCCCCGCCCATCGGGTGCGGACCGTCGGCGGGCGGCTCGACCACACCGGCGCCGAGCTGCGACCCTTCGACGAGGAGTCGGCCGTCGCGGCGGCGCGCTGGTTCCGCGACGCGGGGATCCGCGCGATCGGCGTGTGCTTCCTGCACTCCTACGCGAACCCGGCCCACGAGCTCGCGATGCGGGAGGTGCTGCGCCGCGAGCACCCGGACGCGGTCGTGTCCCTGTCGTGCGAGGTGCTGCGCGAGTACCGCGAGTACGAGCGGTCCGTGACGACGCTGGTGGACGCCGCCGTCAAGCCCGCGATGAACGGCTACCTCGCGCGGATCGCCGAGCGCGTCGCGTCCCGGCTGCTGGTGATGAAGAGCAACGGCGGCGTGCTGTCGGCGGACGAGGTGGCCCGGCAGCCGATCACGACGGTGCTGTCCGGCCCGGCGGCGGGCGCGCTCGGCGCCGCGTTCGTCGCGTCCCGCGGCGGCCGCCGCTCCGTCGTGACCCTCGACGGCGGCGGCACGTCCACCGACGTCGCCGTCGTGCTGGACGGCGAGCCGACCGTCACCACCGAGGGGACGATCGGCCGCCATCCCGTCAAGATCCCGATGATCGACATCGTGACGGTCGGCGCCGGCGGCGGGTCGGTCGCGCGGCGGTCGCCGGACGGCGCGCTGAAGGTCGGGCCGCGCAGCGCCGGCGCCGACCCCGGCCCGCTCTGCTACGGCCGCGGCGGCACCGAGGTCACGGTCACCGACGCGCACGCCGTCCTCGGCCGCATCCCGCCGCACCTGCTCGGCGGCGAGGTGCCGCTCGACGTGCCCGCGGCCCGCGCCGGGCTCGAGGAGCTCGCCGCCGGACTCGGGCTGACCGTCGAGCGGGCCGCCGCCGGGATCCTGGAGATCTCCGCGTGGAACCAGGCCAACGCGATCCGGCAGATCACCGTCCAGCGGGGGCTTGACGTCCGCGACTACCCGCTCGTCGCGTTCGGCGGGTCCGGGCCGCTGCTGGCGTGCCGGCTCCTCGACGTGCTCGGCCTGCCCGCCGCCGTCGTCCCGGAGAACCCCGGCAACCTGTCCGCGTTCGGGCTGCTCACCGTGGACGTGAAGAACGACCACGTGCGCACGCGCGTCGTCCGCGACGCCGAGCTGGACGCCGCCGTCCTCGCGGAGACGTTCGCCGAGCTGGAGGACGAGGCCGGCGCGGCGCTCGCCCGCGAAGGCTTCCCCGAGGAGCGGCGCCGCTTCGTCCGGTCCGCCGACCTGCGGTACTACGGGCAGGCGTTCGAGGTCCGCGTCACGGCCCCGGCCGGGCCGCCGGACGAGGCGTTCCGCGCGGAGGTCGTCCGCCGGTTCCACGACGCGCACACCGACCGGTACGGCTACGGCCACCGCGACGATCCGCGCCACCCCGTCGAATGGGTCAACCTGCGCGTGTCCGGCATCGGGCCGATCGAGCGGCCGCGGCTCCCGGAACGCCCGCCGGGCGACGGCGACCCATCACGCGCGCGCACCGGCACCCGCCGGGTGTACTTCGACGACTGGGAGGAGACACCGGTGTACCGGCGCGAGAAGCTCGCCCCCGGCGACGCCGTCGACGGGCCCGCGGTCATCGAGGAGTTCGGCTCCACCCTCCCGCTGCACCCAGGCTTCACCGCCCGCCTCGACCCGCACGGCGACCTCGTGGTGACCGCGGGGGAGGGCCGATGAGCGTCGACCCGATCCTCTTGGAGATCGTCGAAGGCACCCTTGCGTCCGTGGAGCGCGAGGTGGAGACGGCCATCGCCCGCACGGCCCGCTCCCCGATGATCCGGGACGCCCACGACTTCCGCGCCGGCATCCACGACCGGCGGCTCCGCAAGCTCACCGGACGCTCCTACTCCGCGCTCGTCCAGCCCGTCGCCCGGGACTTCCCGATCGAGGAGATGCGCCCCGGCGACGTCTTCTTCCACAACGACGTGTACCTGTCCGAAGGCGGCATCGGCCACCTCCCCGACCTCTGCGTGACCGTCCCGGTGTTCCACGGCGGCGAGGTCGTCGCGTTCGTCCAGGCGTTCGGGCACCACGACGACATCGGCGGCGCCGTCCCCGGCTCCATGCCGAGCCACGCCCGCAGCGCCTACGAAGAGGGCCTGATGGTCCCGCCCATCAAGCTCTGGGACCGGGGCGTCCCGAACCGGGCCGCGCTCGCCATCATGACCCGCAACTCGCGGATGCCCGACTCCCTCGCCGGCGACCTCGACGCCGAATGCTCCGCCTGCCTCATGGGCGCCCGCCGCCTCGGCGACCTGTTCGCCCGCTACGGCCGCGCGGACGTCGAGGCCTGCTTCGACGCCGTCATCTCCCGCACCACCGACACGTTCCGCCGCGAGCTGCTCGCCAGGATCCCCGACGGCGTGTTCGTCTGGGAGGACTACGCCGAGCACGACGGCGTCGACCCGCCCCGCCTGCACGCCCAGCGCATCACCCTCACCGTCGAGAGGTCCGCCGACGTCCCGCTCGTCATCGACTTCGCCGGGACGTCGCCGCAGGCCAAGGGCCCGATCAACCACGCCGGCGACTACGCCGACGGCGTGTTCCTGAAGAAGTGGCTCGCGCCCGTCCTGCGCAACCTCGCCGACACGCCCGAGCGCGCCGCCGAACTCGACGTCAACGAGGGCGTCGTCCCCCTGATCGAGATGCGGTTCCCGGAGAAGGGCACGCTGCTCACCCCGGTCTTCCCGGCCCCGACGAACGCCCGCACGTTCGTCATCCTGCGCCTCCTCGGCGTCCTCGCGGGCGTCCTCGCCAAGGCCACGAACGGCCGCATGCCCGCCGACCAGGAGACGATCCGCTACACCGGCGTCTACGGCGAGGACGACCGCGGCCCCTACCTGATGCGCGAGGTCCTCGGCGGCGGCTCCGGCGGACGCCCCTACGCCGACGGCGAGGACACCATCCACATCGTCCCCGACTCCCGCAACATCCCCGCCGAGTTCGCCGAGGCGCGCTGGCCGTTCCTCGTCGAGCGCCTCGGCCTCGCCACCGACTCCGGCGGCCCCGGCGAGTTCCGCGGCGGCCTCGGCTACGACAAGCACATCCGCATGCTCCGCGACGCCCACTACATGTCGATCGCCGACCGCTCCATCCTGTCCTGCTGGGGCGTCAACGGGGGCCGCGCCGGGCGCCCGTTCCGCGTCGACATCGACGGCGTCCCGATGGACGGCCTCGTCGACGACCACCCCGTCCGCGCCGGCCAGGTCATCCGCATCCGCACCACCGGGGGCGGCGGCTGGGGCGACCCCCTGGACCGCGTCCCGTCCCGCGTCGCGGCGGACGTCCGCGACGGCAAGGTCTCCCCGGACGGCGCACGCGACGACTACGGCGTCGTCCTCCGCGGCGCCGAAGTGGACGTGCCCGCAACCGAGGCCCTGCGCACGCGCCTGCGCGCCGAGCGCGGCCCCGTCCCGTTCTTCGACCGCGGCCCCGGCTACCCGACTCTCTCCGGCGGCGCGACCTCCGCGGACGTGGACCGCCACCCGGCCTGACCTTCACCTTCGGGGAACCCGCACAGTGGTCCCGACCAGGCCCGTCTCCTCGTCGGCCGCCTGAACGGAGACAGGACCGCCAGGTACGAGGTCACCGTCCGCGACATGCCCGCACGCCGTCCGGAGCCATCCGTCGCGCCAACAAATCCCGTGGCCGCTTACGGCTAGAGGGCTCCTTGGCGGGCGGGGCCTGCGAACTCTCCCAACGTCCGGATACGGACAGTGTCCGCACCGTCACACAGGCCAAATGGTCCTTTAATCTGCGGGCAATCCAGCACGGGGAGGTGTCCGCATGGTGTGGACGACGCAGGACCAGGTGGCGGAGGCCCGCAAGAGGCCGCTGAGCGCGGCGGGGACACTCTATGGAGCGCTCAAGCCGATCATGGAGAACGGTGGCGCGGACCTCGACAACGCGACCCTGCTCGACCGCCTCGTCCAGAACGGATCGCTCACCGCAGAGACGGCGAAACGGCATCTCACTCGCATCAACGCATTCGGAGCGGTCAACGCCGGAATCGACAACACATACGAGATCCTCCTGCTGGTCCGGTCCCTTCCGCAGACCTACGCCTACATCGACGGCGCAAAACTGCTGGTGGAGACACGGCGGCTCGCCGAAGTCGGCTTCGTTCCAGAACGTCTCGAGAAGACCGACCAGGTCATGGACAGTGTCCGGAAGGGATTCGCCGAGGGCGCCGGCGGCTTCGGGCTGGCGATCGTCCACGAGGCCCTCGGCGACCGCCACGTCACGATCGCGGAGACGAACCCGGCGCCGCCGGACCACCCCTACATCAACCAGGTCAGCCTCGCCTACACGCTGCTGACCTTCTCCTACACGCCCCTCATCGGGCTGAAGGAGGTCGGGGAGGACGTCCCGGAGGGCGACGCGCTCCTCACCTGGATGGGCGTCTGGAAGATCATCGGCTCCGCCATGGGCATCGAGGAAGGCGGCCTCCCCGACACGTTCGACGAGGCGCGGCACCTCTGGGAGCTCATCGTCGCGAGCCCCGGATACGGCCACAGCGACGAGGGCGTCACACTCCTGCAGGCGCTCAAGGAGCACGTCGCCGCCGGACAGAAGGCGGACACCCCGGTCGACCTCATCGGGCAGCACGGGGACGCCGCGGTGCTGGAACTCCTCAAGCCCAAGAAGGCGGGCACCTGACCGGCGCTCAGGAAACGGTCAGCCGCTCGTCCTCCCGCGTCCGGTGAACGCCGGTCGCGGGAGCAGCCGAACCCGCGCGAGCCCGCACCGCCCATCCCAGGAACCCGCTGATCAGGACGGTGAGCACCGCACCCGCCCCGAGCACGAGGAAGACCATGGCGAGGTTGACGTCGATCATGTGATGCGCCTTCCCGAAGGGCTGCGAATTCCCTTCACGAATCGCCCGAGGTGACCAGTGTCACAGGCGCTTCGAATGGCATCGATAGAAGAACAACGCCCTCATTCTAAGTTTTCTGGCCATCATCCTGGAGTCCCCGACCATGCGATGTGCGCCACAAAAAGAAATGTGACGTGGACAACAAAAACGTCATCCGGGCGAAATAGGCAGGTAGGTGGTTATCGCCGGGGCGCAGGGCACGTGGGAGGATGACCGCATGACGGCATCGCCCCGCATCTCCCACCTGTCCTGGGGACGCATGGAGGTCGAAGGGCTGCCTCCCGGCAAGGACTTCAAGCTGTATCCGGGAGGCGGCCGGGAATGGGACTGGAACGAGCACGGAACCCGGCATGAACCGGGAATCCAGCCCGCGGACGTCCAGGAACTCCTCGACCGCGGATGCACGACCGTCGTGCTCAGCAGGGGAATGGAACTGCGGCTGCGCACCATGCCGGAGACCATCGAACTGCTGCAGGAACACGACGTCGAGGTCTTCGTGGAAGGAACGACCGCGGCGGTGGAGATCTACAACGGGCTGGTCGGCCGAGCCGCCGTCGGAGGCCTCTTTCATTCCACCTGCTGACCCGGCACGAAGCCCGGACCTCCCGGTCAGTGGTCCGCGTGCTGGGTGTGTTTGGGGAGGAGGCCGACCAGAACAAGCGTGAGCAGGTAGAGGGCGGCGGCGAGGGCGGTGATGAGTTCGCCGGCGCCGAAGAAGCCGCCGTGTCCGGCCCGGGCGAAGAAGGCGGTGCCGAGGGCGGCGGCGCCGGTCGCGTTCGCGAACTGCTGGACGGCGTTGAGCACGCCGGATCCGGTGCCGGCCTCGTCGGCGGTGGCGTCGCCGAGGACGTAGTCGAACACGGGGATGAACACCAGCCCGGAGCCGAAGCCGATGACCAGCAGGGCGGGCGCGAGGGTCCAGGAGGTCAGCGAGTCCTGGAACCGGACGATGGTCCAGTCGAGCCCGATCAGCCCGGCGGCGGCGATGCCGAGGCCGAGCTGCAGGGTGGCGCGGCCGAGCCGCTCGGCGAGGAACGCTCCGGCGAGGCCGACGGCGACGGCGCTGCCCACGGCCCAGGGGATCAGCGTGAGGCCGTTGTGCAGCGGGGTCCAGTGCGCCCCGAGCTGGAGCATCAGGTTGAGGGCGAGCTGGAATCCGGTGAGCGCGGCGTAGAAGCCGCAGACGATGACCAGTCCCACGACGAAGCTGCGCCTGCGCAGCAGCGACGGGGCGATCACGGGATGGGCGCTGCGGCGTTCGGAGACCGTGAACAGCGCGAACACCAGCACCGACGCGGCCATCATGGCGTAGGTCCAGACCGGCCAGCCGAGGTCGCGGCCCTGCACCAACGGAATGATCAGCAGCGCCGAGGCCAGCGTGAGCAGGGCGACACCGCGCACGTCCAGGCGGGCGGAGGCGTCCTCGCCCGCGTTGCGGGGCAGCACGCGCGAGCCGAGGATCCAGGCGGCGACGCCGATCGGGACGTTGATCAGGAAGATCGAGCGCCACTGCCCGCCGAACAGGTCCAGGTGCAGCAGCCAGCCGGCCAGCAGCGGGCCGGCCACCGTGGCCAGGCCCATGATCGGGCCGAACGGGATGAGGGCCCGGCGCAGCTGCGCGGGCGGGAAGACGATCTTCACCAGCGCGAAGCCCTGCGGGATCATCACCGACCCGCACAGGCCCTGCAGTGCGCGGGCGCCGATCAGGAACCCGGTACCGGGCGCGAGACCGCACGCCAATGACGCCACGGTGAACCCGGCCATGCCCGCCAGGAACAGGCGGCGGCGGCCGACCAGGTCGCCCAGCCGGCCGGAGGTCACCAGGCCGAGGGCGAACGCGGCGGTGTAGGCGGCCAGGACCCACTGCACGGTGGTGTCGGCACCGCCGAGATCGGCCCGGATCGAGGGCCCGGCGAGGTTGGCGACGGTCGAGTCCAGCACGTCCATGACGTCGGCGATGACCACGACCGCCAGGACGAGCCAGGCCCGGCGCAGCGGCAGGACCGGGGACGCCGCGGCGGGGGAGCGCGGCCGGGGAGAACTTTGTTCAGTAGTCATGAACTAAGTTCTATGTGACGAACTTAGTTCGTGTCAAAGCTAGGATGGGGGCATGGCCCAAGATCCGAGGGCGCGCCGGGCGGCCCGCCACCTCCAGCCCGGCGCCGCACCCGCGCCGCGCCGCGCGCCCCTCACCGTCGACCGCATCGTCGACGCCGCCCTGCGCGTCGTCGAGACCCAGGGCTACGACGCGCTGACGATCCGCGCCATCACCGGCGAACTGGGCACCAGCCCGTCCTCGCTGTACGCGCACGTGGTCAACAAGGCCGACATCGACGACCTGATCATCGGACGGCTCAGCTCCGAACTCGTCCTGCCCGAACCCGACCCGGACCGCTGGCGGGACCAGATCCTGCAGGTGTACGCCCAGATCCGCGACCAGTACCTGCGCTACCCGGGCATCTCACGCGCGGCACTGGCCACCGTCCCCACCAACCTGGAGACCCTCCGGGTGAGCGAGGCGATCCTGGCGATCCTGCTCGCCGGCGGAGTCGAACCCCAGACCGCGGCCTGGGCACTGGACGCCCTGTCCCTCTACGTCGCCGCCTACACCCTGGAGATCTCCCTGGTCCAGGCGCGGAAGACCGACCAGGACCAGGAGTGGGTCCTCAGCGGCGACGAACTCCTGCACCGGCTCGGCACCCTGCCCGCCGACCGGTTCCCGCACACCAGAAGGCACGCCGCCGAACTCACCTCCGGCAGCGGGCACCGCCGATTCGAGTTCACCCTCAACCTGATGCTCGACGGCCTCACCCGCCGGCCCTCGTAACCACGGCCGCCTCGCGCGCGGTCACACCGACAACGGGCACCGCCGCCCGCGCTTGCCGCTACGCCGTAGCGTTCACTCACACTCCATTGCAACAAGTAATGCCATGTCGTTGCATTGATCTCCGCGCCATTGCAACAATAATTAAGCAGTCACCTGGGAAAATACACCTTCTGCGCAACATACTCCTTGCTGGATTGACAAACGCAACGTAGCGTTTGCGTTGTCAGAAACGAGCAGGCCGCACGGCGAACCCCCGGCAAGGAGCAACACAGATGAACACCTACACCACCCCCGCCCCGATCACCGCCACCCTCACCGTCCCCGCCGGCCGGGTGCAGGTGATCGCCGCCGACCGCGCCGACACCGTCGTGGACGTCCGTCCCGCGAACCCGGCCAAGGGCCGCGATGTCAAGGCCGCCGAGCAGGCCACCGTCGAGTTCGCCGACGGAACCCTGCAGGTGCGGGCCGCCACCGGCAACCACCACCTCGGCTCCACCGGCGCGATCGAGGTGACGGTCCAGCTGCCCGCCGGATCCCACCTGCAGGTCACTGCGGCCGCCACCGAGTTCCGCGCCGTCGGACGCCTCGGCGACATCGCATTCGAGGGCGCCTACCGCGACATCACGATCGATGAAGCGACGAGCGTGCAGCTGACCGCGACCGACGGCGACGTGGAGGTCGGCCACCTCAACGGCCCCGCCGACATCAGCACCCAGCGCGGCGACATCCGCATCGCCCACGCCGCCGGCCCCGGCCAGGTCGACCTGCGCACCCAGTCCGGCGACATCACCATCGCCGCCGCCCCCGGCGTCTCGGCCGCCCTGGACGCCTCGGCCCCCGCCGGCCGGATCTCCAACAGCCTGAAGAACGACGGCAGCACCGAGCTGGACGTCCGAGCCACCACCTCCCGCGGCGACATCACCGCCCGCAGCCTGTGACCAGCGGGCCCGCCCGGCGGGCCCGCTCAACCCCTCTTCAAGGAGTCCCCCGATGACGAACTTGGCGATCCAGGCGGAAGGGCTGCGCAAGTCCTACCGCGACAAGACCGGCGAGAAGGTCGTGCTGGACGGCGTCGACCTGACCGTCCCCGAAGCGACGATCTTTTCCCTGCTGGGCCCCAACGGCGCCGGCAAGACCACCACCGTCCAGATCCTGTCCACCCTCATCTCCGCTGACGCCGGTCAGGTGCAGGTCGCCGGTTACGACCTGGGGCGTCAGGCCGACGATGTGCGTGGCGCGATCGGTGTCACCGGCCAGTACTCCGCGGTCGACAAGCTGTTGACCGGTGAGGAGAACCTGCTGCTGATGGCCGACCTGAAGCACCTGTCCCGCCGCGACGGCCGCCGCAAGGCCGCCGAGTTGCTGGAGCGGTTCGACCTGGTCGAGGCGGCGCGCAAGCCCGCCTCCACCTACTCCGGCGGGATGCAGCGCCGTCTGGACCTGGCGATGACGCTGGTCGGCGACCCGCGGCTGATCTTCCTGGACGAGCCGTCCACCGGGCTGGACCCGCGCAGCCGCCGCGCCATGTGGGGCATCGTCCGCGACCTGGTCGCCGACGGCGTCACCATCTTCCTCACCACCCAATACCTCGAAGAAGCCGACGAACTCGCCGACCACATCGCCCTCCTCGACCACGGCCACCTCATCGCCGAAGGCACCGCCGACGACCTCAAACGCCTCATCCCCGGCGG
>NZ_WBMR01000171.1:0-2980 GCF_008923365.1 Actinomadura montaniterrae
CGCGCCGACGTGCGGACGGTCCGCGCGGCGTTCGCGGCGTCCGTGGGGCGCCGGGCCCGCTGGCGCGCCCGGGTCTTCCCGCCGTCGGCGATGGCGCAGACGCGGTCCGCGCTGCGCGGCGCCGGCACCCGCGCGGCCGACCTCGCCGACCGCCTCAACGACCTGCCGAACCGCATGCGGCGCCGCACCCGCGCGGCCGACCTCGCCGACCGCCTCAACGACCTGCCGAACCGCATGCGGCGCCGCTAGGGCCTCGCAGGCCCGCGGCGCCGCTCAGTGAGGCCGGTGCGGCCGGTTCACTCGCCTTCGGTGCGGCGGCGCCAGCGTTCCTCCATGCGCTCCATGAAGCCGGCCTTGGCGGGACGGGCCTGGCGGCCGCGCCGCGCGGGCTCGTTCCCGATGCCGGTCATCCGCTTCCAGCTCGTGAGGGCCCACACGCAGCAGACCACCATGAGCAGGAAGCCGGCCACGCTGACCGCGATGGTCGCGGTCCCGGCGTTGATGACGAGCCCGGCCATCAGCGCGCAGACACCGACGACGAACCCGAGCGCGGCCTTGATGATGCGGCGCTTGTAGTGCACCTGAGGGTTGGTCGACCGGACGGCGTGCGCGAACTTCGGATCCTCGGCGTACAGCTGCTGCTCGATCTGCTCGAGCATGCGCTGTTCGTGCTCAGACAGCGGCACGGCGCCTCCCAACGACAGCCCCGCGGCGGGGTATCCGATGCGGGACGGGAACGTCAACGGTGATATGCCCAGAATACGAGCACTCACCGGCGTACGAAAGCGAACGGCGGGTCCAGGGCCCCATACCGGTCAGCTCACCGCCTTCTTTCATCGTCTCCCGTCCCTGCCGTCGCGTGCGTCACCGTCGTGCGCGCGCTCGACCAAGGCGGCGGGTCGGACGGCGCCATGGCCGAACCGGTTCGCCACCTGGTCCATCGCGCGCTCGGCCTCGCGCCAGCCGCGTTCCGGCTCGTCGAAGGCGAGCTGACGGGGGGCCTCGCCGGCGGGGCACAGGTTCTCGACCCGCACCCCGACCAGACGGAGTCGTACCCGTTCCAGGCCCGCGCCCTCATAGAGCTCGCAGGCTGTGACATAGATCACACGCGCCAGATCGGTGGGTTCGCGGAGGGTCCGCGCCCGGGTGATCGTCTTGAAGTTCGCCATCCGGAGTTTGACGCTCACCGTGCGTCCCGCGTTCCCCGACGCGCGCAGCCGCGCACCGACCTTCTCGGCCAGCCGCAGCAGCTCCCGGCGGATCACCTCCGGGTCGTCGACGTCGGTGTCGAACGTCTCCTCCGCGCCGATGCTCTTGTCCGGGGTGTGCGGGACGACCTCGCGCGGGTCGCGGCCCCACGCCAGCTCGTGCAGATGCGCGCCCATCGCGTTGCCGAGCTCGCGCTGCAGCGTCGTAAGGGGGACCTGCGCGAGCTGCCCGACCGTCCGCAGCCCGAGCCGGGTCAGCGTCTGCTCCGTCCGCTCCCCCACGCCCCACAGGGACGCGACGGGCAGCGGGTGCAGGAAGTCGACGACGCCGTCGGCGGGCACCACGAGCAGGCCGTCCGGCTTGCAGCGGGTCGAGGCGAGCTTGGCGACGAACTTGGTGCTCGCGACGCCGACCGAGCAGGTGATGCCCTGCTGCGCGCGGACCTGCTCGCGGATCATCCGGGCGATCTCGGCGGGGCGGCCGAGGCGCCGGAGCGCGCCCGCCACGTCGAGGAACGCCTCGTCCAGCGACAGGCCCTCCACCAGCGGGGTGATGGACCGGAAGATCTCGAAGACGGCCGCCGACACCCGCCCGTACTTGCCGTGGCTGACCGGCAGCACCACCGCCTGCGGGCACAGCCGCCGCGCCCGCGACATCGGCATCGCCGAGTGCACCCCGAACTTCCGGGCCTCGTACGACGCGGCGGACACCACCCCGCGCGGCCCCGCGCCGCCCACCACCACCGGGCGGCCCCGCAGCTCCGGCCGCTCCAGCAGCTCGACGCTGACGAAGAACGCGTCCATGTCCACGTGCAGGATCGAGCAGCCGGTGTCGTCGGCGGGCGGCCCCGGCTGCGGACCGGGCCGGTGCAGCTGCTGCTTGCGGCTCACGCGGCCTCCTCGCCCAGCGGCTCGGAGGCTGCCTCGCCCAGCGGCTCGGCCATGCGTGAGCTCCGCTGCCGTGTTCGCCGGTTCGCTCCGCTCACGTGATCTACTCGGCCGGCTTGTCGGCCACCAGGTGCAGCTGGGTGGCCAGGTCGCGCAGCACCGGGTGCACCGCCGCGACGGACTCCAGCGCGATCAGCGCCTCCGCCGAGCCGGCGTCGCCGTCCAGCATCCCGCTCGGCACCAGGTCCGCGAAGATCCGCACGCCGTGCAGCTCGGCGACCCGCAGGCCCGCGCCGCGCACCAGCGCCGTCAGCGTCTCGCGGGTGAACCGGCGGGGCATCCGGTCGCCCTCGCCCCACCGCCCGGACACGTCCGTCAGCACCCGCCGCGCGTCGTCGAAGTGGCCGGACACGGCGCGGTGCAGCGCGGCGGCGACCTGCCCGGCCACCAGCACGCTCACCGACCCGCCCGGGCGGACGGCGGCGGTCAGCGCGGCCATCGCCGCGGCCGGGTCGTCGACGTACTCCAGCACGCTGTGGCACAGCACCAGGTCGGCGGCGCCGCCGCCGAGCAGGTCCGGCAGGTCGACCGCGTCGCCCTGGACGGCCCGGACCCGCACGCCGGACTCGGCGGCGCGGCGCTCCAGCGCGGCCAGCGCGTCCGGGTTGGCGTCCACGACCGTGACGCGGTGGCCGAGCTCGGCGAGCGGCACCGCGAACCCGCCGGTGCCGCCGCCGACGTCCACGACGTCGCTCCGGCCGGCCTCGGGGGCGATGCGGTCCAGGACCGTGCGCAGCGCCTCCCACAGGACCGCGCTGCGCACGCGGCTGCTCCCGCGCACCCGCTTCTGCTGCCGGCCGGCCACGGCCGCTCCGCTAACGTCG
>NZ_WBMR01000171.1:2990-20018 GCF_008923365.1 Actinomadura montaniterrae
GCCCACCCTAGCCGCCCGCCGCCCGCGGACGGGCGCCAGGCGACGATTCGCCGTCAGAGCGACAGGGACGGCTTGAGCTGCTGCAGCCGCGCCAGTAGGCCGTTGACGAACCGGGGCGACTCGTCGGTCGACAGCTCGGTGGCGAGGCCGACCGCCTCGCTCACCGCGACGCCGTCCGGGACGTCGTCCACCCACAGCAGCTCGTAGGCGCCCATCCGCAGGATGTTGCGGTCGACGACCGGCATCCGCTCCAGCGTCCAGCCGGTCGCGTAGGTGGCGATCAGCTCGTCGATGCGCTCCCGGTGCTCCTGGACGCCCTCGATCAGCCGCACCGCGTGCGGGTACTCCGACAGCTCGTCCTGGTTGGGACGGCCGCGCGCCGCCAGCACCGCCGTCGGCTGCTCCTCCCGCAGCTCCGCCGCGAACAGGATGTCGAGGGCGAGCTTGCGGGCCTTGGTCCGTGCCGCCATCTCAGCCGCGGCCGAGGTACTCGCCGGAGCGGGTGTCGACCTTGACCTTCTCGCCCGTGGTGATGAACAGCGGCACCTGGATCTGCGCGCCGGTCTCCAGGGTGGCGGGCTTGCTGCCGCCGGTGGAGCGGTCGCCCTGCAGGCCCGGCTCGGTCTCGGTGATCTCCAGCACCACGGCGGCGGGCAGCTCGACGTAGAGCGGGTTCTCGTTGTTGAACGCGATCACGGCGTTCTGCTCGGGCAGCAGGTAGTTCGCGGCGTCGCCGACCGTGGCCGCGGGGATGTGCGGCTGGTCGTAGGTCTCGGTGTCCATGAAGACGAAGTCCTCGCCCTCGCGGTAGAGGTACTGCATCTCGCGCTTGTCCACGCTCGCCACGTCGACCTTGGTGCCGGCGTTGAAGGTCTTGTCGACGACCTTGCCCGACAGCACGTTCTTGAGCTTGGTGCGGACGAACGCGCCGCCCTTGCCGGGCTTGACGTGCTGGAACTCCTGGACGGTCCACAGCTGGCCGTCGAGGTTCAGCGTCATGCCGTTCTTGAGGTCGTTCGTCGTCGCCACTGCGTCATTCTCCCGGTCGCGGGCCCGCTCGCTGACCGGACGTCAGAGGACGAGCAGGTCCTTCGTCGTTGTGGTGAGGAGCTCCGGGCCGCCCGGGCGGACGACCAAGGTGTCCTCGATCCGGACTCCGCCCCGGCCCGCCAGGTACACCCCCGGCTCCGCGGTGATCGGAACTCGATCCATCAGCTTACCGGTCCTGTCGTACCCCATGAGCGGTGCCTCGTGGATCTCCAGGCCGACGCCGTGCCCGAGGCCGTGGGTGAACGCGTCCCCGTGCCCGGCGTCCGTGATGGGGCCGCGGGCGGCGGCGTCGACGTCCCTGGTCTCGGCGCCGGGGCGGGCGGCGGCGATCGAGGCGAGCTGCGCGCGCAGGACGAGGGCGTAGAGGTCGCGCTGCCAGCCGGCGGGTTCGCCGATCGCGACGGTGCGGGTCATGTCGGCGTGGTAGCCGCCGTAGCGCGCGCCGAAGTCGAGGGTGACGAGGTCGCCGCGCTGCAGCTCGCGGCCGCCGGGGTGGTGGTGCGGGACGGCGCCGTTCGGCCCGGACGCGACGATCGAGTCGAACGCGGGGCCCTCGGCGCCGAAGTCGACCATGGCCCGTTCGAGGGCGATCGCGACGGCCCGCTCGGTGACGCCGGCGCGGATCTCCGGCAGGACGGCCTCGAAGGCGCGGTCGGTGATGGCGCACGCCTCCCGCAGCAGGCCGATCTCCTCCTCGTCCTTGACCCGGCGGAGGTCCTCGACGAGGTGGCCGAGCGGCCGCAGCGGGATGTCGGCGGCCTCGGCGAGCGCGGCGTGCCGCTCGACGGTGAGGTCGTGCGCCTCGAAGCCGAGGACGCGGTGGCCGGACGCGGCGGCGCGGGTGGTGAGCGCCTCGGCGGCCCGCCGCTCGACGAGGGTCTCCATCTCGGGGCAGACCTCGGCGGCCATCCCGGCGTAGCGGCCGTCGGTGGCGAGCACGGCGGGGCCGTCCGCCGGGACGAGCAGCGCGGCGTTGGAGCTGTCGAGGCCGGTGAGGTAGCGGACGTTGACGAGCCGGGTGACGAGGACGGCGCCGGCGCCCGCGTCGGCGACGAGCGCGGCCAGCCGGCGGCGCCGCGCGGCGTGCCCGTCCCCCTGTGTCTCCTGCATGTGCGCCTCCCCCATGGTCAGGACTCTAGAGCACGCGGCCGGCGGTGGCCCGGCCCGTCTCGACGCGGTCACAGAACATGAGAATCGCTCGACTTCCGGGCCGCGGGTGGCCTAGCGTGCCTCGGCGAGTGATCGTTTCATCCCGCCCCGTCCCCCCGCACCGGACGTCCCTGGAGGGATTCCCCTTGACCCGAGTCAGCCGCCGCAGATTGCTCGGAACGGGCGCGCTCACCGCCGCCGGAGCCGTGGTCTCCGCGGCCGCGGCGCCCGCCGCCGCCGCGAAGACCCTCACCCGCCCCGCCACCGCCCCGGCCGCCCCCATGGCCGACAACGCCACCGCCGACGTCGTGATCGTCGGCGCCGGGCTGTCCGGCCTCGCCGCCGCCCGCGACCTGGTCGCCGCCGGCCTGTCCGTGATCGTCCTGGAGGCCCGCGAGCGGCCCGGCGGCCGCGTGTACGGCATGCCGCTCGGCGACGGCACCACCAGCGAGGGCGGCGCCGAGTTCATCGGCCCGACGCAGGACCGCATCGCCGCGCTCGCCAAGGACATGGGCGTCGCGACGTTCCCGACCTACAACACCGGCAAGAACGTCTACTACCGCAACGGGCAGCGGTCCCTGTACGCCACCGACGGCGTCCTGGGAGCGGTCCCGCCCGACTGGGGCGTGGTCGACCTGGAGGTGGCGCTGCTCAAGCTCGGGAGCATGGCCAAGGACGTCCCGGTCGGGCAGCCGTGGAAGGCCGCCAAGGCCGAGGAGTGGGACGCGCAGACCTTCTACACCTGGTCCCGGTCCAACTCGCTGAGCAGCGGCGCGCGGTTCCTGATGGACGAGTTCATCAGCTCCACGCTGTCGGTGCGCTCGCAGGACGTGTCGCTGCTGTACGTCCTGAACTACATCGCGTCGGCGGGCAACGAGAGCAACCCCGGCTCGGTCGACCGCCTCATCGACACCAAGGGCGGCGGGCAGGAGTCCCGGTTCGTCGGCGGGTCGCAGGAGGTGCCCGTCCGGCTGGCCGCCAAGCTCGGCGACGTCATCCGCTACAACACGGCGGTCCGGGCGATCTCGACGGACGGCGGCGCCGTCACCGTGACCGCCGACGGGCTCACGGTGTCGGCCAAGCGGGTCGTCGTCGCGATGTCCCCGGCGATCGCCGGGAAGATCGACTTCTCGCCGGCGCTGCCCGCGGCCCGCGCGCAGCTGATGCAGCGCTACCCCATGGGCTCGATCTGCAAGTTCGTCGCCGTGTACGACACCCCGTTCTGGCGCGCGGACGGGCTGACCGGGCAGGCCGTCTCCGACAGCGGCGCGATCGACGCGACGTTCGACAACAGCCCGCCGGACGGGTCGCGCGGCATCATGATGGGCTTCATGAACCAGGCCAACATCCGCAAGCTGGACGGGGCCTCGGCGGACGAGGTGCGGGCCGCGGGCCTCGCCGCGTTCGCGAACTTCTACGGCGACAAGGCCAAGACCCCGGTGCGGACCGCGTTCCAGCGCTGGGACAACGAGATCTGGAGCGGCGGCGGCCCGGTCGGCGTCGCCCCGCCCGGCGTCCTGACCGGCTTCGGCGAGGCGCTGCGGGCGCCCTGCGGCCCGATCCACTGGGCGGGCACCGAGACGTCCGACTACTGGACCGGCTACATGGACGGCGCGGTCCGCTCCGGCGAGCGCGTCGCCAAGGAGGTCAACGCCGCCCTCTGACGCCCGCATGACGTCGAGTCGCGGCGTGCCGCCCTCATGGGACGTCCCGCGAGGGCGGCACGCCGCGACTCAACGGAGGTGTCAGACGTCGGCGGCCATCTGCTTGACCTTCTCGATGAGGGCGACGCGGCCCTTGTGGTCGCCGGCGATGGGCTGCACGTTGAGCGTCGTGATGCCGGACTCCTTCATCGCGGCGAGCCGCTCGCGGACGTGGCCCTCCGTGCCGATCAGCGACATCTTCTCCAGCAGCTCCTGCGGGACCTTCGCGGCGGCCTCGTCCTTCTTGCCGTCGAGGTAGAGGTCCTGGATCTCCTCGGCCTCCTTCTCGAAGCCGTACCGGCGGGCGAGGTCGTTGTAGAAGTTCTTGCCCTTGGCGCCCATGCCGCCGATGTAGAGCGCGGCCATCGGGCGGCCGAACTCCAGGTAGCCCTGCACGTCGTCGCCGATGGCGAGGGTCGCCTGGCCGACGACGTCCAGCTCGCCGAGCGCGGGGTCGCGCTTGGCCTTGCCGGCGGCGAGCGAGGCGCCCCACACGTCCGCGGCCTTCTCCGGCATGTAGAAGATCGGCTCCCAGCCGTTGGCGATCTCGGCGGTGAGCTCGACGTTCTTCGGGCCGATCGCGGCGACCATGACCGGGATGTCGGCGCGGACCGGGTGGTTGATCAGCTTCAGCGCCTTGCCGAGGCCGGTGCCCTGCTCGGCGGGCAGCGGCAGCGTGTAGTGCTTGCCGTCGTGCTGGACGCGCTCGCGCCGCCACACCTTGCGGCAGATGTCGATGATCTCGCGGGTGCGGCCGAGGGGCGCGGTGTAGGGGACGCCGTGGAAGCCCTCGATGACCTGCGGGCCGGACGCGCCGATGCCGAGCGTGAACCGGCCGTCGGAGACGTAGTCCAGGCCGGCGGCGGTCTGCGCGATCGCGGTGGGCGTGCGCGAGTAGATGTTCAGGATGCCGGAGCCGATCTCCAGCCGCTCGGTCTTGGCCGCGATGTACCCCATCTGGCTGACCGCGTCGAAGCTGTAGGCCTCCGGGACGTAGACGATGTCGAGGCCGGCCTTCTCGAAGTCGGCCAGCTCCTCGACGGTGTCCTTGAAACCGCTGCCCGCGTAGTTGAGCCCCATCCCGATGCGCATCCGGCGTCCCTTCCCGTAAAACCGAATCAGATTCCAGTCGAACGTAACCTACTCCGCGCCGCCCGCCGGAGCGAGGGCCCGCCACGGTCCCGCGGCCGGGGCCCGGCGTGGGGCCCGGGCGCCCGTGCTAGCCGAGCGCCGGGCCGCGCAGCGCCTCCAGCGCGGGACGGTACAGGTCCGCACGGATCTTGCCGACGACCCGGCCGTCCTTGCCGGCCAGCGACCCCGCCAGCTCCAGCGCCGCGGGCAGCACGCCCGCCTCGCCCGCCGTCCGCTGCACGATCCCGGCCGCCATCGCCTGCTCGGCGGCGTACCGGCGGCCGGTGATCATCGCCTCGTGCGCGGTGCGCTTGGGCAGCCGCGCCGCGATCAGCGCGTTCATCCCCGGCGTGAACGTCATGCCGAGGTCGGCCTCGGGCAGGCAGAAGTAGCCGCGGTCGGTGCGCATGACGGCGAAGTCGTGGGCGAGCGCGAGCATCCCGCCGCCCGCGAACGCGTGCCCGTTGATCGCGGCGACGGTCGGCATCGGCAGCTCCAGCAGCCGCGCGTAGACGGCGTGGATGCGGCTCAGGTACGCCTCGAACTGGTCGCCGTGGGCGCCGAGCCACTCGAGGTCGAGGCCGTTGGAGTAGAACTTGCCGGTCCCGGTGGTGACCAGGGCGCCGGGCCCGTCGTTCTTCTCGACGGTGTCGAGCGCGCCCTCGACGGCGCTGAGGAAGTCGGGGCTGAACCGGTTTTCGCCGTCGTCGAAGCGCAGGACGTAGACGTCGCCGTCGCGCTGCAGGTCGATCACGCTGGTCTCCTTCGTCGGTGCCTGAGCAGACCCTACTGGTCGGTAGCCGGCGGGAAGATCATGCAGGTCGTGGTGCCGTGCGCGACGAGCTTGCCGTCCTGGTCCACGATCCGCCCCTCGGCGGTCGCGACCTTCCGCCCGACATGGACGGTCGTTCCCTCGCAGGTCAGCCTGCCACCCTCCAGCGGCACCGCGCGGACGAAGTTGACCTTCAGTTCCAGCGTCGTGTAGCCGGCGCCCTCGGGCAGCGAGGTGTGCACGGCGCAGCCCATCGCCGAGTCCAGCAGCGTGGACAGCACGCCGCCGTGCACGGTGCCGAGCGGGTTGCTGAAGTCGGTGCGCGGAGCGAGCGAGAAGACGACCCGTCCCGGCGCCAGCTCCTCGGCGGCCATGCCGAGCAGCGCGCCGATGCCGTACCCCTCCTCGGCGCCCTTGTCGATCAGCGCCTTCAGCTGCTCGAGGCCCGCCGTGCTCGCCGTGGTGGGCGTGGTCGGTCCCGCCATCGCTCCGCTCCCCTCCAGGTCACCGCTGTGTATGACGTCCGTCATAAGCACGGTGGGCTATGACGACCGTCATGGTCAATGCGAGAAGCTTATGATGAATGTCATAATCGATGCATGGGCACCGACAGCCGGGAACGCATGGTGCGCAGCGCCGCCTACCTCTTCCGCGAGCGCGGCTACAGCGGCACCGGGTTCCGCGACGTCATCGCGCACAGCGGCGCGCCGCGCGGCTCGATCTACCACCACTTCCCCGACGGCAAGGCGCAGCTCGCCGAGGAGGCCGTCCGCTACGCCGGCGAGTTCCTCAACGCCGGCATCCTCGCCGCCACCGAGGGCGGCGACGCGGCGTCCGCGGTGGACGCCTTCGTCGGCTGGTGGCGGCAGGTGCTGATCAAGAGCGAGTTCCGGGCCGGCTGCCCGATCGTCGCCGTCACCGTGGAGAGCCACGACGACGCCCCGCAGCTCGCGTCGGCCGCCGCGGCCGCGTTCGACCGCTGGCAGGACACCCTCGCCACCGGGCTCAGCAACGCCGGCGTCCCCGACGACCGCGCCGCCCGCCTCGCCCGCCTGATCGTCGCCGCGGTCGAGGGCGCCACGATCCTCTGCCGCGCCCACCGCGACGTCGCGCCCCTCGACGACGTCGTCGCCGAGCTCAAGGAGATGACGAGGAGCGCCGTCCGGGAGGACTAGCGCGGCGCGCGGGCGCTCGACGGGCGGCGGCCTGCTCGCCCCCGGCGCGCAGCCGCGTCAGCACCACCCCGTACATCCGGTCCGCCGGGCACGGGCCCCACTGCTTGGAGTCCTCCGAGCGGGGACGGCCACGCGTACATGATCACCGACCGGTGATCATGTAGCAATCGGCGGATCTCGTCAGGAATCCCGAGGTGATTCGGCGAGGAGTTCGGCGACCGCCTGCAGGGCGAGGACGTAGGACATCATCCCGAACCCGGCGATGGTGCCGGTGGCGACGCCCGCGACGACGGAGGTGTGCCGGAACTCCTCCCGGGCCGCCGGGTTGCTGATGTGCACCTCGACGAGCGGCGCCGTCCGCTGGGCGAGGGCGTCGCGCAGCCCGTAGGAGTAGTGGGTGAACGCCGCCGGGTTGAGCACGATCGGGAGCCGCTCGTCGGCGGCCTCGTGCACCCAGCGGATCAGCTCGGCCTCGTCGTCGGTCTGCCGGACGTCGACGCTCAGGTCGAGGCGGCGGCCGGTGTCGCGGCACAGCGCGGCGAGGTCGTCGAGCGTCGCCGCGCCGTACACCTCGGGCTCGCGGCTGCCGAGCCGGCCGAGGTTCGGCCCGTTCAGCACCAGCACACGCGTCATCGAGAGACCTCCCGGTACGCGGCGGCGAGCAGGTCCTCGTCGGGGCCCTCCAGGCGGCCGGGCTCGGCGAGGCCGTCCAGGACGACGAACCGGAGGGTGGCGCCGCGCGACTTCTTGTCGATGGTCATGGTCTCGCGCAGGCCGGCCCAGTCGGCGGCGTACGAGACGGGCAGTCCGACCGACGCGAGGACGTCGCGGTGCCGCCGGACGACGTCGGCGGGCAGCCGTCCGGCGAGCCGGGCCAGCTCGGCGGCGTAGACCATGCCGATGGCGACGGCGTGGCCGTGCCGGAACTTGTAGTCCTCGGCCTTCTCGATGGCGTGCGCGAGCGTGTGCCCGTAGTTGAGGATCTCCCGCAGGCCGCTCTCCTTGAGGTCGGCGGAGACGACGTCCGCCTTGACCTGGATCGCGCGCTCGACCAGCTCGCGGGTGTGCGGGCCGGTGGGGGACGCGGCGCCCTCCGGGTCGGCCTCGACGAGGTCGAGGATCTTCGGGTCGGCGATGAACCCGGCCTTGATGATCTCGGCGAGGCCGCTGATGTAGTCCTCGTGCGGCATCGTGACGAGCGTGGCGAGGTCGCACAGCACGCCGGCGGGCGGGTGGAAGGCGCCGACGAGGTTCTTGCCCTCGGGGACGTTGATGCCGGTCTTCCCGCCGACCGCCGCGTCCACCATGCCGAGCAGGGTCGTCGGGACGAGCACCGACCGCACCCCGCGCAGCCACGACGCCGCCGCGAACCCGGCGAGGTCGGTGGTGGCGCCGCCGCCGACGCCGACGACGACGTCGGTGCGGGTCATCCCGGCCCGCGCGAACGCCGACCAGAGCCCGGCGAGGACGCCGACCTCCTTGGCGGCCTCGCCGTCGGGGACGGGCAGCGCGCGCACCGCGTACCCGGCCTCCTCCAGCGCGCCGCACACCGGGCGGGCGATCTCCGGGAGTCCCTCGGCGTGCACCACGGCGACCGTGCGGGCGCGGTCGCCGACCATCGCGGGCAGCTCGGCGAGGACGCCGGTGCCGATGACGACGTCGTAGGGGTCGGCGCCGCCGACGTGCACCCGCGCCCGGGTCATGCCGCCTCCAGCGCCTTGACGATCTCCTCGACGATGTCGGCGGGCTCGCGCCCGTCGGTGTCGACGTGCACGGTGCCGAGCCGCTCGTAGATCGGGAGCCGCTCCTCCAGCAGCTTGCGCATCTGGCTGCGCGGGTTCAGCACGAGCAGCGGCCGCGCGGACGCGAGCCCGACCCGCTTGATCGCCTCGGAGAGGCCGACGCGCAGGTAGACGACGGTGTGCCCGGCGAGCAGCTCCTGCGTCTCGGCGGCGAGGACGGCGCCGCCGCCGAGCGCCAGGACGCCCTCGTGCTCGGCGAGGGCCGCGGCGACCGCGGCGCGCTCCAGCTCGCGGAACCGGTCCTCGCCGTCGTCGATGAAGATCTCGCCGATCGGCTTGCCGGCCGCCGCCTCGGCATCGGCGTCGGTGTCGCGCAGCGGCACGCCGAGCCGCTCGGCGAGGGCGGTGCCGACGGTGGTCTTGCCCGATCCGGGCGGCCCGATCAGGACGGCCTTCGGTCGCGTCATAGTGCGCCGGTCCACTTCACTTGATGGTGAGCGAGGACAGGTATCCCCGCAGGTTGCGGGCGGTCTCCTCGGCGGAGTCGCCGCCGAACTTCTCCAGCGCCGCGTCCGCGAGCACCAGCGCGACCATCGCCTCGGCGACGACGCCGGCGGCGGGCACCGCGGTGACGTCGCTGCGCTGGTTGATGGCCTTGGCGGGCTCGCCGGTCCTCACGTCGATGGTGTCGAGCCGGCGCGGGACGGTGGAGATCGGCTTCATCGCGGCGCGGACCCGCAGCACCTCGCCGGTGGTCATGCCGCCCTCGACGCCGCCGGCCCGGTTGGTGCGGCGGCGGATCCCGTCGGGGGTGTTGTCGATCTCGTCGTGCGCCCGGGAGCCGGGGCGGCGCGCGGTGGTGAACCCGTCGCCGACCTCGACGCCCTTGATCGCCTGGATGCCCATGAGGACGCCGGCGAGCCGCGAGTCGAGCCGCCGGTCCCAGTGGACGTGGCTGCCGAGGCCCGGCGGGAGGCCGTAGGCGAGCACCTCCACGACGCCGCCGAGGGTGTCACCGGCCTTCTTCATCTCGTCGATGTGCGCGACCATCGCGGCGGACGCCCCGGCGTCGAAGCAGCGCACCGGGCTCTCGTCGACGGCGGCGAGGTCGTCCGGGCCGGGCAGGACCCCGTCGGGCGCCTGGACCTCGCCGAGCGCGATCACGTGGCTGAGCACGTCCACGCCGAGGGCCTGCTTGAGGAACGCCTTGGCGACGGTGCCGAGCGCGACGCGCGCCGCGGTCTCCCGCGCGCTCGCCCGCTCCAGGACGGGGCGGGCGTCGTCGAAGCCGTACTTTTGGATGCCGACGAGGTCGGCGTGGCCGGGCCGCGGCTGCGACAGCGGCGCATTGCGGGCCTGGGCGGCGAGGACGTCGGCGTCCACGGGGTCGGCCGACATGACCGTCTCCCACTTGGGCCACTCGGTGTTGCCGACCTGGATCGCGACCGGGCCGCCGAGGGTGACCCCGTGCCGGACGCCGCCGAGGATCGTCACCTGGTCCTGCTCGAACTTCATCCGGGCGCCCCGCCCATGGCCGAGCCGCCGGCGGCGCAGGTCCTCGGCGATGTCCCCCGAGGTCACGCGCACGCCGGCCGGCAGCCCCTCCACGATCGCGGTCAGGGCCGGGCCATGGGACTCCCCCGCGGTCAACCAGCGCAGCATGCCGACGATCCTATTGACTCCGCGCACCCGCGCGTGACGCGCGTCCACCATCTGAGAGCCGGGCCGGTGGCGGGCGGGGCGGCGGGGACCGTCAGGCGGACGCGGCGGTCCCGCGGTCCGGCGGCGGGGCGCCGTCCTTCCACGACTCGTGGCGGACGAGGTCGCCGAACGGCTTGCGCAGGCCGCGCAGCCGCTCGCGGTCGGCGGGACGCAGCGCGTCGGGGTGCGCGCGGCCGACGGTGATCAGGCCGACGACGGCGATCTCCGGCGGGATGCCGAGGAACGCGGCGAGCTCGTCCTTGGCGCGGACGGTCGCGAACCCGGTCGCGAGGCCCTCGTTGATCGCGGTGAGCTGGATCAGCGTCAGCAGGGCGCCGGAGTCCACCCACCAGTAGGGGGCGGGCCACTCCATCTCCCGGCCGTCGACGAGCTTGTCGGCCCTGGTGTAGCGGGCGTGGTAGTCGTCCTCGCAGATGCCGAGCACCATCAGGACGGGTGCGACCGACAGCCACGGCGGCTCGCCCCGGTCGGTGTAGTAGGACTCCTCGGCCAGCTCGGCGACGCGCTCGCGGGTGCCGGGGTCGGTGACGACGAGGAGGCGGTGGCCCTGGCTGAAGCCCGCGCTCGGCGCCTTGCGGACGACGGCGGTGATCCGGTCCACCGTCTCCGGCGGGACCGGGTCGGGGAGGTAGTGGCGCACCATCCGGCGGTTGGCGAGCACGGCGTCGAAGTCCACCTGGTTCCTTCCGGGGGTTCCTTATGGGGGTGCTCAGATGCCCTGGCCGAGGCCGCCGTCGACGACGAGGGTGGTCCCGGTGATGAAACCGGCCTGCTCTCCCGCGAGGAACGCGGCGACGGCGCCGAAGTCGGACGGGCGGCCGAGCCGGCCGAGGGGGATGGACGCGGCGACCTCGTCGAGGTCCGGCATCCCCGCGACGGCGGGCGTCCGGTGGTAGCCGGGCGCGAGCACGTTGACGGTGATGCCGGCGGGGCCGAGCTCGCGGACGAGCGTCCGGGCGAACCCGGCGAGCGCGGGCCGGACGGTGCTGGACAGGCCGTAGCGCGGCGTCGGCTGCCGCATCGTCTCCGAGGCGATCATCAGGACGCGTCCGTGGCCGGCGTCGCGCATGTGCGGCAGCGCGGCCTGCACGAGCGCGATGTGGCTGAGCACGCACAGCTCGACCGCCGCGCGGAAGTCGTCCAGGCCGCGGCCGAGCACCGGGCCGGCGGGCGGGCCGCCCGCGTTGGTGACCAGGACGTGCGGGCCGCCGAGGCCGCCGGCGGTGGCGTCCACCCAGGCGGCGGCCCCGTCGTGGTCGAGGACGTCGAGCGGCGTGGGGACGACGCGTCCCGGCCCGGCCTTGTCGATCTCGGCGGCGGCGCGGTCGAGGCGGGCCGGGTCGCGGCCGCAGATCGCGACGTCGGCGCCGGCGGCGGCCAGCTCGCGGGCGGTGGCGAGGCCGAGTCCGCTGGTCGCGGCGGCGACCATGGCGACGCGTCCGGTGAGTCCGAGGTCCATCAGGCCGCGCCCTCCTTCTCCTCGTCCCGCGACGTCCGGTCCGGTGGGCGCGCCGGGGACGGGACGAGCGGGTACCGGTAGCGGGCCAGCAGCGGTAGGGCGAGCGCGGTGGCGACCAGCCGTGCCGGAACCGGCTGCGTGCGGGTCCACGCGTCGTCCTCGCGGATGCGGACGGGGCCGCGCCGCAGCCGGTCCGGGTTGCCGGTGACGGTGTGGTTGACGCTGAGGTCGGCGCGGCCGTCCGCGTCGGCGGGCGGGTCGCCGTCAAGCCCGGCGTGCGCCATCACGCGGGCGAGGGACCCGCGCGGGTCGGCGGTGAAGTCCTCGTACCGCAGCCGCAGGGAGCGGCGCGGGAACGCGCGCGCGACCCGTTCGGAGGCGAGGTTGAAGCCCGTCCAGTACGCGGTGCTGCGGGCGGCGCCCATCGCGGGGATGTACTCCTTGGCGCGCCGCCACGACTCGGCGGTGGCGCGCGGGTCGCGGACGACGTGCAGGACCCGGGCGTCCACGCCCGGCGCGCCGCACAGCGCGGCGGCCTCGGCGGGGAACTTGCCGGTGTCGACGATCAGCCGGGCCCCGGACTCCTCCGCGATCGCGGTGTAGAGCGCGGCGAGGGCGGCGACGGCGGGATGCGCGGCCCGGGCCCCGCGCGCCTCGGCGAGCCGGCGGCCGGTGTGGCGGGTGCGCAGCGCGGCCTGCTGGAGGCGGACGGCCCGTTCGGCGTGCCACTGCGGGTCGTCCCCGGCGACGCGGGCGACGACGCCCTTCCACAGCGGGCAGGAGGCGACGTCGAGCCCGCAGCCGCACAGGGTGTTGGTGCCGCGGCCGAGGATCCCGTTCGTCCACAGGTAACGGAGCTCGCCGACGTGGACGACGCCGTCGCACTCCCCCAGCAGGTTGCCGAGCAGCGTCGTCCCGCTGCGGCACCAGCCGGTCACGTAGAGGACGCGGACCATCACCAGCGTCCCGCCCCGGCCACCTTCCGCACCGCCGTCACCACGTGGTCGCGGTCGCGTTCGGTGAGGTTGGCCGACAGCGGGATGTCGACGGACTCGTCGAGCCGTGCGGCGGTGACGGGGAACTCGGCGCGCGCGCGAGCCGGATCGGGGAACAGGAACCGCCAGTTCCAGAAGGCGCGGACGTTGGTGTCGCCGGGGTCGCCGAGCGCGCGCGCGTCGATGCCCTCGGCGCGCAGCGCGGCGGCGGTCCAGGCGGTCGCCTCGGCACCGGCGCCGGGCAGCCGGAACACCAGCGCCTCCCCGAGGTAGGCGTGGTCGGCGACAGGACGGCGCAGCGCGATCCCGGGGACGTCCGCGAGCCGCGCGGCGACGTCGTCGTAGTTGCGGTGGTGCGCGGCGAGCCGCTCGGGCAGCCGCCGCAGCAGCGCGGACGCCAGCGCCGCGCGGATCTCGTCCATCCGCAGCCCGAAGATGGGGTAGGCGAGGTCGTCGACGGCCGGGGGCGGCCCGTCGAAGTGCCGGGCCATCCGCCCCTCGTAGGCGCCGGAGTAGACGATCGCGCGGGCGTGCACGGCGGGGTCGCGGGTGAGCAGGAACCCGCCCTCGCCGGTGTTCAGCGACTTGTCGGACTGGGTGCTGAACGCCCCGGCGTCGCCGAACGTGCCGAGCGGGCGGCCGCCGAGCCGGGCGCCGAGCGCGGGCACCGCGTCCTCGACGACGGGGATCCCGTGCTCGCGGGCCACGGCGCAGATCGCGGGCATGTCGGAGGCGAACCCGCGCATGTGCACCACCACGACCGCGCGGACCTCCGGGGTGAGGCGGCGGCGCAGGTCCGCGACGTCCAGGTGCAGGTCGTCGTCGCACTCGACGAGCAGCGGGCGGTGCCCGGCCAGCAGGATCGCGCTCGGCGTCGCCGCGAACGTGAACGCGGGGCACGCGACGAGCGAGCCGGGCGGCAGGTCCAGCGCGAGCAGCGCGAGAGTGATCGCGGCGGTGCCGCTGGCGCAGGTCAGCGCGTGCGGGGCGGCGAAGAACGCGCACAGCTCCCGCTCCAGGCGGCCGGTCCGCGTCTCGGCGTGGGGACGGTGGTCGTAGCGGAAGTAGAGGCGGGCCCGGACGGCGTCGAGCGCGGCCTCCAGGTCCTCCTCCTCGATGAAGACGTCGCCCTTGTCGTAGGTGGGCCACGGGTCGGTGCGCACGGGTTCCGCGCCGTCGATCGCGAGCGGTCCCGGCTGAACGTCCACGGTCATGGCGTCTCCTCTGGGGGGAACAGGAGGCTGGCGGAGGGGGCGGGCGGCGCCAGCGCGAGCACCGGCGGCACCTCGGCGGGCCGGGCGCGGCGCAGCAGCGCGTACCCGATGCCGGACAGGCCGGCGAGCAGCCCGGGGGCGGGCTCCGGCAGGGCGGTGCGCCAGGCGTCGCGGCGCGGAACGGGCGCGGTCCCGTCCAGGGCGGACAGGGCCTCGTAGACGGCGGCGGTGCCGTGGCAGAGCGAGTCGTCCTGGGGCGCGGCGTCCCGCAGGACGGCCGCCGCGGTCGCGAGGGATCGTTCCAGCAGGGCCGCGTCCGACCGGTAACGGGCGGCCAGTTCCAGCCGTGCGAGCGCGACCCCCGCCGCGCCCTGGCACCAGCCGGGGTCGCGGCCCGGGTCCTGTTCCCCGGCGGCGAGACTCCGCGCACGGGATGCGAACCGGGGGTCGGGGCACAGCTCGTCCAGCCGGGCCAGCGCGACGGCCGCGCCGGACGCGCCGTAGCCGAACCCGGGATCGGTCAGGTCGCGAGCGAGAAGCCGCTCCCCGGCGGCGCGGGCGACGCCCGCGACCTGCTCGCCGGGCAGGACGGCGTGCAGGGCGAGGGCGCTGAGCACTGCGCCCGCCTCCCCTTCGAGGACGTCCCCGGACGTGAGGCCGCTCGCCGGCGGGAGCAGGGCACCGCGTGCCGCCTCGGCGAGGTCGCGGCGGCCGTGCACGGCGGCGGCGTGCGCCAGATGGTAGACGGGGCCGAGCGGCGGGACCGTTCCCCGGACCGCGGATGCGGCGGCGACCCGCGCGGCGACCTCGTCGGCGACGCACTCCGCGAGGCTTTCGACCCACGGTTCGCCGGTCACGGCCGACAGGTAGGTCAGGAACAGCCCGATGCCGGGGAGCCCGCCGTACAGGTCGAGGCCGGCGGGCGCGACACGGCGCGTCCGGGCGTCGACGACCTCGACGCCGAGCCACCCGATCCGGTCGCCCGAGCGCACGGCCGCCGCGTCCAACCACCGCGCGACCCCGAGCGCCCCGCGCAGCAGATCCCCTGACGGGCGCGGTGCGCGCGCGGCAGCGGGACCGGGCTGGAGTGCGGCGAAGCTTGCGTCGATGATGGCGGTCTGGGCGGCGAGGTCGTCCTCGTCCAGCGCGCCGAGCCGGGCGGCGGTCTCCTCCAGCGGCGGGACGGGCAGCACGCCCGCGAGGCGCGTCCCGTCCTCCAGCCACACGTCCCGGTGGCCGGGGCGGACCTCGAAGACGGGCACCTCCCCGCGCCACACCGCCGCCTTCTCCGAGGCGATCAGGGCGTCGCGGTGCGGGACGCCGGGCCAGCCGGCGTCGAGGCGGGCGAGGCCCCGCTCCCGCAGGGCGGCATCGCGCATCTCGGCGGGACGCCAGCTCTCCAGCAGCAGCCGGACGTAGAGGAACGTCGACAGTTGGATCAGCCGGACGGGCACGTCGGCGCATCCGTCCAGCGGGCCGCCCGGCGCGAGGAGCGCCGTCCCGGCGGACGCGAGGCGGCGGTAGGCGGCGGTGTAGCCGGCGACCAGCGCGTCGCGGTGCGGACGCGGGTCGACGGTGCCGCCGCCGGGAAGGCGGAGCCGTCCGGCGGGCGGCGGGACGGTGCGGTAGCCGAGGCGGACCCGCATCCGGTCGGTGCCGGGGTCGTCGATGAGCGGCGTCGGGATCAGGGAGCGGCGGTCGGGGACGGTCCCGAGCGGGCTGATGTCGACGCCGAAGGGCCGCTCGGTGTCCACGTCCGGCATGACGAGCGGGCCGGGCAGCAGCCCGGTGCGCAGCACGGACGCGTCCAGCCGCGCGGCGGCGGGGTCGCCGAGCCGGGCGCGGCGCGCGTTCGGCTGGGTCCCGGACGTGTGGAACAGCGCTTCGAGGTCGATGACGACGGGGTCCGCGCCCGCCGCGATCACGTTGTCGGCGTGCAGGTCGTAGCCGTGGACGGCGTGGGTGAGCGCGAGCAGCGCGCCCATCCGCCAGAAGAACGCGGGGAGGTCGGCGGGCGCGCAGGGCGCGGGCTCGATGTACTCGCTCCAGCCGCGGTCGCCGCGGTCGAGGAGGCGGGGACGGCGCAAGGGGTGCGGGACCCCGGCGTCGTTGAACCAGCCGAGGAGCCGGTCGAAGCACAGGTCGACGCCGAGGGACCGCGGCTTGTGGACGAGCGCGACGCGCTCGAACCGGACGATCGCGACGGTGCGGCCGCCGCGGTGCGTCTCCCCTTGGCCGAACTCGACGCCGGTCAGCGCGCCGAGCCCCGCGCCGCCGCCGAACGCGGCGGTGACGGCGGGCAGGTCGGCGGCCAGCTCGCGGGCGAACGCCAGCCGCGCCGCCACCCAGTCGTCCAGGATCTCGACGGCCTGCCGCGCGAGGACCGGGTACGCCGCCCAGATCCGCAGCGCCCGGACGGGGTCGGCGAGGCCGCGCACGAAGGCCGCGTACCGGTCCCGCGGCGTGGCGCCGTCCAGGCCGCGGGCGGACGCCGCCGCCAGCTCCTCGGCGAGGGCGGGCTGGACGGCCATGGTGAGCCAGCCGAGCGGCGGCGCGGCGGCGAGCAGGTCCGGCAGGCCGGGCGGGACGTCGGGGCCGAGGTCGGACAGCAGGCATTCGCGCAGGGTGCGCCGCGCGTCGTCGATGAGCGGGCGGGCCGCCTCCAGCAGCCCGAGCTCCTCGGTGGACCGGGTGCGGGACGGGGTCTCCCAGGCGGTGCGGAACCGGCGGTGCCACTCGGGTTCGGCGTCGCGCGGCTCGCCGGGGCGGGCGGCGCGCCGCCAGGGGACGCCGGCGAGCGCCGGGGCCACGGCGGTGCCACTCGGGTTCGGCGTCGCGCGGCTCGCCGGGGCGGGCGGCGCGCCGCCAGGGGACGCCGGCGAGCGCCGGGGCCACGGCGCTCACCGGCCGTCGTCC
>NZ_WBMR01000172.1 GCF_008923365.1 Actinomadura montaniterrae
GCCCGCGACCAGGTCCGCCGGCGGCTCCCGGGCGGCCAAGCCCGCCGCCAAGCGCGGCGCCGGGAAGGCCGCGGCCAAACCCGGCCGCGCCGGTGCGGGCAAGGGCGGCGCGGCCAAGGGCACCGGCGCAGCGGCGAAGGCGGCGGAGCTGCCCGTCCGCGAGGGCGAGGGTCACTGGACGGCCACCGAGCTGGCCGAGGTGCGGGCCGGTCTGGAGGAGCAGATCGTCGCGCTGCGCGAGGAGATCGCGGCGTCCGCGGTGCAGATCGCCGAGGGCGACATCAACGAGGGCGCCGGGGACGACCAGGCCGACGCGGGCGCCAAGACGTACGAGCGCGAGCACGAGCTGGCCCTCGCATACAATTCACAGGACCTTCTGGCCCAGATCGAGCGGGCCGTCCAGCGAATGGAAGCCGGCACGTACGGGATCTGCGAGTCGTGCGTCGAGCCGATCGGCAAGGCGCGCCTCCAGGTCTTCCCGCGTGCGACCCTGTGTGTGACATGCAAACAACGCGAGGAACGTCGCTGAGCGACCAAACGAACCCTGACGGAGGGGCCGGGGAATCCACGGGATCTCCCCGGCCGCGCCGCGTCGGCGTGCTGATCGCCGTGGCCCTGGCCGCGCTCGCCGCCGACATCGTGTCCAAGACCATCGTGGTGGCCACGCTGCAGGACCGGGCGCCGGTCCGGCTGCTCGGCGGGCTGCTGAAACTGCGCGAGACCCGCAACAGCGGCGCCGCGTTCTCGATCGGCACCGGCTACACGATCGTCTTCACCGTGATCGCCTGCGGCGTGGTGGTGGCGATCCTGCGCACCGCCCGCAACCTGCGCAGCCTGCCCTGGGCGGTCTGCCTCGGGCTGCTGCTCGGCGGCGCGATCGGCAACCTGCTCGACCGGTTGTTCCGGGCCCCGGCGCCGCTGAAGGGCCATGTCGTCGACTGGATCGAGTTCCCGCACTACCCGGTGTTCAACCTGGCGGACTCGGCGATCGTCTGCGGCGGGATCCTGGCCGTCGTGCTGGCCGCGCGCGGCCTCCAGATCGACGGGACGCGGCTGGCGGACAATGACGCGGGCAGGGACGCGGGCAGGGACGCGGACGAGGAACCGGACGGAGCCTCCGCCGAGCCGCCCGCCCCCGATGAGCGTTCCGCCCCGAAGGACGCCGCGCCCGCCGAGCCCCGGCGGGGCGAACCGCCCGCCCCGGACGCGGCGGACTCCCCGGCGGCCGGCGACGCGGACGTCCCGGCGCGCGAGGAGAAGCCCTGATGGGCGGTGAGGTGCGCAGCCTCCACGTCCCGGACGGCCTGGAGGGCGAGCGGGTCGACGCCGCGCTCGCCCGCCTGTTCGGCCTGTCGCGGGGCGGGGCCGCCGACATCATCGCCGCCGGCGACGTCCTGCTGGACGGCCGGGAGGTGGCGACCAAGTCCGAGCGGCTGGAGGCGGGCGCCTGGCTGGAGGTGACGCTGCCGCCCCCGCCGTCGGCGCCGGCGCCGGTCGCCGAGCCCGTCCCCGGGATGGGGATCCTGTACGAGGACGACGACATCGTCGTGGTGAACAAGCCGATCGGGGTCGCCGCCCATCCGACGACGGGCTGGACGGGCCCGACCGTCCTCGGCGGCCTCCTCGGCGCCGGGCACACGATCGCGACCAGCGGCGCGTCCGAGCGGCAGGGGATCGTCCACCGGCTGGACGCCAACACGACCGGCGCGATGGTGGTGGCCAAGAGCGAGGTCGCCTACTCGCGGCTCAAGCGGGCGTTCAAGGAGCGCCGGATCGACAAGCGCTACCAGGCGCTCGTGCAGGGCCATCCCGACCCGTTCCGCGGGACGGTGGACGCGCCGATCGACCGGCACCCGTCGGGCGACGGGCGGTTCGCGGTCGTGGCGGGCGGCAAGCCGTCGGTGACGCACTACGACACCGTCGAGGCGTTCCGCGCGGCCACGCTGCTGGACATCGACCTCGAGACGGGCCGGACGCACCAGATCCGCGTGCACATGTCCGCGATCCGGCACCCGTGCGTCGGCGACATGGCGTACGGCGCCGACCCGACGCTCGCGGAGCGGCTCGGCCTGCGGCGGCAGTGGCTGCACGCCGTCCGGCTGGGTTTCGAGCACCCGACGCGGGGCGACTGGGTGCAGTTCGAGAGCCCTTACCCGGACGACCTGGCGCACGCCCTGGAGATCGTCTCCGCCGAGTCCTGACGAGCGGCCGGGCGCACGCCCCCGGACGGGGGCGGACGCCCGCCGGTCAGCGCCCGGCGGCGTCCAGGCCCGCCTCGATCACCGCGTTCATGATCTTCGCGAGCCGGTCGCGGCCGAGGGACGGGGCGTGCTCGGCCATCGCGTCGACGATCGCCCGCTCCCGGTCGGGGTTGCGGCCCGCGAACCCGCCGACGGGCTTGAGCCGCTGGACGAGGGCGGCGACCTCGGCGCGGCGCTCCAGCAGCACGGCCAGCGCCGCGTCCAGCCCGTCGATCGCCGCGCGCGCCTCCGCCACGGTGCCGAGGTCCTCGACGGACGGCAGCGGCACGCGCAGCAGCGGGGCGGCGGGCTCGGCGGTTCCGCAGGCGGGGCAGGACGGCCCGGAGGCGCCGGTGGCGTCGATGACGCGGTCGTGCATGTCGGTCTCCCTCTCTCGCGGCGGCGCACCGCGCAGGGGATCCGTGCCCGGGGCCGCGTCCATGGAAAAAGGCAGAGGCCCGAGTGGGTCTCTGCCTTCAGCCGGCTCCAGGGTCGTCGCTCTAGGTCGTCGCGACCGGCTCGCCCGGAGCCGGCTTCGTAAACCTGAAATGGCGGCGTTCCACGCGACGATGGTACGGCGGGACGCCTGGCCCCAGTCAAATCCCGGACGCCCGTCTCGCTTCGTGAGACGTCCCGGGGACGGTGCGGGAAGTGCCGGATGTGACGCGCGAGACGGTGGGCGCGTCGGGGAGCGGACGCCCCCCGGACGGGGTTAGGCTCTCAGGACCGCGTCATCCCGGCGACCCGGCCGGGACGGCGATCTTCCCCCGGGACCGATCACCCGACCACGTGCGGGCCACGCACGTGGGCGGTCGCATGCGAGCATCAGGAGGCGCATCGGGCATGGCCGACTCTTTCGTTCACCTGCATGTTCATACCGAGTACTCCATGCTCGACGGAGCCGCCCGGTTGAAGCAGATGTTCGAGGAGGTCGGGCGGCAGAAGATGCCGGCGATCGCGATGACCGACCACGGCAACATGCACGGCGCCTACGACTTCCACAAGCAGGCCACCGCCGCCGGCGTCACCCCGATCATCGGCATCGAGGCCTACATGGCGCCCGAGTCCCGCTTCCACAAGAAGAAGGTCCAGTGGGGCGAGCCGAGCCAGAAGCGCGACGACGTCTCCGGCGGCGGCCTGATCAACCACATGACGCTGTGGGCGCGCGACAAGGCCGGCCTGCACAACCTGTTCAAGCTGTCGAGCCGCGCCTACACCGAGGGCTTCGTCTTCAAGTACGCCCGCATGGACGAGGAGCTGCTCGCCGAGCACGCCGAGGGCGTGATGGGCACGACGGGCTGCCCGTCCGGCAAGATCCAGACCCGGCTGCGGCTCGGCCAGTTCGACGAGGCGCTCAAGGCCGCCGCGACGTTCCAGGACATCCTCGGCAAGGACAACTACTACCTCGAGCTGATGGACCACGGGCTCGACATCGAGCGCCGCGTCCGCGACGGCCTCATCGAGATCAGCAAGAAGCTGAACATCCCGCCGCTGGTGACCAACGACTCGCACTACACCCACGAGTCCGAGGCGACCGCGCACGACGCGCTGCTGTGCGTGCAGGTCGGCAAGCAGCTCGCCGACCCCGACCGGTTCCGGTTCGACGGGTCCGGCTACTACCTCAAGACCGCCGACGAGATGCGCGCGATCGACTCGTCCGACATCTGGGCGGAGGGCTGCCGCAACACGCTGCTGCTCGCCGAGAAGGTCGACCCGGCGGGGATGTTCGAGCACCGCGACCTCAGCCCGCGCTTCCCCGTCCCCGAGGGCGAGACGGAGGAGAGCTGGTTCCGCAAGGAGGTCTGGGCGGGCCTGGAGCGGCGCTTCCCCGACGGCCTGCCCGACGGGTACCGGGAGCAGGCCGAGTACGAGATGGGCGTCATCCTCGGCAAGGGGTACCCGTCCTACTTCCTCGTCGTCGCCGACTTCATCATGTGGGCCAAGCAGAACGGCATCCTGGTCGGGCCGGGACGAGGCTCCGCGGCGGGCTCGCTGATCGCCTACGCGATGGGCATCACCGACCTCGACCCGATCCCGCACGGGCTGATCTTCGAGCGGTTCCTGAACCCCGAGCGCGCGTCCATGCCCGACATCGACATCGACTTCCCTGAAGACCGGCGCGCCGAGGTCATCAAGTACACGACGGAGAAGTGGGGCGCCGACAAGGTCTCCTTCATCGCCACGTTCGGCACCATCAAGGCGAAGGCCGCCATCAAGGACGCCGGCCGCGTGCTCGGCTTCCCGTACGCGCTCGGCGACCGGATCTCCAAGGCGTTCCCGCCCGCCGTCATGGGCAAGGACATCCCGCTGTCGGGCATCTTCGACGACAAGCACCCGCGCTACGGCGAGGCCGGCGAGCTGCGCAAGCTGTACGAGGAAGAGACCGACGTCAAGCAGATCATGGATCTGGCGCAGGGCCTGGAGGGGCTGATCCGGCAGACCGGCGTGCACGCCGCCGGGATCATCATGTCCGGTGAGACGATCACCGACCACGTGCCGATCATGCGCCGGGACGCCGACGGCGCGATCATCACGCAGTTCGACTACCCGACCTGCGAGACGCTCGGCCTGCTGAAGATGGACTTCCTGGGCCTGCGGAACCTGACGATCATCGACGACGCGCTCAAGGGGATCAAGAAGAACAAGGGCGTCGACGTCGACCTGCTCGCCCTCCCGCTGGACGACCAGAAGACCTACGACCTGCTCGCCCGCGGCGACACGCTCGGGGTGTTCCAGTTCGACGGCGGCCCGATGCGCTCGCTGCTGCGGCTGATGAAGCCGGACAACTTCGAGGACATCTCCGCCGTCGGCGCCCTGTACCGGCCGGGCCCGATGGGCGCGAACTCCCACACCAACTACGCGCTGCGCAAGAACGGCCAGCAGGAGATCACCCCGATCCATCCGGAGCTGGAGGAGCCGCTCAAGGAGATCCTCGACACCACCTACGGCCTGATCGTCTACCAGGAGCAGGTCATGGCGATCGCGCAGAAGGTGGCGGGCTACACGCTCGGCAAAGCGGACCTGCTCCGCCGCGTCATGGGCAAGAAGAAGAAGGCCGAGCTGGACGCCCAGTACGTCGGGTTCGAGAAGGGCATGCTCGACAACGGCTTCTCGAAGGAGGCCGTCAAGACGCTGTGGGACATCCTCGTCCCGTTCTCCGACTACGCGTTCAACAAGGCGCACTCCGCCGCGTACGGCCTGGTCTCCTACTGGACCGCGTACCTCAAGGCGAACTACCCGGCCGAGTACATGGCGGGCCTGCTGACGTCCGTCGGCGACGACAAGGACAAGAGCGCGCTCTACCTGTCGGAGTGCCGCCGGATGGGGCTGAAGGTCCTGCCGCCGGACGTGAACACCTCCGAGGCCGACTTCACCCCGCTCGGCGACACCGAGATCCGCTTCGGCCTGTCGGCGGTCCGCAACGTCGGCCACAACGTGGTGGACGGGATCGTCGCGGCGCGCAAGGAGAAGGGCGCCTACACCGACTTCAACGACTTCCTCAACAAGGTCCCCTCGCAGGTCTGCAACAAGCGGGTCGTGGAGTCGCTGATCAAGGCGGGCGCGTTCGACGAGCTCGGGCACCAGCGCAAGGCGCTGCTGATGGTGCACGAGCAGGCGATCGACTCGGTCATCGACATCAAGCGCAAGGAGGCCGTCGGGCAGGACTCGCTGTTCGGCGCGCTGGAGGACGAGGGCGGCGAGGACGCGTTCGCCGTCGCGATCCCCGAGGGCGAGGAGTGGGACAAGACCACGCTGCTGGCCTTCGAGCGGGAGATGCTCGGCCTGTACGTCTCCGACCATCCGCTGCTGGGCGTCGAGCACATCCTGGAGCGGGAGGCCGACTGCACGATCGCGGCGCTGAACGAGGGCGAGCGGCCGGACGGCCAGATCGTGATCATCGCGGGGCTGCTGTCCGGCCTGCAGCGCAAGGTCACCAAGCAGGGCAACTCGTGGGCGATGTTCCAGCTGGAGGACCTCGCCGGCTCCATCGAGGTGCTGTGCTTCCCGTCGTCGTACCAGCTGTGCTCCACGCTGCTGGCCGAGGACGCGATCCTGATCGTCAAGGGCAAGCTGGACCGCCGCGAGGACGTCGCGAAGATCATCGCGATGGAGGTCACCCAGCCGGACCTGACCATCACCGAGGGCACCGGCCCGCTGTCGGTGACGCTGCCGCTCGGCCGCTGCACGCCGCCGACGGTGTCCCGGCTGAAGGAGGTCCTGATCACCCATCCGGGCACGTCGGAGGTGCACCTGCACCTGCAGAACGGGCCGCGCACCACGGTCGTCCGGCTGGACGACCGGTTGCGCGTCGCGCCGTCGCCGGCGCTGATGGGGGATCTGAAGCAGCTCCTCGGCCCGTCCTGCCTCGGCTAGCCGCCCGCCGCGGTCACGCGCCGAGCAGGGCGCGGGCGGCGGGGACCACCTCCTGCGTCCAGCGGCGCAGCTGGACCTCGCCGGGGTTCTCGGGCCAGTACACGAAGGTGTCGAAGCCGGTCTCGGTGGCGAGGCCGGCGACGACGCGGGCCCAGCCGGCCGCGTCGGTGCGGATCGGTTCCTCGCCTTCGAGCCGGACGGTGCCGGGCGCGTCGGTGACGTCGCCGACGAGCTGCGCCATCCGGGTGATCGCGGACGGGGCGCGGCCGGCGTCGCGGGCGGCGCGGGTGATGGTGTCCTGCGCCTCGCGCCACGCCTCGTACGGGAGGTAGTGCGGGATGGGGGCGGCCCATCCGTCGCCGGCGCGGCCGGTGAGGGCCAGCGCCTTCGGCCCGACGGACCCGATCCAGATGCCGACCGGGTGCGCGGGCGCGGGCCCGGCATGGACCCCCTTGACGGTGTAGTGCTCGCCGCCGACCCGGACGGTCTCGCCCGGCCGCCACATCGCCCGGATGATCTCGATGGCCTCCTCCAGGGCGTGCAGGGCCTGCGGGTTCGTGCGGTGCGGGCCGCCCATCGCGGCGATCGCGGGCCAGTACGCCCCGGCGCCGAGCGCCAGCTCGAAGCGGCCGCCGCTCAGCAGGTCGAGCGTGGCGGCCTGCTTGCCGAGCATCGCGGGGCCGCGCAGCGGCAGGCTCGCCACGTCCGGGAACACCCGCAGCCGCTCGGTGCCGGCGAGGGCCGCCGCGATGACGGCGAACGTGTCGGCGAGGTCGGCGGCGTACGGGTGGTCCTGGACGCCGAGCAGGTCGAGGCCGTCGCGGTCGGCGTGGCGGGCGAGGGACAGCAGCTCGTCCAGCCGGGACGCCGACGGCGCGAGCTGGACTCCGAATCGGTAGATCATGAAGGCGACGCTACCGAGGCCGGTGCCGGCCCCGAATCAGGACCGTTACCGGCCGGGACGCGGGCGGCGCCCGGCCCGGCGCGGCGCCGGGGTCAGCGGCCGAGCGCGGCGGGCGCCGCGGGCGCGAGGTCGGCCTGCCAGTCGACGAAGCGGCCGAGGCCGTCGAACAGCGCGCGGGCGGTGCCGCCGCCGGGCAGCCGCATCTCCGTCAGCTCGTCGCTCTGCCGGTAGGCGACCCGGTGGTGCGACAGGAGTCCGGCGAGGGTGAGCCGCGGCTCGTGCGGGAACAGGCTCGCCGCCCCGGTCAGCAGCCGCGGCACCGGGATCGGGTCCCAGCCGGCCGCCGGCACCTGCGGGTCGTCGACGTGCAGGTACGCCGAGCCGCCGTCGTAGCCGGCGCCGATGTAGCCGGCGCCGCGCAGCACCCCGCCCGCCGCCATCGCGATCAGCTCGCCGCCGTGCCCGGCCGGCCCGTCGTACCAGGACAGGTCGACCTCGGGCGTGGTGAACTCGGTGATGCCGAGCCGCTCGCCGAGCGTGCGGATCACCAGCGTCGGGACGACCGCGGGATGGGCGTCGCCGAACTGCGGGTTCGCCCACCCCCACAGCCAGGTGCGCTCGCGCGCGGCGTAGGAGCCGAGCAGCGAGACGCGGACGGTCACGCCGCCGCTGGCGTAGGTGCGGGCGGTGAGGTCGGCGCTCCAGTCCTCGCGCGGGAGGAACTCGGCGAGCGTCTCCTGCTGCTGCAGGACGACGGCCGCCAGGGCGGCGCCGAGGCGTTCGAACGCGGGACTGAATCCGGACATGTCGGGCACATTATCCCAGTAACCGGGGCGGTCGCGGGCGTGAATCAAGACGGGAATCGGACACCATTCGATTGTCGATCGGCTGACCTGGGCAGGCTAGGCTTTCGCTGTCAGAGGACACTTCCACCGAGGAGCGTACGCAGTGCGGCCACCGACCGGCAGGCAGTTGACGACCTGGCTGGTCACCACCGCCATCGTGACGCTGCTCGGGCCGCTCGCGGGGCTGCTGTGGGGGAACACCATCCCCAAGGTCACATATGTGATCATCCAAGGTGAGGCGCTGATCGCCGATCCGGAGGGCGAGGGCCCGGTCGGGGTCGACGGCCGGTTCGCGCTGATCGGCCTCGCGGCGGGCCTGCTGTGCGGCATCGCCGCCTACACCCTGCGCGGCCGCCGCGACGACATCGCGCTGATCCTCGGGCTCGCCGCCGGCGGCGCCGCCGCGTCCCTGCTCGCCTGGAAGACCGGCCACCTGATCGGGCTCGGCCACTACCACGACGTCGTCCGGCACGGCCGCGACGGCGCCACCGTCACCGGCGTCGCCGACCTGCGCGCCAAGGGCGTGCTGGTGTTCTGGCCGGTGGCCGCGGTCGCCGCGTACGCGCTGCTGGAGGTCGTCGTCCGCCGGCTACCCCCGGGCGATCGCGGCGACGGTGGCGCCGGTGAGGGCGACGAGGTCGGCGGGGACGAGCTCGATCTGGAGTCCGCGCCGACCGGCCGAGACGTAGACGGTCGCGAGCGCTGACACCGACGCGTCGATCACCGTCGGCAGCCGGCGCCGCTGCCCGAGCGGGCTGATCCCGCCGACGACGTAGCCGGTGGCGCGCTCGGCGTCGCGCGGGTGCGCCATCGCCGCCTTCTTCCCGCCCGCCGCCGCGGCCAGCGCCTTCAGGTCCAGCGACCCCGACACCGGGACGATCCCGACGGTCAGCCGCCCGTCCACCTCCGCCAGCAGCGTCTTGAAGATCCGGTCGTACGGGACGCCGAGCGCGTCCGCCGCCGCCTCGCCGTAGGACTCGGCGTCCGGGTCCGGCTCGTAGGCGTGCACGGTGAACTCGATCCCGGCGTTGGCCGCGGCGACCGTGGCGGGCGTCCCCTGGCCGCCCGCCTTCCCGCCCCCTGCCCGCTTGCTCATGGGGACAGTCTGCCGTGATCTACAGCGGCCCCGCGCGCGGCTGGCGTCAGTTCAGGGTGAACGAGCCGTCGAGGAACTGGCCGGCGGGGATCATCGGCAGCGCGTCCAGGATCCGGTTCTCGCGGACCAGCAGCTCGCGCTCGGCCGCCAGCCGCAGCGCCGCGTCCTCGCACTCGAGCAGCCGCTGCTTCTCGTGCCCGTCCAGCACGACCGACGCCGCGATCAGGTAGGACAGGGCGACCGGGTCGTCCGGGAGGTCGGGGTCGTCGACCGGGCCGGCGCCGGTGGCCGACAGCCGCTCCCGGTACAGCCGGAACAGCCGCCGCACCCGGCGGGCGGCGGGCCCGGGCTCGGCGCCGGGCTCCTCCGGGAGGAACTCGACCTCGCCCTGCAGGTAGGGGCGGGACCGGTCCAGCTCCTTGACGCGGAAGCGGCGCGTCCCGGTGGTGACGATGTCGTAGCGGCCGTCCGGGTGGCGCCTCGCCTCGCGCAGCTCGGCCAGGCAGCCGATGCCGGCGAGGCGGCGCGCCGCGTCCTCGCCGACCTCGTGGCCGAGCTCGATGCCGACCACGCCGAAGCCGCGCGGCTCGGGCCGTTCCAGCAGGTCGCCGATGAGCAGCCGGTACCGCTCCTCGAACAGGTGCAGCGGGAGCACCAGGCCGGGGAACAGCACGGTGCCCAGCGGGAACAGGGGGAGCCGCTCCGTCATGTCGCCTCTTTCCCGCGCCGGCCGGGGACGCCCTCGGCGCCAGCGTACGCCCCGGCAGATGATCTTGGTAAGGGGTGATTTTTCACAGTGTGAAGCGTGTGTCACGCCGACGTCCAGTCCGGGCCCGCCGGGCCACTTGCGTCCGATTGGCCGTACCGCCGCCGGAGCCGCCGCGGGTAGCGTCGGTGGCATGAAGATCCTCGTCGTGGACGCCTTCACCGACCGCCCGTTCGCCGGCAACCCCGCCGGCGTCTGCCTGCTGGACGGCCCCGCCGACGCGGCGTGGATGCAGCGGGTCGCGGCCGAGATGAAGCACTCCGAGACCGCGTTCGTCCGCCCCGTCGACGAGCCCGGCGCGGACTTCGAGCTGCGCTGGTTCACGCCGCTGGTCGAGGTGGCGCTCTGCGGGCACGCCACCATGGGCGCCGCCCATGCCCTCTACGACACCGGGACGGTGCCCGCGGACCGGCCCATCCGCTTCCGGACGCTGGAGAGCGGCGTCCTCACCGTCACCCGGGACGGGGACGGCGGGCTGGCGATGGACTTCCCGTCCTGCCCGCCCGAGCCCGTCGTGCCTCCCGCGGGGCTGGCCGAGGCGCTCGGCGCCGAGATCGGCTGGACGGGCCGCAACGTCCAGAACGACCTGGTCGTCGAGCTCGCGGACGAGAAGGCCGTGCGCGCCCTCGCGCCCGACATGGCGGCGCTCGCCGAGATCGACGCGCGCGGAGTGATCACCACCGCCGCGCGGGCGGAGGAAGGGCCGGACGGCGGGTACGACTTCGTGTCCCGGTTCTTCGGCGCGCGGGTCCTGCTCGGCGACGGCGAGGACCCGGTGACCGGCTCGGCGCACTGCGCGCTCGCCCCGTTCTGGGCGGAGCGCCTCGGCCGCGGCGACCTGACCGGCTACCAGGCGTCCGAGCGCGGCGGGCGGGTCCGGACGGCGCTGCGCGGCGGCCGCGTGATCATCTCCGGGGCGGCCGTCACCGTGCTGGACGGGACGCTGCGGGTGTGACCCGCGGCACGTCCCCGGACCCCGGCGACACGGGCGTCTCGGCACGTGAGACGGTGCGCGGGGGACCGGGGCCACTCCGTAGACTGGGCGCGTGATTTCCCGTATCGACCTGCGCGGCTCGCTTCCCGGCGACCCGCGCTCCGTGCTGCCCCGCGCCGAGCTCGACGTCGAGGCCGCCCTGGACAAGGTGCGGCCGATCTGCGAGGACGTGCGCCATAGGGGCTCGCAGGCGGTACGGGAGTACACCAAGGCGTTCGACGGGGTCGAGCTGGAGAGCTCCCGGGTCCCGGTCAGGGCCGTCCACCAGGCCCTCACGGGGCTCGACGCCGCCGTCCGCGAGGCGCTGGAGGAGAGCATCCGCCGCGCCCGCGCCGTGCACCGCGACCAGCGCCGCACCGACACGACCACGCGGGTCGTGCCCGGCGGCACCGTCACCGAGCGGTGGATCCCGGTGGGCCGCGTCGGCCTGTACGTGCCGGGCGGCCGCGCCGTGTACCCGTCCAGCGTGGTGATGAACGTCGTCCCGGCGCAGGAGGCGGGCGTCGCGTCCCTCGCGGTCACCTCGCCCGCGCAGAAGGAGCACGGCGGCCTGCCGCACCCGACGATCCTGGCGGCGTGCGCGCTGCTCGGCGTCGAGGAGGTGTACGCCGTCGGCGGCGCACAGGCGATCGCGATGTTCGCCTACGGCACCGAGGAGTGCCCGCGCGCCGACCTCGTCACCGGGCCCGGCAACGTGTACGTCGCCGCCGCGAAGCGGCTGCTCAAGGGCGTGATCGGCATCGACGCCGAGGCCGGCCCGACCGAGATCGCGATCCTCGCCGACGACACCGCCGACGCGGTCGACGTCGCCGCCGACCTGATCAGCCAGGCCGAGCACGACACGCTCGCCGCCGCCGTGCTCGTCACCGACTCCGTCCGACTCGCCGACGAGGTCGAGCGGGAGCTGAAGGCGCAGGTGGCGCGCACGAAGCACACCGAGCGGATCACCGAGGCGCTGGCCGGGCGGCAGTCCGGCATCGTGCTGGTGGACGGGATCGACGACGGCCTGAAGGTCGTCGACGCCTACGCCGCCGAGCACCTGGAGATCCAGACCGCCGACGCGCCCGCCGTCGCCGCCCGCGTCCGCAACGCCGGCGCGATCTTCGTCGGCCCGTACGCGCCGGTGTCGCTCGGCGACTACCTCGCCGGGTCCAACCACGTGCTGCCGACCGGCGGGTGCGCGTGCCACTCGTCCGGGCTGTCGGTGCAGTCGTTCCTGCGCGGCGTCCATGTCGTGGAGTACGACCGCGACGCCCTCGCCGAGGCCACCGGGCGCGTCGTCGCGCTCGCGGAGGCCGAGGACCTGCCCGCGCACGGGGCCGCCCTGAAGGCCCGCTTCGACTGGGAGATCCCTTCGTGACCTCGCTCAACGACCTGCCGCTGCGGGACGACCTGCGCGGCCGGGAGCCCTATGGCGCCCCGCAGCTGGACGTGCCGTACGCGCTGAACACCAACGAGAACCCCTACCCGCCGTCCGAGCGGCTGGTGAAGGCGCTCGGCGAGGCCGTCATGGACGTCGCCGGGTCGCTGAACCGCTACCCCGACCGCGACGCCGTCGCGCTCCGCGAGGACCTCGCCGCGTTCCTGAACGCCGACACCCCCGGCATCGGCCTCACCGCCGGGCGGGTGTGGGCGGCGAACGGCTCCAACGAGATCATCCAGCAGATCCTGCAGGCGTTCGGCGGGCCGGGCCGCAGCGCGCTCGGCTTCGAGCCGTCGTACTCGATGCACCCGATCATCACCGGGGTGTCCGGGACCCGCTGGATCGACGCGTTCCGCGACGAGGACTTCGGCCTGGAGCCGGCCCGCGCGATCGCGGCCGTCGAGGAGTACCGGCCCGACATCGTGTTCCTCACCTCGCCGAACAATCCGACCGGCACCGCGCTGCCGCTGGCGGCGATCGAGGCGGTCCTGGAGGCGGCGCCCGGCATGGTCGTCGTCGACGAGGCCTACGGCGAGTTCCGCCGGGCCGGGACGCCGTCGGCGCTGACGCTGCTGGACGGCCACCCGCGCCTCATCGTCACCCGGACGATGTCGAAGGCGTTCGCGATGGCGGGCACCCGGCTCGGCTACCTCGCCGCCGACCCCGCCGTGATCGACGCGCTGCTGCTGGTCCGGCTGCCGTACCACCTGTCGGCCGTCACCCAGGCGGTGGCGCGCACCGCCCTCGCGCACGGCGAGGAGCTGCTCGGCACCGTCGAGGCGCTGCGCCGCGAGCGCGACGCCCTGGTCGCCTGGCTGCGCGCCGAGGGGTTCCGGGTGGCCGACTCCGACGCCAACTTCGTGCTGTTCGGGACGTTCCCGGACCGCCGGCGGATCTGGGAGGCGCTGCTGGAGCACGGCGTGCTGATCCGCGAGGTCGGCCCGCCCGAGTGGCTGCGGGTGAGCGTCGGCACCCCCGACGAGATGGCCGCCTTCCGCACGGCCCTCAAGGACGTACTGAAGGAGAGCGTGTGACGCGCAAGGGACGAGTCGAGCGCGGGACCAAGGAGACGCAGGTCCTCGTCGAGATCGACCTGGACGGGACCGGCCGGGTCGACGTGGCGACCGGCGTCGGGTTCTTCGACCACATGCTGGCGCAGCTCGGCAAGCACGGGTCGTTCGACCTGACCGTCAAGACGGCCGGGGACCTGCACATCGACAGCCACCACACGATCGAGGACACCGCGATCGCGCTCGGCCAGGCGTTCCGCGAGGCGCTCGGCGACAAGGCCGGCATCCGCCGCTTCGCCGACGCGTCCATCCCGCTGGACGAGGCGCTCGCGCAGGTCACCGTGGACGTGTCGGGCCGCCCCTACCTCGTGCACGTGGAGCCGGACGGCATGGCCCCGATGATCGGCCCCGAGTACGACACCACGATGACCCGGCACGTCTTCGAGTCGTTCGTGTCGAACGCGCAGATCGCGCTGCACGTCCACGTGCCGTACGGGCGCAACGCGCACCACATCGTCGAGGCGCAGTTCAAGGCGCTGGCGCGCGCGCTGCGCGACGCCGTGGCGTTCGACCCGAAGGTGCACGGCATCCCGTCCACCAAGGGAGCGCTGTAGCCGTGGATATCGGCGGTCTGCACTTCACCTTCCTCAACATCGCCGTCTTCGCGGTCGCGCTGTTCCTGCTCGCCGGCGTGTACAGCTTCATCAAGCAGGGCCTGAAGGCCGCCGCGCTGATCGTGCTGTTCCTCGCGGGGCTGGCGTTCGCCGGGGGAGTGATGTGGCTGTGACCCCGAACGTCGTCGTGCTCGACTACGGGTCGGGCAACCTGCGCTCCGCCGAGCGCGCCGTGGCCCGCGCGGGCGCGGACGTCACCGTCACCGCCGACTGGGACGCGGCGCTCGCCGCCGACGGCCTGGTCGTGCCGGGCGTCGGCGCGTTCGCCGCCTGCATGAAGGGGCTGCGGGAGGTGCGCGGCGAGCAGATCATCGGCCGCCGCCTCGCCGGGGGCCGGCCCGTCCTCGGCATCTGCGTCGGCATGCAGATCCTGTTCTCCAAGGGCATCGAGCACGGCGTCACCACCGAGGGCTGCGACGAGTGGCCCGGCACGGTCGACGGGCTGGAGGCGCCGGTCGTCCCGCACATGGGCTGGAACACCGTGGACGCCCCGGAGGGCTCCGTCCTGTTCGAGGGGCTCGCGGACGCCCGGTTCTACTTCGTCCACTCCTACGCGGCGCGCCGCTGGGAGCTGGAGCCCGACCCGACCGGCACCATCGAGCCGCCGCTGGTCACCTGGGCCGAGCACGGCGACCGGTTCGTCGCGGCGGTCGAGAACGGCCCGCTGTGCGCGACCCAGTTCCACCCGGAGAAGTCCGGCGACGCGGGGGCGCGGCTCCTGCGCAACTGGCTGTCCACCCTCTCCTGACCGCGCTTGCCCGTTCACCTGTATCGATAGGGTTTCCGCATGACTCTGACGCTCCTTCCCGCCGTTGACGTCGCCGACGGCCGGGCGGTCCGCCTGGTGCAGGGCGAGGCCGGCACCGAGACCTCCTACGGCGCGCCCCTCGACGCCGCGCTGGCCTGGCAGGACGCGGGTGCGGAGTGGATCCATCTCGTCGACCTGGACGCGGCGTTCGGGCGGGGCTCCAACCGGGAGCTGCTCGCCGAGGTGACCGGCCGGCTGGACGTGAAGGTGGAGCTGTCCGGCGGCATCCGCGACGACGCGTCGCTGGAGGCGGCGCTGTCCACCGGCTGCGCGCGGGTCAACATCGGCACCGCCGCGCTGGAGAACCCGGACTGGTGCCGCGAGATCATCGCCTCGCACGGCGACAAGATCGCGGTCGGTCTGGACGTGCGGGGCACGACGCTCGCGGCGCGCGGCTGGACGCGCGAGGGCGGCGACCTGTGGGAGGTCCTCGCCCGGCTGGAGGCCGACGGCTGCCCGCGTTACGTCGTCACGGACGTCACCAAGGACGGCACGCTCCGCGGCCCCAACACCGAGCTGCTGCGCGAGGTCTGCTCCCGCACCGACAAGCCGGTCGTCGCGTCCGGCGGCGTCTCGTCCCTGGACGACCTGCGCGAACTCGCCAAGCTCGTCGAAGTGGGCGTCGAGGGCGCGATCGTCGGCAAGGCGCTGTACGCGCAGGCGTTCACGCTTGAAGAGGCCCTGGAGGCCGTGAAGTGAGCGGGGAGGCCGTGAAGTGAGCGGGGAGGCCGTGAAGTGAGCGGGGAGGCCGTGAAGTGACCGTCGCCGTACGGGTCATCCCGTGCCTGGACGTCGACGCCGGGCGCGTCGTCAAGGGCGTCAACTTCCAGAACCTGCGGGACGCCGGCGACCCCGTCGAGCTGGCCCGCCGCTACGACGCGGAGGGCGCCGACGAGCTGACGTTCCTCGACATCACCGCGTCCAGCGGCGACCGCTCCACCACCTACGACGTGGTGCGCCGGACCGCCGAGCAGGTGTTCATCCCGCTGACGGTCGGCGGCGGCGTCCGCACCGTCGACGACGTCGACCGGCTGCTGCGCGCGGGCGCCGACAAGGTGTCGATCAACACCGCGGCGATCGCGCGCCCCGAGTTCCTGCGGGAGGCCGCGCACCGGTTCGGCTCGCAGTGCGTCGTCCTGTCGGTGGACGCCCGCCGAGCCGAGGGCACCGAGTCAGGGTTCGAGGTCACGACGCACGGCGGCCGCAAGGGCACCGGCATCGACGCGATCGAGTGGGCGCGGCGCGGGCAGGAGCTCGGCGTCGGCGAGATCCTGCTGAACTCGATGGACGCCGACGGCACCAAGACCGGCTTCGACCTGGAGATGCTGCGCCGCGTCCGGGAGACCGTCACCGTGCCCGTCATCGCCAGCGGCGGCGCGGGCGCCGTCGGCCACTTCGCCCCGGCCGTCGCCGCCGGCGCCGACGCGGTGCTCGCCGCGAGCGTCTTCCACTTCGGCGAGATGAAGATCTCCGAGGTGAAGGACGCGCTCCGCGCCGCGGGCAACCCCGTCCGCTGACCCGTCCGCCGCCCCCCGCCCGCCGAACCCGGCACCCCCGCCGCGAGAAGGAACCCCCCGTGACCGCTTCACCCCGGTGCGCCCTCGCCACCTGCGACCGGCTGCCCGAAGGCAGCGACGACGCGCGGATGCTCGCCGCCGCCCTCGCCGGCCTCGGCGTCGCCGCCGACATCGCCGTCTGGGACGACCCGGCCGTCGACTGGTCCCGCTACGACCTCGTCGTCATCCGCTCCACCTGGGACTACACCGACCGGCGGGACGCGTTCCTCGCCTGGGCGGACAGCCTCCCGCGCGTCCTCAACCCGGCGGACGTGCTGCGCTGGAACACCGACAAGGTCTACCTGCGCGACCTGGAGGCCGCCGGCGTCCCGATCGTCCCGACCCGCTGGGACCCCGACGGCATCCCCGCCGACTGGCCGGAGTTCGTGCTCAAGCCGTCGGTGTCGTCCGGCTCCCGCGACACCGCCCGCTGGGGCGCCGGCGAGGAGGACGCCGCCCGCGCCCACCTGCGCGACCTGCGCGACGCCGGCCGCACGGTGATGCGCCAGCCGTACCTGGACGCCGTCGACACCGCGGGCGAGACCGCCCTGGTCTTCATCGGCGGCGAGTACAGCCACGCGGGCCGCAAGGCGCGCGTCCTCAACCCCGGCGCCGGCATCGAGGGCCTCGCCGGCCTCGGCGAGACCCGCGGCAGGGTCACCGCGACCACCGCGACCGGCGCCGAGCTGGACCTCGCCCACCGCGTCCTCGCCGCCGTCCCCGGCGGCCGCGACCTGCTCTACGCCCGCGTCGACCTGATCCCGGGCCCCGATGGCGACCCGCTGCTGATCGAGCTCGAACTGACCGAGCCGGCCCTCTACCTCGAACACGCCCCCGGCAGCGAGACCTGCTTCGCGAAGGCGGTCGCCGGGCTGCTGTGACCCCCTAGGCGGGCTCCTCGCCGGGGGCCGGTGTCGCGGACTCGGGCGACGCGCCGGCGATCGGCAGGATGATCGCGGACGGGTGGTCCGGGTCGTGGAAGACCTCCTGGTCCGCCGGGACCATCAGGCGGGCGGTGGCGAGCGGCTCGCCGGTGCCCGGGTTCGCCGCGACCTTCGGATGGGCGCCGCTGGCCACGTGCACGCGGACGCGGTGGCCGCGCGCGAAGCGGTGCCCGGTCGGCCACAGGTCGACGGCGATGCGGCGGACGCCCGCCGTCCCGACCGGCTTCTCCGCGAACGCCGGGAGCCGCAGCCCGCCCTCGCAGACGTTCCGGGACGTCCCGTCCGGGGCGACGTCGCAGAGCCGGACGACGAAGTCGGTGTGCTCGCGGTCGGACCGGACGAACAGGTCGGCGCCGACCGGGCCGATCACGTCGAGCGGCTCGGCGAGCGGCGGCGAGGTGAACACCAGCACGTCCGGGCGGCGCTCCAGCGGCCGGTTGTCGACGGGGCGGGAGCTGCCGAGCAGGGTCGGGCCGCCGAGCGCGGGCGTCGGCCGGGCCGGGTCGAACCGGTAGGCGCTCGGCTTCGACGGGAGCGGGCCGTCCTCGCCGAGGCCGCCGCCGGGGTGCAGGTGCCAGCGCTCCTGCCGCGTGCCGGGCGGCGGCCAGTCGCGGTAGTGCCGCCACTCGCCGGCGCCGGTGACGTACAGCCGGACGGGTTCGGCGCGCAGCCCGGACGGGTCGCCGAGCAGGTGCGTGCGGAACCAGGCGAGCGTCTCGCGGAACGACACCAGCCCGTGCCGGGCGTCGGTGTGCCACCAGGGGCCGATGGTGAGGTACGGCCGCCGCCCGGCGGCGCGCAGCGCGAGGTAGTCCCTGATCTCCCACGGCAGGAACACGTCGTACCAGCCGCCGAGCAGGGTGACGGGCGCCTCGACGTCGCCGACGGTGCCGCTGAAGTCGCGCCCGTCCCAGTAGCCGGCGTCCGTGCCGTGGTTGGTGAGGAGGTCCTGGTAGAACCGCATCTGCTCGCCGCCGGTCGCCACGTCCAGCTCGCCGAGGGGCAGGCCGGACCGGGCGGCGCGGACGGCGCGCCGGCGCGACAGCAGCGTCGCGGCGAGCAGCCCGAGCGGCTGCTGCTGCCGGTGGGTGAGGTCGGTCCAGGTGAGCGTGGACTCCAGCGCGAACGATCCGCCGACGTAGGCGGCGTCCCGGAACGACGACGCGGTGATCTGCAGCGACATCGCCTTCAGCTCCGGCCCGGCCTCGGCGGCGATCGCCCACGCGGAGTAGCCGAGGTAGCTGGCGCCGTAGGTCGCGAACGTCCCGCCGAACCACGGCTGCTCCTTCAGCCACGCGACGGTGGCGAGGCCGTCGTCGCGCTCGCTGCCGAGCGGGTCGAACTCGCCGCCGGACCCGAACGTTCCGCGCGCGCTCTGCACGACCAGCTGGAACCCGAACGGGACGAACAGCAGGCCGTTCGCCAGTGCGGCGGGCCCGCGCCGCCCGTAAGGCGTGCGCACGAGGATCGTCGCCGGCGGGCGGCGAGCCCCGGCCGGGACGTAGCGGTCGGCGAGCAGCGTCACGCCGTCCGGCATCGTCACCGGCAGGTCCCGCTCGACCGTGTACCGCGGCAGCGGCGGGCGGGGCAGCCCGCGCGGGCGGCGCACCCGGATCGGCGAGGCGGGCAGGCGGTCCCTGAGGGCCATGCGACCTCCAAGATTGCTACTACCTAGTAAGGTAACCGCTCGCGCCCGGACGACACCTCCGCGCCCTCGCCAAGTCGCTGACGTGCCGGTCCGCGGTCTGGAAAGGTGGCGGCACGGCACGGTGACGTTCGGATCGGGGGGACCGGGATGTGGCCGCGAGTGAACGCTCCGGAGGAGCCGGCGCCGTCGGCCCCGGCCTGGAGCCCGCCGCCCGTCCGTCCCGCCGCGGGCTGGTACGCGGTCCCGGTCGCGCTGGTCGTGCTGGCGGCCGCGGGCCTGCTCACCGCGCTGGCACTGACGCGGGACGACGCCGGAGCCGCCGCCGGGCCGGCCGTGACCGGCGACGCGGCGGCCGGGATCGGCGTGCGGCTCGCCGAGGGCCGCACCTACTTCCTCTACGTGCGGCGGGACGGCTCCGCGCCGTTCGGGTGCGCCGTCGAGGACGGCGACGCCGGCGCGCGCGTCCGGCTGACCCGCAAGAACTCCTGGAGCGCGGCCGACCGCCCCGGCTACCGCTACACCGCCTCGATGACGGCGCCGGTCACCGGGACGGCCGTGCTGACCTGCCGGGGCACCGACGGGCCGCTGCTGGTGGCGCCGGACGGCACCGCCGGCTTCTACCTCGGCCTGGCGTTCCTCGCCGCGCTCGCCGCCTGCGTCGCCGCGGCCGGCGGGTTCGTCCTCACGCTGACCCG
>NZ_WBMR01000173.1:0-13377 GCF_008923365.1 Actinomadura montaniterrae
CTTCACCCCGCCGGCCGGCCCGCCCACGGCGCCCGCGACGCGCCGCGGCGGCCCGCCCCGGTCCCGACGGCCGGTCGCACCCGCGCGGCCGGCCGTCCGCACGAAAGGACTCAAGATCATGAGCGTTGACGCGCTGAAGGGCGCCCTCCCGGGCTACGCCAAGGACACCAAGCTCAACCTCGGCTCGCTGACCTCCACCTCGCAGCTCTCCGAGCAGCAGCTGTGGGGCACCGTGCTGGCCTGCGCCCTCGCCACCCGGAGCGCCACCGTCATCCGCGAGCTCGCCGAGGACGCCGGCGACTACCTGTCCGCCGAGGCGTTCGAGGCCGCCAAGGGCGCCGCGTCGATCATGGCGATGAACAACGTGTACTACCGCGCCACGCACCTGATCGGCGACGAGACGTACGCGACCCTCCCCGCCAAGCTCCGCATGTCGATCATCGGCAAGCCCGGCGTGGACAAGGTCGACTTCGAGCTCTGGTGCCTCGCCGTGTCCGCCATCAACGGCTGCGGCCGGTGCCTGGAGTCGCACGAGAAGGTCGTCCGCGAGGCCGGCCTGTCGCGCGAGCTCGTCCAGGAGGCCCTGCGGATCGCCGCCGTCGTGAACGCGACCGCCGCGACCCTCGACGCCGAGGCCGCCCTGGCCCCCGCCACGGTCTGACACCTCCCCGCAAACCGTGAGGCCCGAGTGCACCCCCGCACCCGGGCCTCACGTTTCCGCCTAACCACCCCAGCCCCCGCTCACCCAAGCCTCGCTCCCCTCCCGCACACTTCCTCTACGACCGCCCACCTCGCGCAGCGCCGGAACACCCGCCCCCGCTCCACCACCCCAGGCCACCCCCGGGCCACACTCCCCGGGCCGCCCCGGGCCACCCCGGGCCCCTGGGCACCCGGGCACCCGGGCACCCCGAGCTAGCCACCCCCGAGCTAGCCATCCCGAGCCACTCCTAGCCACCCGCCACAGCGTCACACGACCACGCCGCCACAAATCAAACCGCGACTCCACCGTGGCACCACGAGCCCACAACCTCACTCCCCAAGCGCCCCCACCGCCACAGCACCACGCGTTCACAACATCGCGCCACGAGGGGTCACGCCGACACGCGGCACAGCATCACGCGGGCACGCCCACGAAGTCACGCGCCACGAGCCCACACCGCCACAGGACCACGCGTTCCTACCACCACGCGAGCACACCGTCACGGCGCCACAGCATCACGCTTCCACGCGCCCACAGCGCCACACCGTCACAGCACCACGAGGCACAGCCACGCCATCCCGCGACCACGGCATCACGCTGTCAAGCGACGCGAAGCCATACCCTCACGCCGCCGTGGCATCACGAGCCCAAAGCCACGCCGCCACGCCGCCACGCCGCCACGCCGCCACGCCGCCACGCCGCCACGGCATCACGAGGCCTCAGCGACACGTGGTCAAGCAGTCACGAGGAAGAAGCCCCAGGGCCACGGCCATAGGGCGCCAGGAGGCGCACGGGGTCACTCCCACTCGATGGTGCCCGGCGGCTTGGACGTGATGTCCACGGCGACGCGGTTGACCTCGCGGACCTCGTTGGTGATCCGCGTCGAGATCTTCTGCAGCAGGTCGTACGGGAGCTTCGCCCAGTCGGCCGTCATCGCGTCCTCGCTGGTCACGGGGCGCAGCACGATCGGGTGGCCGTACGTCCGGCTGTCGCCCTGGACGCCCACGGACCGGACGTCGGCGAGGAGCACCACCGGGAACTGCCAGATGTCGCGGTCCAGGCCCGCGCGGGTCAGCTCCTCGCGGGCGATCGCGTCCGCGTCGCGCAGGATGTCCAGCCGGTCGCGGGTCACCGCGCCGATGATCCGGATGCCGAGGCCGGGGCCGGGGAACGGCTGCCGCCAGACGATCTCCGACGGCAGGCCGAGCTGCTCGCCGAGCGCCCGCACCTCGTCCTTGAACAGCGTCCGCAGCGGCTCCACCAGCTTGAACTGCAGGTCCTCCGGCAGCCCGCCGACGTTGTGGTGCGACTTGATGTTCGCCGCGCCGGTGCCGCCGCCGGACTCCACGACGTCCGGGTAGAGCGTGCCCTGGACGAGGAACTCGACGGGCTCCGCCGCGTCCTCGCCGACGATCTCCCGCGCGGCCTCCTCGAACACCCGGATGAACTCGCGGCCGATGATCTTCCGCTTCTCCTCCGGGTCGCTCACCCCGTCCAGGGCGGCGAGGAAGCGGTCCTGCGCGTCCACGACGTGCAGGTTCACCCCGGTGGCCGCGACGAAGTCCTTCTCGACCTGCTCCGGCTCGCCCTTGCGCAGCAGCCCGTGGTCGACGAACACGCAGGTCAGCTGGTCGCCGATGGCGCGCTGGACGAGCGCCGCGGCGACCGCGGAGTCGACGCCGCCGGACAGCGCGCAGATCGCCCGCTTGCCGCCGACCCGCTCCCGGACCGCCTCGATCGACTCGTCGGCGATGTTCACCATCGTCCAGTTCGGCCGACAGCCCGCGCCCTCGTAGAGGAACCGCCGCAGGATCTCCATGCCGTTCTCGGTGTGGAGCACTTCCGGGTGGAACTGCACGCCGAAGAAGCCGCGCGACCGGTCCTCCATGCCGGCGACCGGCGTCACGTCCGTGCTCGCCGTGACCGTGAACCCGGCGGGCGCCTCCCGGACGAAGTCGCGGTGCGACATCCACACCGCCTGCTCGTTCGGCAGCCCGGCGAACAGCATCCCCGGCGAGGTCACGGCGACCGTCGCGCCGCCGTACTCGGCGACGTCGGAGTTCTCCACCGTCCCGCCGAGCGCCTGCGCCATCACCTGGTGGCCGTAGCAGATCCCGAGCGTCGGCACGCCCAGCTCGAAAAGGCCGTCCGGCGCCGCCGGTGCGCCCTGCTCGTACACCGACGCCGGCCCGCCCGACAGGATGATCGCCTTCGGCCGCTTGGCGAGCATCTCCGCCGCCGGCATGGTGGACGGCACGATCTCGCTGAACACATGGCACTCACGGACCCGCCGCGCGATCAGCTGCGCGTACTGCGCGCCGAAGTCGACGACGAGAACGGTGTCAAAGGACTGGTCTACGGCCACCAACAACGCCTTTCGCACGGGCCCGGAAAGAACTCCAGTCTACGGGGCCGCATCCAGGGCCGATGCGCGCGCCCGGGTCACGCCGGTCACATTGGGCGACTGGCCGAAAACGGTCGGCATCCGTTTACCTTGATCACACGCGCAGCAGGACTTCTCTCTGATACGTCTTGATAACGCCCTGTGTCCAGTCGCTGTCCGTACGCATTCAGCGTCCTCCCTAGGAGTGTCGTGAAGCTGCTCGCCGCCGCCGCCCTCATCGCCGCCCTCGTCCCCGCCGTACCGACCGGTCCGGCCGGCGTGAGCGCCACGGCCGTGAGAGCACACCCCGACGCGCCGCAGGCCGCCTCCCCGAACTCCTGCGCCGCACCGTCGAACGCACGGCTCCGGCGGCCCGACGCGCACGTGCGGGAGCGCAACGCCCTCACTCCTTCGGAGTCCGCGAACGTCGAGCAGCGTCTCGGCCGGGCCCTCAAGAGCCTCGGCCTCGGCGCCATGGACCGGCCGGACGACCAGTCCACCCCGACCGACCTGCGCGCCGCCGGCAAGATCAGCGTCCCGGTGTACTTCCACGTGCTGCACGACGGCTCCACCGGCAACGTCCCCGCCTCCGTGGTCAAGCGGCAGATCAGCGTGCTGAACGCGTCCTACGGCGGCCGTTACGGCGGCGCCAACACCCGCGTGACGTTCCACCTGAAGCAGATCAGCCGCACCGACAAGGCATCCTGGTTCAACGAGCCGGAGCGCTACGAGGGCACCTACAAGCCGAAGCTCCGCAAGGGCGGCAAGGGCACGCTGAACCTCTACAGCGCCCGCATCGGCGGCGACCTGCTCGGCTGGTCCACCTTCCCGTGGAAGTACAAGTCCGAGCCCAAGATGGACGGCGTCACCATCCACTACGGCAGCATGCCGGGCGGCCCCATCGACAACTTCAACCGCGGCTTCAGCGCCACCCACGAGGTCGGCCACTGGCTCGGGCTCTACCACACGTTCCAGGACGGATGCGGTGGCAAGGGCGACCGGGTCTCCGACACCCCGGCCGAGCGCGACCCCACCAACGGCTGCCCGTCCGGCAAGGACACCTGCCCCGCGCCCGGCAACGACCCCGTCCACAACTTCATGGACTACAGCTACGACACCTGCATGACCTCCTTCACCGCCGGCCAGGGCGCCCGCATGCACAAAGTCTGGGCCGCCTACCGCCGCTAACCCCGCCCCAGCCCCGAACCCACCACGCAAGCACACCCCAAGCGCCGCCACACAACAAAGCCACCCGCACAACGCCACCACGCCCACGCCCACGCCCACGCCCACGCCCACGCCCACGCCCACGCCCACCAAGCGTCAGCAATTAGCCGCCCTGCAGCACAGACCCGATAGCCCAGCCATCAAGCACAGCCGCTAAGCACACAGACAGGACAGCCCTAGCAGCCCGCAAGACAGCCGCCCCACGCCCACACAGCACGGCCGTCTAACACACCCATACAGCGCCACCGGGCCGCGCCTCGTCGAAGGGCAAAGCGCGACCGCGGCAACCGTGCCCACCAGCGCACCAGTGGAGCGCCACCTCCACGGCCAGCTCCGGCGATGCAGGGCCCAGGTCCGCCCTACACCGCCAACGAGCAACACCCACGCAGCTGCAACACGGCACCCGCCGCACGCCCCCACGCAGCAACTCCCGCCGCACGCCCCCCGCGGAGTGGGTTCCCCCAGCACGGCCTGCGAGATGAACACACAGCCCAACCATGGGCCACCCCAGCGGTTCAGCACCTGGTGCAGCCCAGGCGCACAGCCCGACCAGGCAGCACGACTCCAGGCAAGCATCCTCCGGCAGTCCGACCGAGCAGCACGCCCATGCAGCACGACACAAAAGACCGCCGTTCATCCCGCGCCGCCACCCAGCCGGTCGACGCGCCCCTGCTCTACACCCCAGCGGCCCCAACGCGCAGCCCGCATGCAGCGAGGCGTGAGCGAAAGCATGCCGAGCGGTCGTTTCGAGGCAGTCATTCGAGGCCATCGCGCAGCGGGTGCCCAGCGCGGATGGGGACAGGCACGCGCGCCGAACACGCGGGCGGGCACGCAACCCGAACACGCGGGCGCACGCACGGGCAGGCATGCGGGACGCACACACGAGTCGGCCCCGCAGCCCAGGCACGCAAACCAGGCACCGACGCCGGGCGCGCGGGACGGACACGTGGGGCAGGCACGCAGGCCAGCCACAGCGCGGCAGGCACGCAGGCCGCACACGCAGGCCGCGCATGTGACCGCGCACACGTAGGCATACACGTGGCGGGCACGCAGGCTGGGCATGCGTAGATGTACACGTGGGGCGGGCACGCAGGCCAGGCACGGCACGCAGGCCAAGCTCCGCAGGCAGGCCAAGCTCCGCAGGCAGGCCAAGCTCGGCAGGCACGCAGGCCGGGCACATAGGCCACGCCCACGTAGACGTACACGTGGCGGGCACGCAGGCCGGGCACGCGTAGACGTACACGTGGGGCGGGCAAGGCGGACAGCGACGTCGGACGGGCATTACGGGCGCAGGCGGGCGAGCGCGCAAGGCGGTGCGGCTAGGCGGGGGATCAGCGCGTTCTGTAGGCAGTGAGCAGCCGGTCGGCGTCGGGGGCTGGCAGGCGGCGGACGGCCTCGCGGAACGTCACGCCGGAGACGTCGGCGATGTGCCGCTCCACCCATGCCACCACCCAGGCGGGGTCTGTCTTCGACAGCTCTCGCAGCACCCACCCCAATGCCTTTCGTATGAAGAACTCCTTCTCGTCTATGAGGACGTCTCCATATCTCGTGAGCCGGTCCAGGTCGGGGGTTCCAGAGCGGACGCCAGGCAGCAGCGCCAGGAGCGACGTGCGCCGGATCCACATGTAGGGATCGCGGACCCACGCGTCCAGCACCGCCGCCAGTTCCGAGTAGCGGACGATCAAGCGGCCGACGACCTTCTCGGCGAGATGGTCGACCTGCGCCCAGCTCTCCGAGTCGCGAATGAGGTGCTCGACCACGGCCAGATCGCCGGGCTCGAGCAGCTCGACTCGCTTGGCCAGCACTTCAATGGCAGCCATGCGGGCCTCGTGGACGGGACGACCATCGTCCGTCGCCGTCCACAGCGCGTCCACGAGCCCGAGCAGCTCGTCTCGCGCGGGCCGCACTCTGACCGCGGCGAGAGCGATCTTCCGCAGCGCCGGGACGGGGACTCCGATGTGCGCGAGGTCGCTCTTCAGGTAGCGCTTCTCGCTGTCGGCTCGCACCGGATCGGCCTGGGCGCGCAGCTCGCCCAAGATCCGCTCGGCCTCGATCCCGGCATCCATGTGAAGACGCTACGCCGCCCGTCCGACATTCCGGTGCGGACGCCGGCGGCTCGACGATCCGGCGGTCACGTTATCCCGCCGGTCTGACATTCCGGCGCTCGCGCTACGGCGCCGCATTCCGCATTTTCCGTCCCTATTCGTCCAGGTTTGCCAAAGACGCGCCTCTTGTCGGCAATCACCCTAGTTCCAGCGATGACTCCGCTCCCCCGCGCGCCCCTCACCGGACGCGCCGCCCCCAAGGAGTTCCATGAAACGCGCTGGAATCGCCACCGCCATCGGGATGCTCGCCGCGTTCACGGCGTACGCGCCCGCGGCCGCCCCCGCCCTGTCCGCTCCCGTTCCGGGTGCGAAGTGCAGTTCCGAGACGGCCGCCGCGCAGGCCCGCGTCCGTGCCGGCTCCCACGCCACTGAACGGCACCAGCCCGGGACCGCCAAGGTCGCGGCGATGGAGAAGGACTTCCACGACCGTCTCGGGCAGCTCGCCACGTCTGGCCGCCTCAAAGCAGCCGCCGCCTCGATGACCGTACGAGTGCACTTCCAGGTCATCACCAGCGGAAGCACAGGCTCGCTGTCCGACGCGACGCTCAACAAGCAGCTCAGCGTCCTCAACGCCGCCTATGCGTCGAGCGGCGTCGCCTTCACCCTCGCCTCCATCAAGCGGACGAACAACGCGGCATGGTTCTCCGACCCCGAGGGCAACGAGACCGCCATGAAGAACACGCTCCACACCGGTACCGCCCAGGACCTCAACCTCTACACCGCAGACCTGGGCGACAGCCTCCTCGGCTGGGCCACATTCCCCAGCGACTACCGATCCAAGCCCAAGATGGACGGCGTCGTCATCCACTACCAGAGCGTCCCCGGCGGATCGCTCACCAACTACAACGAGGGCGACACGGCGACCCATGAGGTCGGCCACTGGATGGGCCTGTACCACACGTTCCAGGGCGGCTGCAGCGGCCAGGGCGACCGGGTCTCCGACACCCCCGCCGAGCAGAGCCCCGCCTCGGGTTGCCCCACAGGCCGTGACACCTGCTCCTCGTCCGGACTGGACCCCATCCACAACTTCATGGACTACAGCTACGACTCCTGCATGTACGAGTTCACGCCGGGCCAGACCCAGCGCATGCGCGACCAGTGGGCCGCCTACCGCGCCTGACCCGACCCGTCCCGGCGCCGGAGACCCACCCCCTCCGGCGCCGGGTACGCCCCTTCCGCGACGTCAGACGCGTACGAAGGGGAGGTCCCAGCACTATCCCCGGCCAGCCCGCCTGCAGCCCACGCGCGTCGCCAGGGACGACTCCGCCAGACGACACAGATGACGGCCTCACCCTCGCCATAAGGACGACTGACCGAGGGGCGGATTCCCCTCTCCAGGGGAGCTTGGCGCGTCAGCTTTGCCTACCGGCGTGATGACGTCCCTAGCCGCTGCCCCACACAAGCGGGTGAGCACGACACCACAGCCCCGCGCCGCCCGGCCTCTCCAGCCCGATCTCCCGTACCACGGCGCCCCACCACCGCCCCCGACACTACGGACCCCGGCACCACGGACCCCGCACCACGGCCTCCCACATCCCGGTATCTGCAGCCCGATTTCCGCAGCTCGGTCTTCAGCACTGCGGCGCCAGCACCGCGACGCTCACCGCCGACGCTCAGTGCCGCGACGCTCACCGTCGACGTCCAGTGCCACGGCATTCAGCGTCGCTCTGCACGCGCCCGCGACCCGGGGCGTGGCCTGGGGTCATCCGATCTGGGGCGGACGCCGGGCGGCGCCAGGCCGGCCCGACCAGCGCCGGCGGCTCGGCGTCAGCGCCACCTGGCCACGTCGGGCGAAGTTATCCACAGAATGACGTTCTACTTCCCCGGCCGTGAGCGCTGCGTGAGCATGGGACGCGGTGGGCCTGCCAGGACAAGCCGGCCGCGTCCCGGTTCGGAGGCGGGGACGAACCGGAACGTGAACCGGTCAGGTGATCTCGGCAATAGGAAGGTGGAGTGCCGCTGGAGCATCGATGGGAACGACGGGGTTCTTAGGAAGGACGGGGGTGATTCTTCGATAGGTGTCGCCCAGCTCGGGGCGGGTGTCGGCCTCGCCCCGGTTGGGCCAGAGGGACATCGCGCGTTCGGCCTGTGCGGTGATCGTGAGGGACGGGTTGACGCCGAGGTTGGCGGAGACCGCCGAGCCGTCCACGATGTGCAGGCCGGGGTGCCCGTACACCCGGTGGTAAGCGTCGATGACGCCGGATTCGGCGGAGTCGCCGATGGCGCAGCCACCGAGGAAGTGCGCGGTCATCGGGATGTCGAACAGATCGCCCCAGGTGCCGCCGGCGATCCCGCCGATCTCCTCGCCCATCAGCCGGGTCGCCTGGTGCCCCTCGGGGATCCAGGTGGGGTTCGGCTCCCCGTGCCCCGCGGACGCGCGGACGTCCCAGCCGAACGGGCCCTTCTTCGGGCGGAGGGTGATCGAGTTGTCCCGGGACTGCATGACCAGCGCGATCACCGTCCGCTCCGACCAGTGCCGCACGTCGAAGAGCTGGATCAGGTCACGGGGGCGGCGCACTGCCTCGCGCGCGAACTTCAGGATCCGGGGGATATGCCGCTCGCCGGGCCGGTCCCCGTCGATCAGCAGGGTCTGCAGCCCGGCGAGGAGGTTGGACCCGCGGCCGTAGCGGACGGGCTCTATGTGGGTCTCGGGAGTCGGATGGAAGGAGGAGGTGATCGCCACGCCCTTGGAGAAGTCCGGGCCGGGCGCGCCGTTGCCGCGGCCGCCGCCGAGGATGGCCTCGGAGTTGGTGCGGGTCAGCACGCCGAGCCGCTCGGACAGGCGCGGGAGCAGCCCGGTGCTCTTGAGCTTGTGCAGCAGCTTCTGCGTGCCGTAGGTGCCGGCCGCGAACACCACCTGCTCGGCGGTGAGCGTCTTGCGGTTGCGCCCGAACGACCCGGTCCGCACGATCTCGACGGCGTAGCCGCCTGCCGGCAGCGGCTTCACCGAGGTCACGCGGCTGAGCGGCATCACCCGGGCACCGGCCTTCTCGGCGAGGTACAGGTAGTTCTCGGTGAGCATGTTCTTCGCGCCGTGGCGGCAGCCCACCATGCACTCGCCGCACTCCATGCAGCCGCGGCGGCGGGGGCCCACGCCGCCGAAGAACGGATCGCCGCTCTCGATGCCCGCACCACGACCGAAGTAGACCCCCACCGGGGTCTTGACGAAGGTGTCGCCCGCGCCCATCCGGTCGGCGACCTCCTTCATGACCTTGTCCGCCTCGGTCGTGGTCGGGTTCTCCACGACGCCCAGCATCCGCTTCGCCTGGTCGTAGTAGGGGGCGAGCTCGTCCTGCCAGTCGGTGATGTGCGCCCACTGCCGGTCCCGGAAGAACGGCTCTGGCGGGACGTACAGGGTGTTGGCGTAGTTGAGCGATCCGCCGCCCACGCCCGCACCGGCCATGACCAGGACCCGGCTCGACTTCGCGCCGCGGATCAGGTGCAGCCGCTGCATCCCGGTGAGGCCGAGCGCGGGCGCCCACAGGTAGCGGGAGACACGCCAGTTCGTCTTCGGCAGTGCGGGGTACCGGGCGCCGGGGGCCGCGGTGGGGTCCGTGTCGAAACGGCGACCCGCCTCGATCACGCCGACCTTGTACCCCTTCTCGGTCAGCCGCAGCGCCGAGACGCTGCCGCCGAACCCTGACCCGACGACGAGCACGTCGAAGTCGTGCTTCACGGCCATCCTTACTTGATCCGCAGCTTCTTCATCAGCTTGATGCCGGTGGCCATGACGTCGGCGAACTTGTCGTAGCCGATGGAACCGGGCGGCTCAAGGTCCATGATGTGCTGGCTCGCAACGGTCTGCACCTCGGTGAACTTCAGCATGCCCTCGGCGCCGTGGCGGCGGCCCACGCCGGACTGCTTCATCCCGCCCATCGGCGAGTCGTAGGAGGCGTAGGCGGCACCGTACCCGTCGTTGATGTTGACGGTGCCCGCCTGGATCCTGGCGGCGAGCCGGCGGGCCCGCGCGGGGTTCTTCGTCCACACCGAGGCGTTCAGCCCGTAGGCGGTGTCGTTGGCGCGGGCGACGACCTCGTCCTCGTCCCGGTACTTGTAGATCGCGACGACCGGGCCGAACGTCTCGCTGGCGCACAGGTCCATGTCGCCGTTGACGTCGGCGAGGAGCGTCGGCTCGTAGAACAGCGGGCCGACGTCGGGGCGGGCCTTGCCGCCGGCGAGGACGGTCGCGCCCTCCTTGACGGCCTGGTCGACGTGCCGCGTCACCGCGTCGAGCTGGCGCTGGTAGGTCAGCGAGCCCATCTCGGCCTCGAAGTCGAGGCCGGTGCCGAGCTTCATGCCCTTGACCAGCTCGAGGAGGCGCGGGACGAACCGGTCGTAGATGTCCTCGTGGACGTACATCCGCTCGATCGAGATGCACAGCTGCCCGGCGTTGGTGAAGCACGCGCGGATGGCGCCGCGCGCGGTCCGCTCGACGTCGGCGTCCGCCATCACGATCATCGGGTTCTTGCCGCCGAGCTCCAGCGAGTACGACACCAGCCGGGGGGCGACGCGCTCGGCGATCGCCTTGCCGCCGCGGGTGGAGCCGGTGAACGACACGTAGTCGGCGTTGTCGATCAGCGGGTCGCCGATCTCGCCCGGGTCGCCGACGACGATCTGCCACACGTCGCGTGGCAGCCCCAGCGCGACCAGCAAGTCCAGCACCCACAGGCTGGACAGGCACGTCTGGGTGTCCGGCTTGTGGATCACAGCGTTGCCCGCCATGATCGCTGGCGCGATGTCGCTGGCGCCGAGCGCGAACGGGTAGTTCCACGGAGAGATCAGCGCGACGACGCCCTTGGGGTGCCGCAGCTCCTGCACGCGGGTGAGGCCCGGCATCATGCCCTGCCTGCGGCGCGGCTTCAGCAGCTTCGCGGCACGGCGGGCGTAGTAGAGCGAGCAGAGCGCCACGTCGAGGAATTCCTCCATCGCGTGGCGGCGCGCCTTGCCGGTCTCGAGCTGGATGATGTCCAGGATCTCTTCTCGCCGGTCGACCAGCGCGTCCGACAGCCGCAGGAACGGCTTTACGCGCTCGCTCACCGGCAGCGCGGCCCACGCGCGCTGCGCCTCGCGGGCCCGCTCGTAGGCGGCCTGGACATCGCCGGCCCCGGTGACCGGGACCGTCGCGAGCGGCTCGCCCGTGAACGGGCTGGGGATCGTCACCGTCTCGGCGCCGCCCGAAGCGACATGCGCGGCCAGCCGGTCGATCAGGGACTGCGGGAGCTTGTGCTCTGCCTCGCCTTTGGCAGGGACCGTCGGGGATGCCATGCAGGCAGGGTATGACCCCCCGGCCATTTTTGGCTACCCGCAGGTAACAGGGCACTTGCCGTGAAATGCCCCACCTTCCTTGGGTTTCTCCGTCCGGCAGTGACAACCGTCCACCGAACGGACCGTTCCAACCCCGGCGGAGTTGCGCAACTCCGGGACTGACCGCGTCCGACCGGTGTATTCCGAGAACAGGAGGAGAATCCGGCGCCCATCCCGCCGCTCCCGGACGTCCGCTGCCGCGCGTCAGGAGCGCCGTGGACGCGCGCCATGGCAGCGGAGGGAACAGCACATGAACGACGCCCACGGCGACCTACGGCCCGAGGGTGACCCGACGGACGCGAGCGACCCCCGCTCCCCGCGCCCGCCCAGCGGCGGCAGCACGAGCCCGTCCGCACCCCCCACAGAGACCACCGCCGGCACGGTCACCCTCCCGGGCGGCCCCACCGGCGGAGGAGCTCTCGCCACGACGACCCGCCCCGGCGAGCTCGGCAACGGTACGTCCCCGCGCACCACCGTCCCCGCCGCCAGGGCGGGCGAGCCGGAGAACGGAAGGCCGCCGGGCATGCCCGGCGGAACGCCGCCTCCCGGCTTCGGCGGCGGTTCCGTGGCCACCGAACCCCGAACACTCCAGCGAGACGCCGACCAAGGCCGGCGACCCGCCAGCGGACGAGAGCGCCACCTGAACGCGCGGCAGGAGCGCCGGGAGCAGACACGAACCGCCCTGTTGTCGGCCGCCGAACGTCTGTGGGCGGAGCGCGGCATCCACGGCGCCTCGCTCGACGACATCGCCGCCGCCGCCGGGCTCACCAAGGGAGCGGTGTACTCCAACTTCGCCGGTAAGACGGATCTGCTGCTGGCCCTGCTCGAACGCTTCACCAGCGACCGGCTCGGCACCGACGTCTGCGACGAGCTGCGGTCCGCCGACCAGTCACGCGACGACGCTGAGCGCGCGGGCCGCAACGCCTCGCGCGACGGCTCCGACGACCCCGCCCGCAGGCTAGCGCTCCTGCTGGTGGAGTTCTGGCTGTACGGCATGCGGGACTACGCGGCGGGCTGGCGGATCGCCGACTGGTACGCCGAGCGCCGCGCCCACCTGGCCAGCGAGTTGCGCGACGTGGACGGCATCGCCCCGTCCGAGCGCGCGGCCCTGGCGATGGCCCTGGACTTCGGCCTGGCTTTCCAGCACCTGCTCGACCCCGACCGCGTCCCGGCCGACCTCTATTCGACCGGCATCGACCTGATGCTGGGCCGAGCAGCCAGCTAGGCCCCCGGCCACCGCGGTGCCGCCGGGCGGGCTGGCCCGCTCACCCACCCCGACCGACCACCGCCCAGCCCGACCGGCCGCGCAGCCAGCGCGGTCGGTCCACGCAGGTCGAGCGCTCCCCCATTCGCCCCAGCCAGCCCCGCCGGCCAGGCGGGGGACCTGGCGCGGACGGCCCCTCGCCACCCAACGCGGCTGGTCAGCCGTCCGGTCAGCGCGCCGTCCGAGTCCGGATAGCGCCGCGGCCCAGGCAGCTGAGTCGCCCGGGCAGCTGAGTCGCCCGGGCGGCGCGGACGGGCAGCGCGGACGGGCAGCGCGGACGGGCAGCGCGGACGGGCAGCGCGGACGGGCAGCGCGGACGGGCAGCGCGGACGGGCAGCGCGGACGGGCAGCGCGGACGGGCAGCGCGGACGGGCAGCGCGGACGGGCAGCGCGG
>NZ_WBMR01000173.1:13387-19935 GCF_008923365.1 Actinomadura montaniterrae
AGCGCGGACGGGCAGCGCGGACGGGCAGCGCGGACGGGCAGCGCGGACGGGCAGCGCGGACGGGCAGCGCGGACGGGCAGCGCGGACGGGCAGCGCGGACGGGCAGCGCGGACGGGCAGCGCGGACGTCGGGCCTATCGGCTTGCTTTTCGTTGCGCTGCTGGGCGGGCGGATTTCGCGGATGTTGTCGAGGTCCGGCAGCGCTTCGCGCTGGTGGGGCAGGCGTGCGGATCGCCGGCCCGCCTGACTGGGGCTGGTCGGGCGGCCCGGCGAACGGCCGGTTGTGCTCGGTCGGCGGTATCGGCTGGCGCGGTCGGCCAATGTGGTCGGCAGGCGTCCCGCCTGGGGTCTTGATTGGTGGCCTTTGTGGGTGCGGCGGGATGAGGAGTCGGCCCTACAGGGGCCTCTAGGCGTGGGCGGTGACGGCGAAGGGGCGGCTGCTGGGGCCCTAAGGGCACTGCAAGCGGGTGGGGTTGAGTTGCTGCCGTTTGCAGTGCCCGGCGGGGTTGTCAGATGGCCGTGGGGACGATGTCCGGGGCGCCTCGGCGGCTGGCGTCGGCTTCCTGGTCGTCGTCCTGGGTCTGGGAGGCGCGTTCGGCCTCGACGCGCTTCCGGTAGTACTCGATCTCGCGGTCGCGCTGCTTTTTCGACCAGCCGAGGACAGGGGCGAGGAGGTCGGCGGCCTCCTGGGCGACGCCCACGCCGCGGTCCCACGTCTCGATGGAGATGCGGGTGCGGCGGGCCAGGACGTCGTTGATGTGCCGGGCGCCCTCGTGGCTGGCGGCGTAGACGACCTCGGCGCGCAGGTAGTCGTCCGCGCCGGTCAGCGGCTTGCCGAGGTCGGGCTTGTCGGAGATCAGTTCGAGAAGGTCGTCGGTCAGGGTGCCGTAGCGGCGCAGGAGGTGCTCGACACGGGCGACGTGCACGCCGGAGCGGGCGGCGAGGCGGTGGCGGGCATTCCACATGGCCTGGAACCCGTCGCCGCCGACGAGCGGGACGCGGTCCGTGCACGACTCGGGGATCTTGCCGTCGAGGCCGTGGGCGACGGCGTCGATCGCATCCTTGGCCATGACGCGGTACGTCGTGTACTTGCCGCCCGCGACCAGCACGAGGCCGGGGACGGGGTGGGCGACGACGTGTTCGCGGGACAGCTTCGACGTCTCGTCGGTCTCACCGGTGAGCAGCGGCCGCAGGCCCGCGTAGACGCCCTCGACGTCGTCGTGGGTGAGCGGGGTGTTCAGGACGGCGTTGACGTGGTCGAGGACGTACTCGATGTCGGCCTTGGACGCGGCCGGGTGGGCCTTGTCGAGGTCCCAGGCGGTGTCGGTGGTGCCGATGATCCAGTGCCGTCCCCACGGGATGACGAACAGCACGGACTTCTCGGTGCGCAGGATGATCCCGGTCGAGGAGTGGATGCGGTCCTTCGGGACGACGAGGTGGATGCCCTTGGACGCCTTGACGTGGATCTGGCCACGTCCGCCGACGAGCTCCTGGATGTCGTCGGTCCAGACGCCGGTGGCGTTGACGACCTGTTTCGCGCGGACCTCGCTGGTGGTGTTGCCCTCCAGGTCGCGGATGCGCAGTCCGGTGACGCGCTCGCCCTCGCGCAGGAAGCCGAGGACCTGGGTGCGGGAGGCGATCTGCGCACCGTACTCGGCGGCGGTCCGCAGCACGGTCATGACGTAGCGGGCGTCGTCGACCTGCGCGTCCCAGTACTGGATGGCGCCGGTGAAGGCGTCCTTGCGCAGGGACGGCGCGAGCCGCAGCGCGCCGCGGCGCGTCAGGTGGCGATGATGCGGGACGCCACGCGACATGCCCATCTGCAGCGACAGCAGGTCGTAGAGCGCGACGCCGGCACCGAAGTACGCGCGCTCCCACACGTGGTGGGTGGTCGGCAGCAGGAACGGGACGGGACGCACCAGGTGCGGCGCGATCTGCTGCAGCAGCAGGCTGCGTTCGGTGAGCGCCTCGCGGACCAGGTCGAAGTTGTACTGCTCCAGGTAGCGCAGCCCGCCGTGGATCAGCTTGGACGACCGGGACGACGTCCCGGACGCGAAGTCGCGCGCCTCGACGACCGCGACGGTGAGGCCGCGGGTCGCCGCGTCCAATGCCGCACCGGCCCCGACGATCCCGCCGCCCACGACCACGACGTCGAATTCCTCGCGGCCCATCCGGTCGAGCGCGGCGGCCCGTTCGGCCGGGCCGAGCCGTGAGCTGCCGAGGCCGGTCACAGGTGATCCCGTCATCGCGATTCCCCCCAGATCGGTTCGTTTACGAGCAGTACCTACCCAACAGTAGGGACGGGTCCACCCGCGAGACGCCCGATTCGGCGTGGGGTCGCTCTCAGTCGGTGGACCGGCGCGGCGCCACCACGACCTGTACCCGCTGGAACTCCTTCAACTCCGTGTAACCCGACGTCGCCATCGCGCGGCGCAGCGCCCCGATCAGGTTCATGGAGCCGTCCGCGACGTGCGAGGGGCCGTGCAGGATCTGCTCGAGCGAACCGATCGTGCCGAGGTGCAGGCGGGTGCCGCGCGGCACGTCCCCGTGGTGGGCCTCGCTGCCCCAGTGGTAGCCGCGGCCGGGCGCCTCGCTGGACCGGGCGAACGGAGAACCGACCATGACGGCGTCGGACCCGCAGGCGAACGCCTTGGCGATGTCGCCGCTGTTGGTCATGCCGCCGTCGGCGATGACGTGCACGTACCGTCCACCGGACTCGTCCATGTAGTCGCGGCGCGCGGCGGCGACGTCCGCGACGGCGGTGGCCATCGGGACGGCAACGCCGAGGACGGTCCGCGTCGTGTGCCCGGAACCGCCGCCGAACCCGACGAGGACCCCGGCGGCGCCGGTGCGCATCAGGTGCAGCGCGGCGGTGTACGTGGAGCAACCGCCGACGATGACGGGGACGTCGAGGTCGTAGATGAACTGCTTGAGGTTCAGCGGTTCGGCGCGCCCGGACACGTGCTCGGCGGACACGGTGGTGCCGCGGATGACGAACAGGTCGACGCCCGCGTCGATGACGGCCTTGTGGAACTGCGCGGTGCGCTGGGGGGACAGCCGCGCGGCGACGGTGACGCCGACGTCGCGGATCTCCTGGATCCGGCGGCCGATCAGCTCCTCCTGGATCGGCGCCGTGTAGATCTCCTGGAGCCGCTGCGTGGCGCGGGCGTCGTCCAGCTCGGTGATCTCGGCGAGCAGCGGCTCGGGATCCTCGTAGCGGGTCCACAGGCCTTCGAGGTCGAGCACGGCGAGGCCGTCCATCCGGCCCATCGCGATCGCGACGGCGGGGCTGACCACGCTGTCCATCGGCGCGACGACCAGCGGCATCTCGAACCGGTAGGCGTCGATCTGCCAGGCGACGCTGACCTCCTCGGGGTCGCGCGTGCGGCGCGACGGGACGATGCCGATGTCGTCGAAGGCGTACGCCCGCCGGCCGCTCTTGCCCCGGCCGATCTCCACCTCAGCAGCCACTGCGCCCTTCCTCCACCTCGCGGACAAGCGTGGTGTTCCCGCCGTCGGCGGGAACAAGCCCCGCAAGAGCTTACGGCAGCCCGCACCGCACCCCGCGACCAGGACGGATCCGCTCCCGCACCACGACCCCCACCGCCTACCCCAGCCGCCGCCCGAACGACCGCCGCGCCAGCCCACCTCACCAGACGAACACGCGAAGCCGATTCGTCCTCGCCCCTAGGGCGCCGCACACCCCGCGCCGACGCCCCCGGACGCGCGGTGCCGGACGCGCGGTGCCGGACGCGCGGTGCCGGACGCGCGGTGGCCCCTGCACGGCGTGGGCGGAGGGTGTAGGGGCTTAGCGGCCCTGGTAGTTGGGGGCTTCTACGGTCATCTGGATGTCGTGGGGGTGGCTCTCGCGCAGGCCGGCGGGGCTGATGCGCATGAGCTGGCCGCGTTCCTGCAGTTCCGGGATGGTGCGGGTGCCCGCGTACCACATCGACTGGTGCAGGCCGCCGACGAGCTGGTGCGCGACGTTGGCGAGCGGGCCGCGGTAGGGCACCTGGCCCTCGACGCCCTCGGGGATCAGCTTCTCCTCGGCGGAGACGTCGGCCTGGGCGTAGCGGTCCTTGGAGTAGGACGCGCCGCGCTCGCGGTTGCGCATCGCGCCGAGCGAGCCCATCCCGCGGTACGACTTGTACTGCTTGCCGTGCACGAAGATCAGCTCGCCGGGGGACTCCTCGACGCCGGCGAGGAGGCTGCCGAGCATCACGGTGTCGGCGCCCGCGACGAGGGCCTTGGCGATGTCGCCGGAGTACTGCAGGCCGCCGTCGCCGATCACCGGCACGCCGGCCTCCTTGGCGGCGCGGGCCGCCTCGAAGATCGCGGTGAGCTGCGGGACGCCGACGCCGGCGACGATCCGGGTGGTGCAGATCGAGCCGGGCCCGACACCGACCTTGATCGCGTCCGCGCCCGCGTCGACCAGCAGCTTCGCGCCCGCGTACGTCGCGACGTTCCCGCCGACGACCTGGACGGACGCGCTGGACTTGATCGCGGCGATGGTGTCGGCGACGCCCTTGGAGTGGCCGTGCGCCGTGTCCACGATGATCACGTCGGTGCCGGCGTCGATGAGGGCCTGCGCCCGCTTGATCGCGTCCTCGCCGACGCCGACCGCGGCGGCGACGAGCAGGCGGCCGTCGGCGTCCTTGGTGGAGTCGGGGTACTGCTCGCTCTTGGTGAAGTCCTTGGTGGTGATCAGGCCCTTGAGCCGGCCCTCCGCGTCCACCAGCGGGAGCTTCTCCACCTTGTTGCCCGCCAGCAGCCGGAACGCCTCGTCCTTCGACACGTCCACCGGCGCGGTGACCAGCGGCATCGGGGTCATGACCTCCCGCACCGGACGGGACAGGTCGGACTCGAAGCGCATGTCGCGGTTCGTCACGATGCCGACCAGGACGCCCCGTACGTCCGTCACCGGGACGCCGGAGATCCGGTACCGGGCGCACAGCTCCTCGACGTCGGCAAGGGTCGCGTCGGGCAGGCACGTCACCGGATTGGTGATCATTCCGGCCTCGGAGCGCTTCACCCGGTCGGCCTGGCCGGCCTGCTCCTCGATCGACATGTTGCGGTGCAGCACGCCGATGCCGCCCTGCCGCGCCATCGCGACCGCCGTGCGGGCCTCGGTCACCGTGTCCATCGCCGCCGACACCAGCGGGATCCGCAGCGAGATCTCGCGGGTCAGCCGGGTCGTGGTGTCGGCCTCCCCCGGCTGCAGGTCCGAGTAGCCCGGAAGCAGCAGCACGTCGTCGAAGGTCAGGCCCTGCGGGAGGAATTTGGCGGGCTCGGCGGCGGGGTTCATGGTTGCCTTCCGTAGTGGTGGCGGTATCCGGCCAGGTCACGGCGACCCTGTCCCCATGTTAGGCCGTCGTCCCGCGCCGGGACGGGCTGTTGCGGACACCGGGCACGTGGCCTTGATGACACCCCGTAACGCGCGCCGGACGCGCCCGCATTCCCTGCCGGGCGGGCGCTGCGGGCCTCCGCGCGGACCTCGCCATGGGCACGCAGAGTGATTGTTCGCGCACAGAGGAGACCGGGGGGTGCACCTGGCGGGGCGGCGCGCAGTAGCGTAAGAGTGTGCACGACGATGCCCCGCTCGACCCGTTCGCCGGAGACCCGGAGGATCCGGCGGCGTCGCTCGGCGACCCCGGCGAGGACGCCGCGCCGCTGAGCGTCGCCGAGCGCGAGGACGTGCTGGCCGACCTCGCCGATCTGGAGGTCTTCCGGGCGCTGCTGGAGCCGCTCGGGGTCCGCGGCCTCACCGTCGACTGCGCCGACTGCGGCAAGCTGCACTACATCGATTGGGAGTTGCTGCACGGCAACCTGCGGCATCTGCTCGACCAGGGCCTGCCGCGCGTGCATGAGCCCGCCCTCTCCCCTGACCCCGTCGACTACGTGAGCTGGGAGTACGCGCGCGGGTACGTCGACGGCGTGATCGACAGCGAAGAGGGCCGCGACGAGAACTGACCGCCGCGGCCCGGTGCGATCCCAGTGCGACGCGGGGCGGGGCCATGGCGGGGGCCTGCGTTGAGGGACCTTGCTGAGGTTCTGCCTGCGTTCAGGGACTTGCCGAGGTTCTCTGGTCGCCCGCGGAAGCGGCACGCGGGGCGGTGGTCGGGCGACTGCGTCCAGACGTCCGGGGTGCGGCGGGGTCTCAGCCGGGGTCGGGGGCCTCGTACTGGTCGAGACGCTGCTGGGTGCGCTTCCGGATGTCGTCGATGGTGCGGCGAGTGTCGTCGTCGGGCGGGGCCGGCGGGAGGCCCGGGCGGATCGCCGGGGCCGAGCGCGGCGTGTCGGGACGGCGCGGCGCGGGCCGGTGGGGGCGGTCGGCTTCGCGGATGAGCTGTTCCAGGCGGCGCTTGATGCGGTCGTAGTCCTGGCGGCCGGGGTCCTCGGTGGCGGGCGCCTTGGTGGCGGGACGGGCCGGGCCGGGCGCGGGCGCCGCCGGAGCGACGGGCGACGTGCGCGGGGCGGCGTGGGTGCCCGCGTCGGTGTCCTTGGCGCGCGGTTCGGCGGGGCCGGACACGCCGGCGCCGGCGGGCGGGG
>NZ_WBMR01000174.1 GCF_008923365.1 Actinomadura montaniterrae
GGCCGCGCACCGCGCGCGCCGGCCGGCGATCCATCACGGCCGCCTCACGGGAGGGCCCATTGGACGAGAAGGACATCCTGGCGCGCATCGACGAGTACGTCGGTGAGGAGCAGCGGCTGCGCGACCGCTACCAGCGCGGCGACCTGGACCGCGACGAGGAGCACCGGCGACTCGAGGACCTCGAGGTGGCCCTCGACCAGTGCTGGGACCTGCTGCGCCGCCGCCGGGCCCGGATCGACGCGGGCGCCGACCCCGGCGACGCGGACGCGCACGTCCGCCCGCCGGACGAGGTCGAGGGGTACCTGCAGTGACGCAGCCCCTCACCCGGCGGGCGGGGCTGCGCTTCGGCCTGTCGCTGGCGCCGGACGCGTCCGTCCCGCTGGTCCGCATCGCGCAGGACGCGGACCGGTACGGGCTCGACCTGCTCGGCGTCCGGGACCGGCCGTACCTGCGCGACACCGCCGACGCGCTGACGCTGATGGCGACGGCGCTGGCCGTCACGTCCCGGATCAGGGTGCTGCCCGCCGTGGCGTGCCTGCCGCTCCGGCCGCCCGCGCTGCTCGCCAAGGCGCTCGCCACGATGGACGCCCTGAACGGCGGCCGCGTGGAGCTCGGGCTCGGCGCCGGCGCGTCCTGGGACGGTGTGGAGGCCTACGGCGGCCGGCGGCTCGACGCCGCCGCGGCGCGCCGCTCCCTGGAGGAGGCGGTGCAGATCATCCGGCTGCACTGGAGCGACCAGAACGGGCTGCGCTTCCAGGGCGAGCACCACCGGTTCGCCGCCGCGCAGGCCGGGCCGGCGCCCGCGCACCAGATCGGGATCTGGTTCGGGGTGACCGGGCCGCGGGCGCTCGACCTCGCGGGCCGCGTCGCCGACGGCTGGATCGCGCCGTCGTCGCTCGTCCCGCCGAAACGGCTGGCCGAGGGGCAGCGCCGCCTCGACGACGCCGCCGCCCGGGCGGGGCGCGCCCCGTCCGAGCTGCGCCGCGTCTACCTGCTCGAAGGCTCCATCGACGCGCGCGACTCGCGCGGCTTCCTGCACGGGCCGCCGCGCCAGTGGATCTACGAGCTGACGGAGCTGGCCGTGGGCCACGGCGTCGACACGTTCCTGTTCGGCGGCGACCCCGGGCAGCTTCCGGTCTTCGCGCTGGAGGTCGTGCCGGCCGTCCGCGAGCAGGCCGCTCGCGAAAGGCGGGGCCTCACCGCCGGTGCGGCGCGGCACGCCGCCCCGGCGCAGGCCGCCCCGGCGCACTGACCTCGCTACATGCGTTCCGGGGTCGGGACGCCGAGGAGACCGAGGCCGGTGGTGAGGGTGCGGAGCGTGGCGGCGCACAGGGCCAGGCGGGACGCCTTGGTCGCCTCGTCCGGGGCCTTCAGGACCGGGCAGTTCTCGTGGAAGGTCGTGTAGGCGTCGGCGACCGCGTAGATGTAGCTCGCCAGCTTGTGCGGCTCGGCCGCGTCGTAGGCCTGCTCGACCGCGGTGCCGAAGCCCAGCAGCTGCAGGGCCAGGGCCCGCTCGGCCTCCTCACCGATCACGATCGGCCCGGTCGCCGACTCCGGGTCGGTGCCCGCCCTGCGGAAGATGGACCGGATCCGGGCGATCGCGTACTGCAGGTAGGGGCCGGTGTTGCCCTTGAACGAGATCATCCGGTCGAAGTCGAAGATGTACTCGCTGTCGCGGGCGACCGACAGGTCCGCGTACTTCACCGCGCCGATACCGACCGCGTCGGCGATCTGCGCCCGCGCCTCGGGGCCGAGCGAGTCGTCGGGGTTGACCTTGTCGTACTCGGCCGCGGAGCGCTCGACGGCCTCGTCCAGCAGGTCGATGAGCCGGACGGACTCGCCCGAACGGGTCCGGAACCGCTTGCCGTCCGTGCCGAGGACCATGCCGATCTGGGCGTGCTCGGCCCGCACCCCGTCGGGCAGCCAGCCGGCCATCCGGGCGGCGGCGAACACCATCTGGAAGTGCAGCGACTGATCCGCCCCGACGACGTAGATGATCCGGTCGGCGCCGAGGTCCCGCACCCGGTGCCGGATGGCCGCCATGTCGGTGGTGGCGTAGCCGTAGCCGCCGTCGCTCTTGCGGATGATCAGCGGGATGGGCGCGTCGTCGCGGCCGGTGAACCCGGGCGGGAACACGCACAGCGCGCCGTCACTGAGCTGCGCGACGCCCGAGCTCTCCAGCTCCTCGGACACGGTGTCGAGCATCGGGTTGTAGATGCTCTCGCCGGCGAGGTCGGCGTCGGTGAGGGTGACGCCGAGCCGCGCGTAGACCTTGTTGATGTAGATGACCGTGTCGTCGATGAACTGCTGCCAGAGCCGCAGCGTCTCGGGGTCGCCCGACTGCAGCGTCACGACCCGGCGCCGCGACCGCTCCGCGAACTCCGGGTCGGAGTCGAACTTGGCCCGCGCCGCCTGGTAGAAGCGGTTGATGTGGCCGGCCGACAGCTCGGCGGCGGCGGCCTCCTCGCCGACGTCGAGCAGGTGCTCGATCAGCATGCCGAACTGGGTGCCCCAGTCGCCGAGGTGGTTCTGCCGGACGGCCCTGTGGCCGAGGAACTCCAGCATCCGCACGATCGAGTCGCCGACGATCGTCGTCCGCAGGTGGCCGACGTGCATCTCCTTGGCCACGTTCGGCGCCGAGTAGTCGACCACGACCGTCTGCGGCTCGGCCGCCTTCGGCACGGTCAGCCGCTCGTCCTCGAGGACCCGCTGCGCCTGCCCGGCGATCCACTCGTCGCTCAGGGTGAAGTTGATGAACCCGGGCCCGCTGACCTCGACGCCGGACGCGACGTCCGCGACGTCCAACTTCGCCACGATCTCGTTGGCGATCTCGCGCGGGTTCTGCTTCTCTCCTCGCTCACCCTGCAGTCGCTTGGCCAGCGGCAGCGCCACGTTGGCCTGAAGGTCGGCGAACTGCGACGGCCGGATGACCGGGTCGGCGTCCGCGTACGACGGTCCGAAGGCGGCGCTCAGCGCGTCCTGGACCCGGGCGGCGAGTACGAGTTGCGGATCGGGCATGTCTCAAGGTTATCGGCTGTGCTTCCACAACCACGGCCCAAGGGCCTCGCCCGGGGGGCTCGGCCCTTGACCGTGATTGGGCGAGCGCGGCCTCGCTTCGCGAGCTTCCCGTTGGGGGCTCGCCTTCGGCTTCGCCCCCAACGGTCAGATAACGCGCTCGCGTGACGGCTGGGGTGCCTGGTCAGGTTATGTCGCGGCGGGTGGTTCGGTGTGTTCTGGTTCGGGTGCGGGGGTTGGGGGGTGCGGCGCCGGTTCTGTGGGTTTGGGGGCGTCCGCGGGGCGCTCGTGCGGCTTCGGTGCCCTGTCCGGCTTGTCCTGGGGGTCGCGCTTGTCCTGGGAGTCGCGTTCGCTGTGCGTCCAGCGGCCGAACCGGGACGTCCGGGTCGCGGCGACCTGCTCGCGGATCCGCTCGACGATCCGCCCGGACGCCAGCCGGTGCGCCAGCTCGCACGCCGAGGTGATCGCGCGGGCGTGCGAGGCGCCGTGCGCGATGACGACCGTCCCGTTCAGGCCGAGCAGGACGCCGCCGCCGTAGGTGTCGGGGTCGAGGCGGTCGCGCAGTTCCTGGAGCCGGCGGCGCTGGAGGAGGGCGCCGACCCGGGCGGGCGCGCTGGCGGTCATCGCGGCGCGGATCTCCGCGAACGCGGTCCGGATCGTGCCTTCCATGGTCTTGAGCGCGACGTTGCCGGTGAAGCCGTCGGTGACGACCACGTTCACCTCGCCTGCGAGCAGGTCGTGGCCCTCCACGTTTCCGGCGAACTCGATGCCGTGGCTGCCGCCGGACAGCAGCTCGTACGCCCGCTTGGTGACCTTGTTGCCCTTGCCCGGCTCGGATCCGATCGTCAGCAGGCCCACGCTCGGCCGCTCCACGCCGAGCAGGATCTGCGCGTACGCGGTGCCGAGCGCGGCGAACTGGACGAGCCCCTCCGGCTTGACGTCCACGGTGGCGCCCGCGTCCAGCAGGATCGTCGGGCGCGGCGCGGTCGGCAGCGCCACCGCGATCGCGGGCCTCATCACGCCCTGCTGGCCCTTCAGCCGCAGCCGGGACGTCGCGACGACCCCGGCGGTGCTGCCCGCCGACACCAGCGCCGACGCCCGGCCCTGCTTGATCAGGTGGCAGGCGATCGCGATCGACGACCTCGGCTTGCGCCAGCTCGCGAGCGCGCCCTCGCCCATGTCGAGGGCCTCCTCGGCGTGCACGATCGGGATCTTCCCGGCGAAGCCGTGCCGGTCCAGCTCGCGCTGGATCCGCGGCGCCTGCCCGACCAGCACGACCCGGACGCCGTGCTCGCGGACGGCGTCGACCGCGCCCTCGATGATCTCGCCGGGCGCGTGGTCGCCGCCCATCGTGTCGACCGCGATCGGCAGCGGCCGCACCGTCGCCGGACGGCGGGCCGCCGGGCGCGGCGGCTCGCCTTGACCGGTCATGGGTCGCTCCAGGAGGGGAGAGGGACGGGTGGCGCGCGCGAGATCCGCAGCTCATCGCATGGTAAGTCCTCGGTTCGGGTGCCTTGGCGGTGCGCGCCCCGAGGTGGCGAGCCTCACGCGCCCGGGAGAGCCGCGCCCGCCGCGCCGGACGGCCCGCCGCGCCGGGCAACGAATGCGCATGATCAGGGAAAAGTCCGACACGTACCGCATGCGACCCGGTACGGACGGTGATGTAGCGGACGTGGAAATGGTGATGAATCGCAAGAAGGCCCTGATCCTGGGCTCCGCCGTGCTCCTCGTCCTGGTGGTCGCGGGCGCCGCCGCGTGGCTGCTGGTCACCTCGGGCGGCGAGCTGACGTACAAGACGCAGGCGGCGCTGCGCAAGGCGATGCCGGCGAAGGCCGCCGACGAGCTGAGCGTGCGCGGGGTGACCCTGCAGTCGCCGCTGAAGTGCCAGAACCTGCCCGGCTGGACCAAGCACAGCATGCGGGTGTCCTGCACCGGCACGACCGCCGACAACAAGCAGGTCAAGGTGCTCGGCAGCGGCGAGCAGCAGTCCAAGAAGAACTACTTCACGATCCTGGTGGACGGCCGCCCGGTCGTGGAGAACGCGCAGTGCCTCGGCACCGCCTGCCACAAGAAGAGCTAGGCGGCGTGACCGGGAGCCGCCGCGCGGTCAGGAGCAGCCGAGGCCGAGGCAGCCCTGGTCCAGCACCTGCCGCCCGGCGACGGTGACGGTGTAGTCCTCGACCGGGTGCGCGCTGTCGGCGTCGCGGGCGGTGCCGGCGACCACGACGGGCTGCCCCGCCTTCGTCCGCGCGGTGCAGGACACCCGGACGGTGTCGCCCGTCTTCGGCGTCCGGCAGGTCGGGCGGGCCTTCAGCCGGATGTCCCGCTTCTTCAGCTCGGCCACGACCCCGTCGGTGACGGCGTTGCGGTAGGACTCCTCGGAGATCCGCTGCATCACCTTGCACCCGGACACGGACACGGCCAGCACCGCCGCCAGGACGAGGGCCTGGAGGCGCCTCATACCGTCTCCTCCGCCCGCAGCACCTCGGCGACCGCGTCGGCGACGGCGTCCGGCCGGTCGAGCTGGACCATGTGCAGCGAGTCCGGAAGGTCGACCTGGCTGCCGTAGGGCGTCATCTTCGCCAGCCGCGCGTGCCCCTCCGACCATTCGCGCTTCCTCGCCTCGCCCTTGAGGTCGCCGAGCGCGGTCAGCACGACCAGCGGGACGGCCGGGAACGGGCGGCGCTCGCGGAGCCGCGCCAGGTCGACGGCCTGCTCCCGGTACGCGATGTCCTCCGCGATCACGGTGCCGAGGACGGTCCCGCGCCCGTACACCGAGCGGACGACCGCGTCCGGGACGGGTTCGTCGCGCCGGCTGGTGTGCTTGAGGACGGCCCGCCGGCCGAGCGGCCCGAGGACCTTCGCCAGGCGCGTCGCGCCGAAGAACACCCCCGCCGCCGTGGCGAGGGGCGTCACGGCCGCCGCGTACCGGACGAGTTCGTGCGGGTGCGGCTCGTAGCTCGGGTCGACGAGGACGAGGCCGCGCACGAGGTCCGGGCGGAGCCGGGCGAGCGCCTCGGCGTGGAACCCGGCCATCGAGTGCGCGACGACGGTCACCGGCCGGCCGGCCCGCTCGGCGAGCGCGGCGAGGACGTCCGCCTCCCGGCGCAGCGTCGGCGCGGCGATCGCGGCGGGGCTGAGGCCGAGCCCGGGACGGTCGAAGGCGATCACCCGGTTCCGGTCGCGCAGCAGGTCGGTGCTGGGCCGCCAGTCGAACCAGGCGCCGCCGAGGCCGGAGCTCAGCAGCAGCGGCGGCCCGTCCGGCGGGCCCTCCTCGACGACGTGGACCTGCTCGCGGCCGACGTTCACGAGCTCGCTCGCGGCGGCGCCGGCGGCGCTCCTCGGGCTTCTCGGGCTCCTGTCGCTCATAGGCACGTCTTCTCCCGTAGCGGCGGCGGGGAGGCCGGGGCCCGCCCGGCGTTCCGGCGGTCGATGTAGAGCGCCCAGGCGATCAGCAGCAGCCCGGCGCACAGGACGCTGATCTGCACCCGCTGGATGATGCCGAGCCAGCGGCCCAGGTACATCGCGAGCAGCGTGCTCAGCGCGAACACGGTCTCGGCCGCCGCGACCACCCAGCCCCAGCGGGCCAGCACGGGCCACCACCCGTAGCGGCGCGCGGCGAGCGACAGCAGGAACAGCGCGATCACCCCGCAGGTGATCACGACGGTGCTGGTGACGGAGTGGAACTCGTGCGAGAACGACACGTGCTCGGAGCGCTCCCGCAGCGCGCACCAGGTCTCCAGGTTCGGGGCGCAGTCCAGCGGGAACGAGGCGTCGCCGATCGCCCAGATGCCGAACAGGCCGAGGAACGCCCAGCCGGCGGTGGCGAGCGGGCGGCGGCGCAGCCGGCGCAGCGTGCCGGCCGACACGATGATCGACAAGATCCCGGTGATCAGGTCGCCGCCGCTGTAGACGAGGTGGAAGGGCTGGTCGATCGCCGACAGCTCGCTGACGTAGCCGTTGACGACGTCCAGGTCGGGGCTCAGCCAGTTCTCCAGGAAGAAGGAGGCGTAGAAGAGCGCCGCGAGGAACGCCAGGACGATCACATAGCGCGGGGCGGCCCCGGGGCCGCCGGGGTCGTGGAGGTCCGGTCCGCCGCTGCCGGGCCGGGGCGCGGTTCCGCCCTGGCCGCCGGCCGGCTCGGCCGGACTGCCTGTGTCATGGGAGTGCACACCAGCCCCTTCGCCCGTCCGCGGTGCCGCCCTCGCCAGTATTTCCGAACATCGTGTCAGCGTGTGACCTGGGGCGCGGTTTCCGGAGTATCCGCTGGCCGAAGCGTGGCCCTCCCGTGACGGAGAGGTTGACGTCCCGTAGTCGTTGAACAAGGGGCGCGGCGTCCACGATGATGCAGGGGCGATTTGTCGGGATCCGGGCTGACCAGCTTTTTCCCTACCCTGTAGGGGGTATCAATTCGGTATGAACCGGTCCCAAACGGTTGAATGGGGGTGTCCTGCGGCTTCCTGATCACCGTCCGTGACGACGTGCCCGGGGGCCCGCTTCCCCCGCTGACATCAAGGAGTACCAACACGTGACACTGGTGAACGACGCGGCTCCCGCAATGCGATCCACCGGTCGCAAGTTCCGCGCCTTCACGGCGAAGCACCTGGACGAGCTCACCGCTCGCGCCGGTCTGTCGCCCGAGCAGCGGCTCGCGACCCGCGCGGTCGCGACGGTCCTGCCCTTCCGGACCAACGCCTACGTCATTGAGGAGCTCATCGACTGGTCGGCCGCGCCGGACGACCCGATCTACCGGCTGGTGTTCCCGCAGGAGGACATGCTCCCCGCCGAGGACGTCGCGCGGCTGTCCGACCTGCTGCGCCGCGAGGCCCCCAAGGCCGAGATCGAGGCCGCCGCGCACGCCGTGCGGATGAGGCTGAACCCGCACCCCGCCGGGCAGCTGGAGCTCAACATCCCGAGCTTCGGGGACGGCAAGATCCCCGGGATGCAGCACAAGTACGACGAGACGGTCCTGTACTTCCCCAAGCAGGGGCAGACCTGCCACGCGTACTGCACCTACTGCTTCCGCTGGGCCCAGTTCGTCGGGGAGCCCGACCTGAAGATGGCCGGCGACGAGCCCGCCGCGCTGCGCGACTACCTGCTCGCCAACCCGCAGGTGACGAACGTCCTGTTCACCGGCGGCGACGCGATGATCATGGGCGAGCCGGTGCTGCGCCGCTACCTCGAGCCGCTGCTGGAGCTGGAGCAGCTGGAGGCCATCCGGATCGGCACCAAGTCGCTGGCGTACTGGCCGCAGAAGTTCGTCACCGACCCCGACGCCGACGACATGCTCCGGCTGTTCGAGCAGGTCGTCGAGTCCGGCAAGAACCTCGCCTTCATGGCGCACTTCTCGCACCCGCGCGAGCTCGAGCCGCTCATGGTCGCCGAGGCCTGCCGCCGCATCCGCGACACCGGCGCCGTGATCCGCACCCAGGCCCCCCTCATCCGGACGATCAACGACGACGCCGCGACGTGGGAGACCATGTGGCGGGTCCAGACCCGGATGGGCCTGATCCCGTACTACATGTTCATCGAGCGCGACACCGGACCGCAGGACTACTTCGCCGTCCCGCTCGCCCGCGCCTACGAGGTCTTCCGGGACGCCTACAAGAACGTCTCCGGGCTCTCCCGGACCGTCCGGGGCCCGTCCATGTCCGCCACCCCCGGCAAGGTGTGCGTGGACGGCGTCCTCGACCTGATGGGCGAGAAGGTGTTCGCCCTGCACTTCATCCAGTGCCGCGACGCGGACCTGGTCGGCAGGCCGTTCTTCGCGCGCTACGACCCCGACGCGGTCTGGCTGGACGACCTCAAGCCCGCGTTCGCCGACCGTTTCCCCTGGGAGAAGTAGGTACATTCCGGGCGTCGCCTGAGTACCCGTACTCAGGCGGCGCCACCGGGCCCACGGCGAGCATGGGCGGCATGTTCTCCTCATTCTCCGCCCGCGCCCCCCGTTCCCCCCGGCCCGCCCGGGGGACGGCCTACCGGGTGCGGCTCGCCATCGCCGTCGGCTACGCCGCCGCCGTCACCGTCGCGACCGGGGTCGTCCTCGCCGCCGACCTGTTCGCGGACGACCCCGGGTTCATCGGCGTCTGGCTCATCCTGGTCACCGCACCGCTGTCGCTGGTGGCCCTGGCCCTCTTCGAACTCCCCGGCGAGATGCCGCAGGCCGTCACCAACGTCCTGTTCTACGTCGCGACGACGGGTGCCGGGGTGATCCAGGCCTGGCTGATCTGGCCCGGGAGCCTGCGCCGCCGGAAGACCTCACCGTAGGTGGCGCGCCAGCGCCAGGCATGACAGCAGGGACGCGGCGCCGCAGAGGGCGATCACCTGCGGCGCCGGGAGGAAGTCGCCGAGCGCGCCCGCGCCGCCGATCGCGGCGGCCTGGCCGGTCATGATCCCCGTGCTCGCCAGCCCGATCGCCTGCCCCCGCACCGTCTCCGGCGCCGCGTCCACGAGCCGGCGCTGGAGCGGCAGGTCGTAGCCGAGGCCGAGGTCCGCCGCGAACAGCAGGGCGCAGGCGACCGGAAGCGCCGGGTGGAACGCGAACAGCAGCAGCGGCGCGCCGGTGAGCAGGGCCAGCGGGAGCATGAGCCGGTCGCGCAGTGCCGGCCGGACCCACCGGCCGATCAGCAGGTTGCCCGCGAGCATGCCGGCCGCGCCCGAGGACAGCGGCAGGCTCGCCGCCCCGGCGTGCCCCAGCCCGCTCGCGTAGGGGACCATCAGCCCGTCCGCGCCGACCGACAGCGACAGCGGCAGCCAGAAGGCCAGCAGCAGGCCGCGGGTGGTGCGCCCGGACAGCAGGAGCCGGTTCACCCGCCAGGTCTCGCGGGCGACGCCGGACGTCCCCCGGTTCGGGGGCGGGACGTCCGGCAGGCCGAACCGGGCGAGCGCGGCGGCCGCGGCGGCGCTCCCGGCGGCCAGCCAGAGGGTGCCGGCCGGGGTGAACGCCGCCAGCAGCAGCCCGCCGGCCGCCTGCCCGGCGATCTGCGCCCCGGCCGACGTCATCGTGAACAGCGACCGCCCCAGCACGAACCCGTCGCCCGGGAGCAGGGCGGGCAGCCTGCCCTGCACGCTCGCGCCGCCGACGGGGGCGAACAGCCCGAGCAGCGTGATCAGCGCGATCGTCACGGGGAGCGGGACGCCGCCGCACGCCACGACGGCCGTGACCGCGAACCGGAGCAGGTGGTGGCCGGTGAGCAGGCGGCGGGCCGGAACCCGGTCGGCCAGCGACAGCAGGAACGCACCGCCCGCCGCGTGGGGGAGCATCCCGGCGCAGAACACCGCCGCCGAGGCGAGCGCGGACCCCGTCGTCTGGAAGGTCCGCACCGCCAGCGCGATCATCCGGATCGAGTCGCCGGTCACCTGGAGCGTCTGCAGGCCGAACAGCGTCCGGAACTCGGGGACGCCGAAGAGGTCGCGGTAGCGCGCGGACGCGATGCTCGGTGCGGTCACGGCGACAGCCTCGGCCACCGCGTCCCGGCCGGATAATGTTTCGGGGAGGAGCGAAACATGTATCGGATCGAGGTCGGCCCCGGCGACCTGGCGGCGAGCCGGTTCGGCATCGCCCCGCTGTACGAGACGCTCCACGCGATCGCCCTCGCGTCCGGCCGGAGCCCCGCCGGCCCGGTGCGGCCGTGGCTGGACCGCGTCCGGCCGAACTACCGGGCGATCGCCGGCGACCCGGCGGTCCGGGCACTGGCCTTCCTGAAGCGCCGGCACGGCTACGTCGCCGATTTCATCTCGCCGCCGCCCGCCCGCCCGAACCTGACGGTCGCCGAGCAGCTGGACGTCGTCCGCGCCACACCGCTCGAGCAGGCGCGGGCGGAGATCGCCCGCAACGTCGCCGATCTCCCCGCACCGGAACCGGACGTCCGCGCCGTCCTGGAAGGCGACGACGTCGTGCGGCGGCTCGCCGGCGGCCTGGAGGCGGCGTGGACCGCCCTCATCGAACCGGACTGGCCGGTCGTGCGGTCGATCCTCGAGCAGGACATCGTGCACCGCGCGGGACGCCTCGCCGCCTACGGCTGGGCGGAGGCCCTCGACGGCCTGTCGAGGCGGGTGCGCTGGCGCGCCGGCGTCATCGAGGTCGACATGCCGGGCGAGGAGACGTCCCGCCTGGACGGCACCGGGCTGATGCTCGTCCCGAACGCGTTCAGCGAGGTCGGCGTCGCGCTGGAGCGGAACTGGCCGCACACGCTGATGTACCGGGCCAGGGGAGTGGCGGCCCTGTGGGAGGGCCGGGAGCCGCGCGTGGACGACGCGCTCGCCCGGCTGCTCGGCCGCACCCGCGCCGACCTGCTGCGCGCGCTGGCCGAGCCCGCCACGACGACCTGGCTCAGCGCCCGGCTCCGGGTCAGCCTCGGCGGCGTCGGCGACCACCTCGCGGTGCTGCGCGCGTCGGGCCTCGTCACCCGCGAGCGCAGCGGCCGCTCCGTCCTGTACCGGCGGACGGCCGTGGGGGACGTGCTGGTCGGCGCCTCCTGAGGCCGCCCCGGCGACCGGGACGGCCTCAGCGGGACGGCCTCAGCGGGGCGTCAGACGCCGTACTCGGGGACGATCGTCGCGCGGGCGAGGGTGTGGGCGGTGATGTTGAAGCCCGCGACGGCCGGGGAGACGTCGGAGTCGATCCCGAGCGACTCCACGTCCAGCGCGTGCACCGTGAACACGTACCGGTGCGGGTCGCCGGGCGGCGGCGCGGCGCCGCCGAACTCCTTGTTCCCGTAGTCGTTGCGGGCGTGGATCCCGATCTTGGTGTCGGCGGTGCCCGCGCCCGTCGGCAGCTCGGTGACGTCCGCCGGGATGTCGAACAGCGTCCAGTGCCAGAACCCGCTCCCGGTCGGGGCGTCGGGGTCGTAGCAGGTCACGGCGAAGCTCTTGGTGTTCTCCGGGAACCCCGACCAGCGCAGGTGCGGGGACCGGTTGCCGCCGCTGAACCCCCAGTCGTCGAACACGTGCTTGTCGTCGAGCTGCTCGCCCTCCGCGACGTCGTCGCTGGTCACGGTGAACGACGGGACCTCGGGAAGGTGCTCGTGCGGAAGCGGTGGCCGGCCGGCCATGGCGACCTCCTCGTCAAGGGATCAGTTGTCACTCACATCTCTATCAGGCGGGTCAGGTCTTGACCGCGCCCATGGTGAACCTGCCCTCGCGAGGTCCTCCGCGACGAACGTGTCGGACGGGTCGTCGTGTACCTACTGCGGCGTCCCGGCCTGCCGCGCCCGGCCGTGCTCGTCCGCTGTGACGCGGATCACTTTCCGGCGGCCTCGGTGTAGGCCGCGATGACCTCTTCCGGGTCGCCGTCCATCCGCATCCGGCCCTCGTCGATCCAGATGACCCGGTCGCACATCTCCTTGACCGTGTCCAGCTGGTGCGCGACGAGGAAGACCGCGCCGGCCTCCTTGCGCAGCTCCTCGATCCGGGCCTTGCTCTTGCGCTTGAACTTGGCGTCGCCGGTGGCGAGCGCCTCGTCGATCAGCAGCACGTCGTGGGTCTTCGCCGCGGCGATCGCGAACCGGAGCCGCGCCCCCATGCCGGACGAGTACGTCCGCATCGGGTACTGGATGAACCCCTCCTTGAGCCCCGCGAAGTCCACGATCTTCTGGTACTGCGCCTTCGTCTGCGCCGGGGTCATCCCCATCGCCAGGCAGCCGAGCACGATGTTGCGCTCGCCCGTCAGGTCCTTCATCAGCGCCGCGTTCACGCCGAGCAGCGACGGCTGCCCGTCGGTGTACACCGCGCCGCTGTGCGGCGGCAGCAGCCCCGCGATCGCCTTCAGCAGCGTCGACTTGCCGGAGCCGTTCGTGCCGATGATCCCGACCGCCTCGCCGCGGTACGCGACGAACGACAGCCCCTTGATCGCGTGGACCTCCTTCATCGAAGGACGGTTCTTGCGGCGCAGCACCCGGGAGAACGCGCTGGCCGCGTTGCCCTTCCCGCCCGCGCCGTACACGCGGTAGATGATGTGCAGGTCGTCGACGACGACGATCGGCTCGCGCGCGGGGTCGACGTCGATGATCGTCCCGCCGCGCACCTTGGTGTCAGCCACGGCCGTAACGCTCCTCGGCACTGAAGAAGAACAGGAACCCGCCGACCAGCGCGACCGCCGACCAGGCACCCGCGTAGATCCACAGCTGGGTGGTGGACTCGGTCAGCTTGTGCTGCACGAAGTGGCGGTACTCGCCGAGCAGCTGGTGCCGGCTCAGCTCCACGTACACGTAGGCCGGGTTGGCCTTGAGGATCTCGCCGATCCACGGATGCGTCTTCAGCGCGTGGCTGCGGTGCAGCAGGTCCGGCAGGCTGAAGATCACGCCGGACAGGTAGAGCCAGGTCCGCATGATGAACGGCAGCAGCTGGCTGACGTCCCGGTTGAACGCCCCGAGCCGGGCCATCACCATGCTGATCCCGACGTTGAACATCAGCTGCAGCAGCAGCACCGGGACGAACATCAGCATCTGGACGCTGATCGGCTCCCCGAACGCGAACACGATGCCGAGCAGCACGATCAGCGACAGCAGCAGCTGCTGGAACTCCACCGTCGCGATGGCGAGCGGCAGCGTCGCGCGCGGGAAGTGCAGGGCCCTGATCAGCGACAGGTTGTCGCCGACGGACTTGGATCCCGACGTGATCGAGCGCTGTGTAAACCCGAACATGAACACGCCCGTCACAAGGAAGGGAATGAAGTCGGGGACGCCGCGCTTGGTGTTGAGGAGGACGCCGAAGATCAGGTAGTAGACCGAGACGTTCAGGATCGGGGTCAGCAGCTGCCAGACCTGACCCAGTCGCGAGTCGGTGTACATCGAGATGTTCTTGGCCGAGGCGAACGCCCAGATGAAGTTTCGCCTGGCCCACACACTCTGGATGTACTTGCGCAGCGGGGGGCGCGCCGCGCTCTGCCTCAATCCGTACCGTGCGGCGTAGGCGGCCAGCGTCTCGTTCACGTGAGGAGACTCCGCGATCGTGCCGACCGACTCGCCACCCGATGAACCGAGCCGTTGCGGGTGACTCATGCCGGGAAGCCTATTGCAGTCGATGATGTGTCAGTGACGTTCACCCGCATGTGACCCCCGAACTGAGATCATTACGGAATCTTGTCGTCGCCCCTGGGGATACCCGGGGCATGCGGTCCAACCATTCTCGGTCACTGCCCGTGCTCCGCCGTCCCGGGGCCCCCTCGTCCGCCCGCACCGCCTCCCCCGCCTGGTCTCGCGGCCCGTACCGGGCGGTGCTGAGCCGGCTCGGGCGCGCCGACCGGTGGGCGTTCGACCGGGTCGCCGCGGCCCGGCTGCCCGGCCTGGAGTACGTCCTGCCCCGGCTGTCGAGGTCCGCCGACCACGGCGTGCTCTGGTTCACCACGGCGGCGGCGCTCGGGCTCACCCGGCGGCCCCGGCTGCGGCGCGGCGCGCTGCGCGGCTCGATCGCGATCGCGGTCGCGAGCCCGGTGGTCAACATCCTGGGCAAGCAGGCGTTCCGCCGGGCGCGTCCGGTCGTGGACCTGGTGCCGCCGATCCGGATCCGGTGGAAGCTGCCGACCTCGCACGCCTTCCCGTCGGGGCATTCGGCGTCCGCGGCGGCGTTCGCGGCCGGGGTGGCGCTGGAGGCGCCCGCAGCGGTGGCGGCGCCGGTCGCGGCGACCGCCGCCGCCGTCGCGTTCGCCCGCGTCTACACCGGCGCGCACTACCCGGGCGACGTGCTCGCCGGCCTCGGCATCGGCGCGCTCGCCGGGCTCGGCACGCGGCTGGTGTGGCCGGCGCGCCCTCCGGTGGCCCGCGTGACCCGGGCCGAGGGCGAGGACGTCCAGGTCACCGCTGACGGGCGCGGTGTCGTCGCGGTCGTCAACCCCGGCTCGGGCGGCTCGGGCGAGGCGACCCGCGGGATCCTGCCGGGCAGCGCCGAGGTGGCGGCCGGGCTGCTGGAGCGCGAGCTCCCGGCGGCGGAGATCGTCGTGCTGGAGCCCGGCCAGGACGTGGAGAAGGCGTTCGCGGAGGCGGCCGCGCGGGCGGACGTGCTCGCGGTCGTCGGCGGCGACGGCACCGTCAACGCGGCCGCGCGGGCCGCGCTCGACCACGACGTCCCGCTGCTGGTCGTGCCCGGCGGGACGTTCGACCACTTCGCCCGGGCGCTCGGCGTCGAGTCGCCCGCGCAGGCGATCGCCGCGTACCGGGCCGGGCGGCTCGGCCGCGTGGACGTCGCCTACGCCGCGCCCGCCGCGCCCGGTTCCGGCGACGGCGGCGAGCGGCTGTTCCTGAACACGGCGAGCTTCGGCGCCTACACCGAGCTGGTCGACCGGCGCGAGCGGCTGGAGAAGCGGCTCGGGAAGTGGCCTGCGCTGGCGGTCGCCGCCGTCCGGACGCTGCGGCACGCCGAGCCCGTCGAGGCCGTCGTGGACGGGCACCGGCGGCATGTGTGGCTGGCGTTCGTCGGCAACGGCGTGTTCGGCTCGCACGGCGCCGCGCCGACGTGGCGGGAGCGCCTGGACGACGGGCGCCTGGACGTCCGCATGGTGTCGGCCGGGCGGCGGATGCCGCGCGTCCGCGCGGTCGCCGCGGTCCTCGCCGGGCACCTGCACATGGCGCCCGGCTTCCGGGCGTGGCGCGCCGGCGGCCTGGAGGTGCTCGCGGAGGGCGGCGAGCTGCGGCTGGCGCGGGACGGCGAAGTGGCCCCGGCGCCGCCGGCGATCCGGTTCGGCAAGCACTCCAGGGCCCTCGCGGTCTTCCGCCCGGAGTGCTGACCGGCCCTCCGCCCGGACGCCTGACGGTCTTCCGCCCGGACGCCTGACGGGTCATCTGCCCGACGCCTGACGGTCTTCTGCCCGACGCCGGGCCGGCGCGGGGAGTTCGGCGAAGGTTCAGCCGGCTGTAACCGCGCCCGGCGGCCGGTCGCGAGGTCGCGGCCGGCCGCGGGAGCCGGTTCTCAGCCGAACGCGAGGCTTAGCCCGCGGAGCCCGACGACCACCGGCGAGCCGTTGTAGACCGGCTCGCCGGTGAGCGTGATCGTCCCGTACCGGGACCGGAGCTCTTCGAGGACGAGCCGCATCTCCATCCGGGCGAGCGCGGCGCCGAGGCAGAAGTGCGGGCCGTACCCGAACGCCAGTCCCGGTGCTTCGGGGCGTCTCATGACATCGAAACGGTCGGCATCAGGCCCGAACGCTTCCGGATCACGGTTCGCCGACCCGTACAGCAGCATGATGTGCTCGCCGGCCTCCAGCTTCTTCCCCGCCAGGACGGCCGGGCGTGTCGCGGCGCGGAGGAAGTAGACGACTGGGGACGTCCAGCGCAGGATCTCCTCGATCGCCGTCGGCATCGCCTCCGGCCGCTTCATCGCCTCCCACTGCTCCGGGTTCTCCGCGAACGCCAGCAGCCCGCCGGAGATCGCGTGCCGGGTCGTCTCGTTCCCGGCGACGAGCAGCTGGATCAGGAACATCACCATCTCGATGTCGGTGAGCCGGTCGCCGTCCACCTCGGCCTGCGCGAGCTGCGAGATCACGTCGTCGCGCGGCGCGGCCCGCCGCTCGTTCGAGACCTCGACCAGGTAGACGCCCGCCTCCATCCGCAGCGCGGCGCGCTCCTCGTCCGACAGCTCCGGCGCCGCGCCCGGGATGATCGACTCCGACCAGCGGAAGAACCGCGGCCAGTCGTCCTCCGGGATGCCGAGCAGCAGGCAGATCACCTGCAGCGGCAGCGGGACGGCGAGCTCGGCGACCACGTCGAACGGGCGGCCCGCCTCGACCGGCTCCAGCAGCGCCCGGATCCGCTCGCGGACCGCGCCCTCCAGCCGCCGCATCGCCGACGGCCGGAACGCGGGCGCGACCAGCCCCCGGTACCGGCCGTGCTCGGGCGGGTCCGTGTGCATGATCGTCGGCGGCGTGTCGAACGGGACGCCGATCTCGTCGATCAGGATGCCGTCGCCCGACCGATACGCCGCCGGGTCGCTCGCCACCGCGTGCACCGCCGCGTGCGACCCCGCCACCCACAGCGGCAGCGCCGGATGCCGGACGAGGCCGCCCTCCGCCCGCACGGCCTCGTACAGCCCGTACGGATGGCCCTGCGCGAAGAACCCGTCCGGAAAGCCGTCCGGGATCACTGGAGGATGCCCTGCGGTCTCGCTATCCCGGCGTCGTCGCACATCGCGTAGTAGGCGTTGAGCGTGGACTCGCCGTCGGTGACTCCCGTGATGTCGCCGTCGGCGTCGTACTCGATGAAGGCGCCTTCGAGGATGAACAGGATGTCGCTGTCCTCCTCGATGGTGAGGGTGTGGACGGAGCCGGGCGGCTCGTAGATGAACGTCCCGGCGTGGTAGTCGATGCCGTACTCCTTGTAGCGCCAGCGCCCGGAGAACGTGTAGGCGTGGACGCCGCCGGTGTGCTTGTGGGTGGGCAGCTGGAACCCCGCCTCGAAGCGGTTGCGCACCACCCAGGTGTCGGGGGAGACCCTCAGGACCTGGAGGCCGACCGGGCCGATCGTGACCCAGGGGATGTCGTCGGAGTGGACGTGGCCGACCAGGGGACCGCTCGTCTCAGTCATAAAGCAAACGCTAGGTAGGTCATCGCGGGCGCGCAAGACCCGCGATTCGCCCTCCCTCGACCGGGTAGGAGACCGACGCCCGCGAACCGCTGGAGGAGGTACCGCACATGGCGATGGGAGTCAGCCCCGCCGAGCTCACCGACGACGACCTGCTCCGTGAGCTGGGGCACCTGTACGAGACCCGGATGGACGCGCTCCGGCACGCCGCCGACCAGGCCTACGGCGAGCACACCCAGCGGATGGCGCAGCTGGAGGCCGAGTACCTGCGAAGGCGCCCGGCCCGCGAGATCGACCCGCAGCGCCTGCGCGAGGGCGCCCGCGCCCGCTGATCCCCCACCGAGCGCCAGAGACGCCGTCGCCCGGCCGGTTCCGCGCCACCGGCCGGGCGTTCGGCATGCCCGGACGCGCCCGCGCCGGCCGTCCGGCCGCCGTCCCGCCGCACAGCGTCGGCCTCGGGGCTTGTGTTCGTGTTGTTCCGGCAAAGGCGGGGGTGTCGGGCCGAGGCGGGGAGGAGGGTGCGGTGCCAGGATCCTGACGGGCGAGGACGCCCGGGATCCTCGGGGGGTGGATCGGTGGGACGGACCCGGCTGGGGCGGTACGGACGGGCGTGGGCGGACGAGCCGGGCCTCGGGGAGTGCGTGCGGCGCTGGTGGCCGTTCGCGGTCGGCGCGCTGGCCGCCACGGGGCTGCTGCTCGGCGCGTACCTGTGGGCTCCGCGCAAGTCGGGCGCGTCGGTGGCCGCCGGGCCGGTCCTCCGCGATTCCGCGCGGCCGGACGCCGGCGCCGCGTCCGCGCGGCCGATGGCGTCCTACACGACCCGGTTCCAGCCGGGGCAGCCGCGCGTCCGCAACATCGAGCTGGCCGCGCGGATGCTGGACGGGCGGGTCGTGCGGCCGGGCGCGACGTTCTCCTTCAACAGGGCGGTGGGGCCGCGGACGCGGCGGCTCGGCTACGTCCCGGCGCCCGCGATCATGGGGTCGCGGCTGGTAAAGGACGTGGGCGGCGGCATCTGCCAGGTGTCCACGACGCTGTTCAACGCGGTGTTCCGCGCGGGCCTGGACATCCGGAAGGCGCGCGCGCACACCATGTGGATGCCGGAGTATCCGGAGGGTCGCGAGGCGGCGGTGGCCTATCCGAACCTCGACTTCACATGGAAGAACGACACGGACGCGCCGGTGCGCATCCAGGTCGGCTATACGGGGGACTCGCTGACGGTGAGCCTGTGGGGGCACCGCCGGTACGAGGTCCGGTCGCGGACGTCGAAGCGGTACGGGTTCTCGCCGTTCGAGGCGGGGTCGGGGCACGGGCGCCGGTGCGTCCCGATGGCGGGCCGGAAGGGCTTCAAGATCGACGTGTGGCGGACGCTGCTGTCCGCCGGCCGCCAGGTGCGGCAGGAGAAGTTCCACACCGAGTACCGCGCGCAGCCCGAGGTCACCTGCGTGTAGACCCCGGCGGGGCGCGCGCGGGAGCGCGCAAGGGCGCGTGGCAATGTGAGGGCATGACCGTTCGAGAGGGAACGTACGAGCTGGGCCCCGGTGACGGGCGGCTGCTGCTCCGCACGAGCCGCAGCGGTCTCGGCCGGCGCGCCGGCCACGACCTGACCATCGAGGCGAGCAGCTGGACGGCGGAGGCGGCGGTCCGCGAGCCGCTGGAGGAGTCGTCGGGCAAGGTGGTCGTCGTGGTGGACGGCCTGGAGGTGCGGGAGGGCACCGGCGGGGTGAAGCCGCTGTCGGACAAGGATCGGCTGGACATCGCGGACAACCTCCGCAAGGTGCTGGAGGCCCGCCACCACCCGGAGATCACTTTCGTGTCGACCGCGATCGACGCCGAGGCGGGGGAGATCGAGGGCGACCTGACCATCATGGGCCGGACGAAGCCGGTCCGGGTCCGGGCGGAGATCGACGGGGACCGGCTGCGCGGCGGGCTGACCGTTCAGCAGACCCGCTGGGGGGTCAAGCCGTTCTCGGCGTTCTTCGGCGCGCTCCGGCTCGCCGACGAGGTCGAGGTCGAGTTCGACCTGCGGCTCTCCGAGGCCGGATGATCGGCCGCCGCTGACCGCTCCCACCGGAAGATGATCATGCACTAGGGTGCGAAGCCGCGCATTCCAGGCATCTGATCTTCTGGGGGGACGGCATGACGGCGGTGAGCAGGAGGGACTTCGGCAGGGCGGCCGGGCTGGCGGGCCTCGGCGCGGCGGCGCCCGCGCTGCTGGCGGGCTGCTCGTCCGGCGGCTCGGCGCGCACGGCGCAGGCC
>NZ_WBMR01000175.1 GCF_008923365.1 Actinomadura montaniterrae
CGCGGCGCCCCGGATGCGGGCGGCGCCGGGTCGGGCGGCGGCGCCGTCCGGCGGCACCGGCGTGAGCACCAGCCGCGGGTAGGCCCCCGCGGTCGGCTGCTGGCCGCGCCACGGCCTCCACCACGCTCGCCGCTCCGCACCGGCCGGCGGCGCCTGTGTCCGGCTCTCTTCCACCTCGACCTCTCCTCGGGTCGGCGTCCCGCCCACGCGGCGACGGAGATCACGTACGGGTCGGACTCCCCTGCCGGCCGGCCCGCGACGCCGGGCCGACCACGTTCACGAACACTCCCTGGCGGTTCGACGTCCGCGGCCCCGGCACGCGGAAGACCGTGGAGTTGAACCTCCGGCCGGCCAGGACGATCGAGAGCCCGAGGGCCCCGAACACCGTCAGCGGACCGAGGATCCACAGGTAGACGGACACTGACACCATCATGTCGGCTCCTTCTGACAGGTCCGGCGCGGCCGACCCGTCCGCTAGTTCTGCATATCTCTTACGTGCCACCCATCGCACTGCTACTGTTGTCGAGCTTTAACTACTAGTTCACTTGTACCAACAAGTCGCTCAGTATGAGTGTTACCCTCTTAGGAGGTTGCAAACATGTTGAGCGGGAAGTACTTGTTCAGTTCTTGACGTCCGGTTCGGGAAGGGGATCGCCACCATGCCTCGCGCGACACCGCTGCGCTGGCGGGAAATCGCCGACGATCTGCTCCGGCGGATCGAGAGCGGGGACCTCGCCGAAGCGTCCGGCACCGCCGCGCGGCGCCGGCTCCCGGCGGAGAAGGACCTCGAACAGCACTACGACGCGTCGCGCAACACCATCCGCGACGCGCTGGCCTGGCTGGCGAACCAGGGACGCGTCGTCTCCGAGCAGGGCAAGGGCACCTTCGTCGTCTACCGGCCGAGCACCGTCCACGTCACCCTGTCCGCCGTCCCGCTGGGCCTCGCGCCCGGCAGCGGCGAGGGCGAGTGGTACAACCGCGACGCGTTCATCCCGGCCGGCCAGAGGGTGACGGTCTCGCCGGTGAAGGTGGAGATCCAGCAGGGCACGCAGCTGATCGCCTGGTACCTGCAGGCCGAGCCCGGCGAGACCTTCGTCTCCCGGCACCAGGAGATCTTCGTCGACGAGCGGCCGTGGGCGCTGCAGACGTCGTTCTACCCGCTGCGGTTCGCCACCGGCGGCGCGCCGCGGCTGCTCGAGCCGACCGACATCCCGCAGGGCGCGGTCGGCTACCTCGGCGAGACCCTCGGCTACGAGGAGGTCGGCTTCCACGACGAGATCCGGGCACGGGTGCCGGACGGCAACGAGAAGCGCTTCTTCAGCCTGGGCGACTCGGCGGCGGACGTCGTCTTCGAGACCAACCGCACCGCCTACTCCGCCGAGGGCGACGCGTTCCGCCTCACCGTGACGGTCTGGCCGGCCGACCGCACCCGGCTGCACTACAACGACGGGAAGGTCCCCGAGCAGGTCATGCGGGCACCGGGTCAGACGCCCGCGGAGACCGCCAAGGGGAAGGCGCCGGGCGGCGGATCCCGCGGCGGGTAGTCCCCCGCTGCCCGGCCGCGGCGTTCGCACATCGTCAACCGCCCCCGTTCCGGTCCCCGCGGAAGCCACGGCTCCCGGCGTCGGGCCCGGCGGCGGGGGCTCGGTTCTTTCTCTCGGAGTCAGGAGCCCGTGGACACAGACAGCAGGACCTGCCGGCGCAGCCAGGTCCCCCAACCCGACTACCACATCCGCCAGGCCCGCCCGGACGAGGTCCCGGTCGTCCTCCGCCTCATCGACGGAAGGGCCGCCTGGCTGCGGACCGAGAAGTCCACGACGCAGTGGAACCGGCCCTGGCCCGACCCCGAGAGCCGCTACAAGCGGGTCTACGAACGCGTGGTGAACGGCCTGACCTGGCTGATGTTCGACGGCTTCCGGCCGATCGCCACCGTCACGCTCCAGCCGTTCGGCCATCCGGAGCTGTGGACGGAGGAGGAGCGCGCCGTCGAGGCGGTCTACCTGCACCAGCTGGTGATCGACCGCGACTACGCCGGGACCGGCCTCGGCGCGGAGCTGATCGGCTGGGCGGCGGCCAAGGGCAGGGACCTGCAGCAGGGCGCCTCCGTGCTCAGGATCGACGTCTGGACGGACAACACCGAGCTGCACGCCTACTACCTCCGGCAGGGCTTCGCCTACGTCGCGACCCGCGCGACCGAGGACGCGACACCGTCCGGGGCCCTCTTCGAACGGCCGATCGACGCCCCGGGCCCGCCGGTGCACCGCATCATCGAAGTCTGGACGTCGCCGAAGCGCACCGGGCCGTCCCGGTGACCTGACGCGCCCGCAGCCCCGAGGAGCGGACATGTCCCCCGCCACTCCCAGGTACATCGAGATCGCGCGAGCGCTCCAGAAGCGGATCGAGTCCGGCGAACTGCTGCCGGGCGATCAGCTGCCGACCGAGCACGAGCTGGCCGGCGAGTGGAACGTCTCGCCGAACACCGCCAAGCAGGCGATGAAGGAGCTGCGCAGGAGCGGCCGCGTGGAGACGCTCCCCCACCGGGGCAGCTTCGTGTCGAAGGAGAGCACCCCCTTCGTGATCACGCTGAACGACGTGGATCTCGACGAGGACCTCCCGGGGCGCCCCGGGGGCGGCGAGGGCCGGGCGTTCGTGGACGAAGCGGAACGGCAGGGCCTCAGGGCCACCTCCTCGCTCCCGCGGGTGAGCATCGCGCAGGCTACGGACGCCCAGAAGAGCGCCCTCCGCCTCCGCGGGGAGCCGCGGCCCCAGATCGTCCGCCGGACGCAGCAGCGATTCATCGACGGCAAGCCGAACTCGCTGCAGCACTCCTACTTCGCCCTGGAACTGGCGCTCACAGCGCAGGCCCTGCTCGCGGAGAACGAGATAGCGGAGGGTTCCGTGGCCTACCTGCGCAAGCACGGTCACGTCCAGGTCGGTTACGAGGACGGGTTCGACGCGCGCCCGCCCACCGCCGAGGAGATGGAGTTCTTCGGCCTGCCGAGGGACAGCCTCGCCGTCATCGAGCACAGCCGGACGGCCTTCGACCAGAACGGCGAGCCGTTCCGGCTCACCGTCACCGTCTACAAACCGGGCGCCAACAGGATCCGCTTCTTCGCCGGCGACGTACCGGACGGCGCCCGGAACCCCGCCTCCTGATCGACGGCCACGGGGCGGGTCAGACGAAGCGGACGAGCATGAGGTCGCTGTCGGGGGTCTCGCGCCAGTAGACCGCGCCGGGTTCGCGGGACATGCGTTCGACGTCGGCGGCGATGATGAGGGCGCGGTTGATGCAGTCGGTCTTGTTGTAGCCGGTCATGTTCTGGAGGCGCTGGAGCGCCTGGACCGCCTTGCCGGTCAGGTTGAGCGTGACGCGCTCGCCCTGCGGGACGGTCTCGGCGCGGGGGGCCGTGCCGTCGCCGGAGGTGCCGGAGGCTGCTCGGGAGTTCGGCATGCGCGGTCATCTCCATTTCCGGCCGGCCCGCGTGCGGACGGCGTGCGGGGCCGGGAGACGGCCGGCCGCATCGTGTGCGGCCCTCCGGCGCCCTTCCCTGCCCCGAGGTACAGGGTGCAGATGCATGCTTCCCCGGGCGCAATCCGGGAAAACCTCGCAGTCCTCAGCTTCGCATGACCATCGCCATCTGGCAACTGGCTCATTACCGTTCGTTCGTCATCCTTTGTATGGCTTTTATATGTATCACGCGGTACCGTCTATCTGGGGGCAAGTGGGGCTCGGACGTGACGCCCGGCCGGAGCAGGCGCAGCGCGCCTCCGCCGGACGGGCGGAGAGGAGAGCACCGTGGGCAGCACAGAGCACAGGGGACGGATCGGACGGCCGCGGCGCTGGGAGCAGCGGAACAGGGCGCCGGGAACGCAGAGCGGGCTGGGGGCGGCGTCGGTGACGCTCGCCGCCGCCTTCGGGGGCGAGCTGGTGGCCGGGACGCCCGGCGCCGTGATCGCCGGCGGGCTGGCCCTCGTGTCGCTCACCGCCGCGCCCGCGGTCCACGCGCTCGTCCAGTACCTGAGGGCCGCGATGCCCCCGGGCCCGGGGCCGCTGCCGCCCGTCCCGCCGTCCGCGCAGGAGGGCCCCGCTCCTCCGCCGCTCCCGGCCGCCCGCGCGGTCGAGGCGGTCGAGGCGGTCACGGACGCGCGGGAGGGCGGCACCGCGTTCTGGACGATGCTCACGCAGAGCGAGCGGCAGGCGCTCCTCGACCGCGCCCACGGCCACGTCTACCGCCGGGGCGACGTGCTGTGCCGGGAAGGCGTGCTCGCCCAGGAGGTCATCGTCATCCTCGACGGCCTGGCGCGCGTGTGGGTCGAGGAGGGCGGCGTGCAGCGGACCGTCGCGTTCCGGGGCGGCGGCGAGCTCGTCGGCGAGCGGGCCGCGATGGTGGCGCGGGACCGGTCCGCCACCGTGACCGCCGAGGGCGACCTGAACGCGCTGCGCGTCCCGGCGCGCGCGTTCGCCGCCTACCTGGCGGACCACCCGCGCGTCCAGGCGATCCTGGTGAACCAGGTGTACCGGCGGCAGACCGAGCGGCGCGACGAGGCGGCCCTCCCCGCGGGCGCCGGCGGGCCGGGGACGGCGCTGCCGGACGGACCGAACGGCAGCTGCACGATCCTGACCACCGACATCCAGGGGTTCAGCTCCCGGCGGCGCACCGACGCGGACCGGCGGCACGTCGTCGCGGCCATGTACGGGATGCTGGAGGAGGCGTTCGCCGCGTCCGGCCTCGACTTCGCCGCCCTCCACACCGAGGACCGCGGCGACGGCGCCCTCGTCGTCGTCCCGTCCGGCACGCCGACCGGGCAGGTCGTCGACCCGATGCTCGCGCACCTGGCGGCCGCGCTGCGCCGGTACAACCGGCGCGCCGCCGAGCCCGTCCGGATCCAGCTGCGGGCCGCGATGCACGTCGGGCCGGTCCAGCGCGACGCGCGGGGCGTGTCCGGCCTGCCGATCATCACCACCCGGCGGCTGGTGGACGCGCCGGCGGTGAAGCGGCGCGTCGCCGAGACCGGCGCCGACCTGGCGTTCGTCGTGTCCGAGTTCGTGTTCGACAACGTGATCGCGCCCGCCCCGGGCTTCGTCGACCCGGCCCGCTACGCGCGGGTCCGCGTCCGGGTGAAGGAGACGTCGCTGCCGGCCTGGCTGACCCTGGAGGGGGGCGCGTCCCGGCTCGAGGCGATGTGAGACGGTGGGCACGACCAGACGTGAAGGGGGTCGGGCGTGTCCGTCGTGAAGATCAATGTCCTCACCGTGAACCCGGAGATGCGCGAGGAGATCGAGAAGCGCTTCGCCGGTCGGGCGGGGCTGGTGGAGTCCGCGGAGGGCTTCGAGGCCTTCGAGCTGCTGCGCCCGGTGGAGGGCCAGGACCGGTACCTGGTCTACACCCGGTGGCGCAGCGAGGAGGACTTCCAGCGCTGGACGCAGAGCCAGGCGTTCCAGCACGGGCACGCGCAGGCCGCCGCGGACCGCCCCGCCGGCCACGGCCATGGGCACGGGCACGGCGGGCCCGCCGCGTCCGGCGCGGAGCTGTGGGGGTTCGAGGTCGTCGAGAGCGCCGGCCCCAAGCGGGGCTGACCGGCGGCCCCGCGGCGGGCGCGGATCCCCGCGCCCGCCACCGCGCTCACCCCTTCACCAGGTCCTGGTAGTCGGGGTGCTTCTCGATCCACTTCTTGATGAACGGGCAGAGCGGCACGACCGGGTCGCCCTTGGCGCGGACGTCGTCCAGCGCCCCGCGGGCGAGGGCGCTGCCGACGCCCTTGCCCTCGAAGGCGGGATCGACCTCGGTGTGGGTGAACACGACCGCGCCGTCGCGCCGCTCGTACTCGGCGAACCCGGCGAGCCCGCCGTCCACCCGGATCTCGTAGCGGCCTTCCCCGGCATTGTCGGTGATCTCGGTGCTCATCCCCCGATCATGCCCGACACGCGGCGGGTTAGCCCGCTTCGTACCCGGCGTGCAGGAGGCAGTAGGTGACGGCCTCTTCGAGGGCCTGCCAGGACGCCGCGATGACGTTGTCCTCGACGCCGACCGTGCCCCACTCGCGCTCGCCGTCGGCGGACTCGATCAGCACGCGGGTGCGGGCGTCGGTGCCGTGCGCGCCCTCCAGGATGCGGACCTTGTAGTCGACGAGCTCCAGCCGCGCGAGCTCCGGGTACAGCCGGCCGAGCGCGATGCGCAGCGCGTTGTCCAGGGCGTTGACGGGTCCGTTGCCCTCGCCGGTCGCGATGATCCGCTCGCCCTTGGCGTGCAGCTTGACGGTCGCCTCGCTGACCATGGAGCCGTCCGGGCGGCGCTCCACGATGGACCGCCACGACTCGACCTCGAAGTGCCGCTGCCGGACGCCGGTCAGCTCCTCGCGCAGCAGCAGCTCGAACGAGGCGTCCGCGGCCTCGAAGGTGTAGCCGGTGGACTCCAGCTCCTTGACCTTGTCCACGACGGCCTTGGCCTTCTCGCCGGACAGGTCGTAGCCCAGCTCGCGGCCCTTCAGCTCGACGGACGCGCGGCCCGCCATGCTGGAGACCAGCATCCGCATGTCGTTGCCGACGGCGGCCGGGTCGATGTGCTGGTAGAGGTCCGGGTCGACCTTGACGGCGGAGGCGTGCAGCCCCGCCTTGTGCGCGAACGCCGACAGGCCCACGTAGGGCTGCTGGGAGCTCGGCGCGACGTTGGTGACCTCGGAGACCGCGTGCGCGATCCGGGTCATCTCGGCCAGCTGGGCGTCCGACACCAGGTCCATGCCCCGCTTGAGCTGCAGGTTCCCGATGACGGTGAACAGGTTGGCGTTGCCGCTGCGCTCGCCGTAGCCGTTCGCGCAGCCCTGCACGTGGGTGGCGCCGGCCTTCACGGCGGCGAGCGAGTTCGCGACCGCGCAGCCGGAGTCGTCGTGGCAGTGGATCCCGACGCGGACGCCGAGCCCGACGACCTCGTCGACGACGTCGGCCAGCTCGTCGGGCAGCATGCCGCCGTTGGTGTCGCAGAGCGCGACGACGTCGGCACCCGCCTCGGCGGCGGTCCGGACGGCCTCCAGCGCGTAGGCGCGGTTGGCCTTGTAGCCGTCGAAGAAGTGCTCGGCGTCCAGGAAGACTCGTTGGCCCTCCGCACGCAGGTGGGAGACCGTGTCGCGGATCATCGCGAGGTTCTCCTCCAGGGTGGTGCGGAGGGCCAGCTCGACGTGCCTGTCGTGACTCTTGGCGACCAGGGTCACGACGGACGCGCCGGATTCGCGCAGGGCGGCGACCTGGGGGTCGTCGGCCGCCTTCACCCCGGCCCGGCGGGTCGCGCCGAACGCGGTGAGCCGCGCGTGCCTCAGGTCGAGCTCTGTTCGGGCCCGCCTGAAGAACTCGGTGTCCTTGGGATTGGCGCCCGGCCAGCCGCCCTCGATGAAGCCGACGCCGAGGTCGTCGAGGTGGCGCGCGACGACGAGCTTGTCGGCCACGGAGAGGTTCAGCCCCTCCTGCTGCGAGCCGTCGCGGAGCGTGGTGTCGTAGACGTGGAAGTCGTCGCCGTGCATGGTGTGGGTCCCCCCAGGGATGGGCGATCAGCGCCAGGGCACAAAAAAGACCCCTCACGGACGTGAGAGGTCTGCGCGCCGGCGGTGTCCCGTTAGTTGCCGGCGCGCCAGCCGATAATGACGAGGCTGAGGCGCATGATGCGGTCCAGTCTGCCACACCCTCCGCCATGCATGGACACCCGTCTCGGATGCTGAGACAACCGGCCCGGGAAGCGCCCACCGCCCCCGCATGCCGCGCACGTCGTGAAGTCCACCGCCATTTCCCCCGAAAACGCTTTTTGGAAATGGGAGAAATGATCTCCCAAGGTTAAGTAAGGTTTTCATCGCGTAAACGCGCTTGCGCAAGGCTCGGCAAATGCCAGAGGATCGCGCTGTCCGCCGGAGGAGGGGAATGCGATGAGCGGTGATCCGGTTCGCGGAACGGTCGCGTCCTGGGACGACGAGAGCGGCTGGGGAGTCCTCGTCTCGCCGGACGTCCCGGGCGAGGTCTGGGCGCACTTCTCCGCCGTCCGCACCGTGCCCGGCGGCTTCGCCTCCCTGGATCCCGGTGAGAGCGTGCTGTTCACCTGGGAGGAAGCCGAGCAGGACGGCTACGCCTACCGCGCGCTGGACGTGCGGCGGGCCGAGCGGGACTGAGGCCCGGGCCGGCGGACCCGGCACGGCCGCCCGCCGGTCCCGGCGGACGGCGACCATTTCCGAAGGGAATGCCTGTCATGCGCATGCACACATTCGGCCGGACGGCCGTGATCTCCGGAACGGCTCTGGCAATGGCGCTCGGCGCCGCCTCGGCCGCGTCCGCGGCGGGCCGTCCGGGGCACCGCGCCCCCGCGGCCGCAGCCCATTACTTCGTGTTCACCAAACGGCATCAGGGCTTCGCGCACCGGGACCGGATCGGCGCGTTCCACGCGCAGGTGAAGCTCACCGGGCGGTACTCGCGGCAGTACCCGATGCCGTGGTCGTTCCAGATCACCAGCAGCAAGCTCCGGGCGATCGCGCGGGGCCGGGCGGTCTGCACCGCCAGCGGGCTGAACGGCCACTACCACGACCGGCACGTGATCCCCGTGGGCTACGTGTGGCACTCCACGGTCAAGCCGCACCGGGTCCGCAAGGTCTACGCCCTCTCGGGCACGTGCACGTTCCCGGTGCAGGTCGGCGGCAAGCCCGGACGGGCCTTCGTCGGGTTCGCCTTCCACTACGCGATCAACCCGGACGCGCCGGGCGTGAGCCCGAAGACCGCCGGCTCCGCGATCACCACCACGGTGCGCTTCGGCCGCTGACCCGGCCGCACATGACGGCGCCCGATGGCGCGCACCCGGGGACGGGCGCGCCATCGGGCGCTTCCACCGCTCAGACGATCCGGTGGACCCAGCCGTAGGGGTCGGGGCGGGTGCCGTACTGGATGCCGACGAGCTCCTGCCGCAGCCGCATCGAGATCTCGCCGGGCTCGCCGTCCCCGATCGTCCACTCCCGGTCGTGGCCCCGGACCCGGCCGACCGGGCTGATGATCGCGGCGGTGCCGCAGCCGAACACCTCGGTGATCTCGCCGGACGCGCAGCCGGCCTGCCACTCGTCGATGCTGATCTTGCCCTCCTCGGCGGGGATGCCGAGGTCGGGGGCCAGCTTGAGCATCGAGTCGCGGGTGACGCCGGCGAGCAGCGTGCCGGTGAGCGCGGGGGTGAGCAGCCGGGCCTGCGAGCCGGACCCGTAGACGAACATCAGGTTCATCGAGCCGACCTCCTCGACCCAGCGGTGCTCCACCGCGTCGAGCCAGACGACCTGGTCGCAGCCCTGCTCGACGGCCTCGGCCTGGCCGGCGAACGACGCCGCGTAGTTGCCGCCGAACTTGGCCTCGCCGGTGCCGCCGGGCGCCGCGCGGGTGTAGTCCTGCGACAGCCACACCGAGACGGGCTTGATCCCGCGCGGGTAGTACAGCCCGGACGGGGAGGCGATGACCATGAACAGGAACTCGTTCGCCGGGCTGTTCACGCCGAGCGCGCGGGTCGTGGCGAACATGAACGGCCGCAGGTAGAGGCTGTGGCCCTCGGTGTCGGGGACCCACTCCTTGTCGGTGCGGACGAGCAGCTCGACGGCGTCGACGAACAGCTGCTCGGGGATCTCCGGCATGGCCATCCGCTTGGCGGAGCGGTTCATCCGGGCCGCGTTCATGTACGGCCGGAAGGTGACGATCGAGCCGTCCGGCTGCTTGTAGGCCTTGAGGCCCTCGAACAGCTCCTGGGCGTAGTGGAACACCTGGCTGGCCGGGTCCATCGGGATCGGCCCGTAGGGTTCGAGCTTGGCGTCGTGCCAGCCGCGGTCCGCCGAGTACCGGATCGTGATCATGTGGTCGGTGAAGTACCGGCCGAAGCCCGGATCGGCCAGGACGCGCTCGCGCTCGGCGGCCGTCGCGGGCCGCTCGGTCAGCGTGATCTCGAAGTCCAGGGTGTCGCTCATCGCCGTTCGTCCTCTCCCGATCGCCGGTGCGGCTCCATTGCCGCTGCGGCGTCCTTAATCCCCATTGTCGTACTTCGTTCCTCGACCCCACTCCTCGTACGCGGCGCATACGGAAAACCGGGCGCGCCGCGAGGCGCGCCCGGAGTGTCCCTGCTCGTAGCCGGAGAGGCGCGCCCTCAGCCCGATACTCGCTTGGCGATCGCGTCGCCGATCTGCGCGGTCGACCGCGTCCCGAGCGCGCCGCGCTCGGCCAGGTCGTCGGAGACGGCCTGCTCGACCCGGCGGGCCGCGTCGCCGGCGCCGATGTGGTCGAGCAGCATCGCGACCGACAGGATCGTGGCGGTCGGGTCGGCCTTGCCCTGCCCTGCGATGTCGGGGGCGCTGCCGTGCACCGGCTCGAACATCGACGGCGCCGTCCGGTCGGGGTTGACGTTCCCGGACGCGGCGAGCCCGATGCCGCCGGCGATCGCGGCGCCGATGTCGGTGATGATGTCGCCGAACAGGTTGTCGGTGACCACGACGTCGAACCGCTGCGGCTGGCCGACGAAGAACATGGTGGCCGCGTCGACATGGCAGTAGTTGGTGCTGACCTGCGGGTACTCCGCGCCGACCTGCTTCATGACGCGCTGGTAGAGATCACCGGCGAAGGTCAGGACGTTGTCCTTGTGGACGAGCGTCAGCTTCTTGCGCGGCCGCGACGCGGCGACCTCGAACGCGTACCGGACGACCCGCTCGACGCCGAAGGCGGTGTTGACGCTCTCCTGGGTGGCGACCTCGTGCGGGGTGCCCTTGCGCAGGACGCCGCCGACGCCCGTGTAGGGGCCCTCGGTGCCCTCGCGGACGACGACCATGTCGATGTCGTCCGGCGTGACGTCGGCGAGGGGGGTCTTCACGCCCGGGAACAGCTTCACCGGGCGGAGGTTCACGTAGTGGTCGAGCTCGAACCGGGTCCGCAGCAGCAGCCCGCGCTCCAGCGTCCCGCTCGGGACGCTGGGGTCGCCGACGGCGCCGAGCAGGATGACGTCCTGGCCGCGCAGCTCCTCCAGCACCGAGTCGGGCAGCGTCTCCCCGGTCCGGTGCCAGCGGGCGGCGCCCAGGTCGTAGGAGGTCTGCTCGAACGCGAGGTCGCTGGACGGGGCGACGGCCTCGAGGACCTTCAGGCCCTCGGCGACCACCTCGGGGCCGATCCCGTCACCGGGGATGACGGCCAGACGAATGCTGCGGGAAGCCATGCGCGTACTGTACTGCAAACGTCTCACTGCTTGGGCTTTCGTCTCATATCCCGGTACGCGGGTCTCGCCGCCGGTGACCCGGCGTCACCTTTGTCACTTTTCGCGGGGTTGACGGGCCGGGTGGGAGAAGGGACGCTCTCCTCGACAAGTTCACATCGAGGCGACGGTGCGCAGGAACCTGGTGCGAATCCAGGACGGTCCCGCCACTGTGACCAGGGAGTCTCCCCCACCGCACGACCACGGCCGGGCCACCGGCGGGAAGGTCGGCGGGAGACGGCGATCTGGGAGTCAGGACACTGACCCGTCGTCCTCCCGCAACCGGGGCGAGTGCACCCCGTGAGGAGAACCCGACATGGCCGAGTCCGCCGTACCGTCCGCCACGTCCCCGCAGGCCGAGCCGTCCGCGGCGCCGCTGCGCCTGCCGATCCGCGACATCGTGCCGTGGGCGGTGCTCGCCGTCGTGCTGGCCGCGATCCTGATCTACTTCGTCGGCGCCGAGCAGGGCGCCACGTCGATCTTCGGCGGCACCTGGGTGCACGAGTTCACCCACGACGGCCGCCACCTCCTCGGCTTCCCCTGTCATTAGGCCGGGGGGCATGAGCCGATGATGAGAGCACTGCTGGTCCGCGGGATGCTCGCGGGCCTGGCCGCGGCCGCCCTGGCCCTGGTCGTCGCCTGGCTGTACGGGGAGCCGCAGGTCGGGCACGCGATCGCGTTCGAGGAGGCCAGGGCGCACGCCGAGCACGCCGGGCACGAACCGGAGGTCGTCAGCCGGGGCGTGCAGAAGACGGCCGGCCTGATCACCGCGATGGCCGTGTACGGGGTGGCGCTCGGCGGCCTGTTCTCGATCGCGTTCGCCTTTGCGGCGGGACGGCTCGGACGGCTCGGCGCGCGCGCCACCGCCGCCCTGGTCGCCCTGGCCGGGTTCGTCGCGATCGAGCTGGTGCCGTTCCTGAAGTACCCCGCGACGCCCCCGGCGGTCGGCAACCCGGCGACCATCGGGAGCCGGACGGCGCTGTACTTCTGCATGATGGCGCTGGGCGTCCTGGCGACGACCGCGGCGGTGATCGTGGGCCGCCGACTCGTCCCCCGGCTCGGCGCCTGGAACGCGATCACGGTCACCGCGGTCGGCTACGCCGTCCTGCTGGCCGTCGTGTACCGGCTCACGCCGGAGCCCGACGCGATCCCGGAGCATTTCCCGGCGACGGTCCTGTGGAACTTCCGGATCGCCTCTCTGGGCGTCCAGCTCGTCCTGTGGGCCACGATCGGGCTGCTGTTCGGGTACCTGACCGAGCGTTCGGTCGCTCGGCGGCGCGCCGCCGCCCTGGTCTGAGGGCCGCGGGCCGTCGTCACGGGCGCCTCTGTGGCGACGGCTCGGCGCGGCGCGGCGGGCGGCGCAGGCCGCAGTCGCCGCACATCTCGCCGCCGGGCGGGACGCGGTAGTACAGGCAGCAGTTGCGCCGGGCGAAGCCGTGCGGGCCGAGCGTCCCGGTCCCCGCCAGGGGCGGGCGGGACAGGAGTTCGCGGACGATCGCGGTGCGGGCGGCGTCCTGCGGGCCGACGTTCAGGCCGCCGGCCAGCGCCGATGCCGCGTTCCCCCACAGCAGGCCGTCCGCGAGGCTCGTGAAGGTCAGCATCGCCGCGCGCAGCGGCTCCAGCTGGCCCGTGACGACCTGGCCGTGAACGAGATCGGCGGCCTCGGCGGCGCCGCCGGCGCGGTGCCCGCGCGGGTCGGCCAGCCAGAGCGCGATGGGGGCGCCCGGCGCCCACCGCCAGTGCAGGGCGGACAGGTCGGGAACGACGCCCAGCGCCGCCGCCGCGACGACGGGCGACCAGAGGCGCGACGCGAGGCCCTGGAACAGGATGGACGCCGCGACGCGCCGCTCGCCGGTGCCGAGCCGCTCGGCGTAGAGGCCGGTGAGGCCCGCGAGGCGGTCCGGGTCGCGCTCGGGCAGCGGCCGCCACGTCGGATCGGCCTCCTCGGCCGGATCGGTAGAGATCGCGAAGTACGGCCCGAGGCGCCCGGCGGCGCTCAGCGCCTCCCTGACCTCCCCGGCCCCGGCGGGCATCGGCGACGGCATGGCGTTCACCCCTGCCATGCCCGTCCCGGCGCACGGCCGCGAGGCCGCCGCGGGGCCGCCGCGGGGCCGGGAGGGCGGGGCGCGCTACCGGGAGGGGTGGCCGCCGTTGTCGCGGCGGTCCAGGGCCGTCTGCAGGGCGCGGGCCGCCTCCTCGGCGGCGTCGTCCGCGGGCACGGTGGTACGGGTGGTGTCGTTCATGATCGCTCCGAATCGCTGAGGCTGGGTGCCGGGGCCGCCGGGACGCGTGGTTCGCACGGGTCCGGGCGCGGAATCGGGCTCATGGCCGGGCGAAACCTCCGCAGCGGTGCCGGCCCGCCGATGTCAGGCCCCGCTGCGGCAGCGAAGGATTACCGCGAAACGCCGCATGACTGCCTTCGACGGTACCCGCCGTTCCGGCGACTGTCCCGACCCGTGGCGTAAAATCTCAACATGTGAGATGTTACGGTGCGCACGAACGCGACGGGCGGGCGCCCGGCCGAAGCCGGACACCCGCCCGTCACGGTCGTCCCGAGATCAGTCGAGGTCGACGCGGCGGCCCATGTCGGCGCCCACCTCGGCGGTGATCGCGTCCACGAGCTGCGGCGGGATGCCGGAGTCGACGGTCAGCGCGATCAGCGCCTTGCCGCCCTTGGCGTCCCGGCCGACCTGCATGCCGGCGATGTTGACCTCGGCGTCGCCGAGCAGCTTGCCGACGGCGCCGACGATGCCCGGGCGGTCCACGTAGGAGAAGAACGCCATGTGCGCGGTCGGCACCAGCTCCATGTTGTAGCCGTTGATCTCGATGATCCGCTCGGCGTGCTTCGGGCCGGTCAGCGTGCCGGACACCGACACCACCGCGCCGTCGGCCATCGTGCCGCGCACCTGCACCACGTTGCGCCAGTCGGGGCTGTCCTCGCTGGTGGTCAGGGTGACCTCGACGCCCCGGTCACGGGCCAGCAGCGGCGCGTTGACGAACGTCACCGACTCCTCGACGACGTCGGAGAACACGCCCTTGAGCGCGGCCAGCTCCAGCACCTTGACGTCGTGCTCGGCGATCTCGCCGCGCACCACCACGTCCAGCCGGACGGGCACGCCGCCGGCGAGGGCGGTGAAGATCCGGCCGAGCTTCTCGGCGAGCGGCAGGCCCGGCTTGACGTCCTCGGCGACCGCGCCGCCCTGGACGTTCACCGCGTCCGGCACGAACTCGCCGGACAGCGCCAGCTTCACCGAGCGGGCGACCTGCGTGCCCGCCTTCTCCTGCGCCTCGTGGGTGCTGGCGCCGAGGTGCGGGGTGACGACCACGTTGTCGTGGTGGAACAGCGGGCTGTCGGTGCAGGGCTCGCTGCTGAACACGTCGATGCCGGCGCCGGCGACCCGGCCGTCCTTCAGCGCGAGGTCGAGCGCCTCCTCGTCGACGATCCCGCCGCGGGCGGCGTTGACGATCCGCACGCTCGGCTTGACCTGGTGCAGCTCGCGGTCGCCGATGAGGCCGAGGGTCTCGGGGGTCTTCGGCAGGTGGACGGTGATGAAGTCGCTCTCCTGGAGCAGCTCGTCGAGGGTGACGAGCTTCACGCCGAGCTGCGCCGCGCGGGCGGCCTGCACGTACGGGTCGAACGCGATCACGTTCATGTCGAAGGCGGCGAGCCGCTGGGAGACCAGGACGCCGATGCGGCCGAGGCCGAGCACGCCGACGGTCTTGCCCTGCAGCTCGACGCCGGTGTACTTGGACCGCTTCCACTCGCCCTGCTTGAGGGCGGAGTGGCCCTGCGGAACGTTCCGGGCGGTGGCGAGGAGCAGCGCGATCGCGTGCTCGGCGGCGGTGACGATGTTGGAGGTCGGCGCGTTGACGACCATGACGCCGGCCTTGGTGGCGGCCTCCACGTCGACGTTGTCGAGGCCGACGCCGGCGCGCGCGACCACGCGCAGCCTCCCGGCGTGCTGGAAGACCTCGGCGGTGACCTTGGTGGCGCTGCGGACGATCAGGGCGTCGACGTCCGCGACGGCGGGCAGCAGCTTGGCCTTGTCGCTGCCGTCGACGTGACGGACCTCGAAGTCGGATTCCAGCACGGCGATGCCGGCCGGGGAGAGCTCTTCTGCGACGAGGACGACGGGCTTGCTCAAGGAAACAGTCCTTCGGAAGTCGGATGTTCGGCTGGTGTGCAGGTGAAGTCGCGAGTCACCTCGTCGTGCCCTCGCCCCCAGCGGCGAGTCTATCCCCCGGCGGGCGGCGGGGTCCGCGACAGGGAAGGACCGGCCGGTAACTCCGTTGTGTCCGCCGGGGCGGGGCCGTCCTCACCTCCCGGCCCCGGTCACGCGGCGTTCGGCTCGGGCATCGCGGCCAGCACGGCGGCGACCCGCTCGGCGTCGCCGACCCGGACGTGCGGGACGTCCACGAAGATCCGCAGCGGCCCGGCGGGCAGCCCGAGCTCCTCGGCCACGTGGAGCTGGACCTCGCGCAGCGGGATGTAGGCCAGGTAGCCGCGGAAGACGTCCTGGGACCGGAACATCCCGGTCATGATCAGCCGGTAGCCGCGGATGCGGAACGACAGCGCGGTCAGGCACGGCACGGCGGCGGCGTCCCCGCCCGGCAGCGTCAGCGAGATCCAGGCGCTGGTCGTCCACGGCCTCGCCCGCAGCAGGCCGACGACCCAGCGCAGCTGGTCGGCGCCGTCGAGGTCGCGCGGCCGGGGCAGGTGGCGCCCGGCGGCGGCGTCCCGGGCGCGCTCGCGGGCGCGGCGCGCGAGCCGGGCCCGGTCGCCGTGCTCGCGGAGGATCGGGTCCTCCCAGCTCAGCGAGTCGATCTCGAACAGCAGCGGGGGCCCTTCGATGATGGGCCCCGCGTCCTCCATGCCGGCGACCCCGGCCGACCACACGTGCCGCAGGACGCCGATCCACGCCCTCCCGCAGGTCTCCCAGCGCCGGACGCCGTTGTCCCCTCGCGCCTGCACGTCATCTCTCCGCGCCATTGCCGGCCCGATCACCGCCAATGCGGGACGGGCGTTTCGCTGACCGCGGCATTGCCGCGCCGGTGAGGAATTGCGCCGGGCGCCCGGCCGGCCGTCCCGGGCCGGTCCTTGACAGCCTCTCACCACTCATGTACTCGCCCCAACGCCGCTCCGGCGGCGGTCACGTGAGTGTTCGCGCAGGTGCTCCCGCGCCGGCCGCGGCCGTCGCGACTTTCTTCAAGTATCGGGCAAGGTGGGCCAAAAGGATAGGTTCTTTTACCCTCGGAGCCATCTCCACCGGCATTCTGACCGCTCCGGCGCGCAAAGGTCATTGGACAATCCGTCCAAACGATCGCCGCCATTCGGACCCGGCCGGGCGGGCCCTCACCAGGGGTCCGGGCCGGGCCGGTGGAGCACGACGTAGCCGTCCCGGGCGAACACCTCCCGGTACCCGGACACCGCCAGCAGGGCGACCCGCCGCTGCTGCTCGGTCACCGACGCGAACGGGAACGTCCGCCGTTCCACGTCCGCGACGACCCACGGCGCGTCGCGCGGCTGCCAGTCCCACAGCAGGACGCGGGTCCGGCCGCTGAGCGCGGGCCCGACGCCGTTGGCGGCCTCCACCAGCGCCCCGTCCGGGACCTTCGCGACCGCCGCGGCGGCGGCCGACGCGCGCTCGTTGCGGCTGTACAGCGCGGGATCGCCGAGATCGCCGAACGCGAAGAACGGCACGGTGACGACCGCCGCCGCCAGCAGGCCGGCCGCCGGGACCCAGGCCGCGCCCAGCCAACGCCCGAGCCGGCCGAGCCGGCCGAGCCGCCCGACGCGGGAGCGCAGCCAGGCGTTCCGGCGCAGGCGCGCGGCCCCGTCCACCGCGGCCAGGACGAGCGCCGCGACGATGAACGCGTTGTAGTGGTAGTGGGGCGCCCACCAGTTGGCGAAACGGTCGGCGAGCATCCGCTCGGCCAGCGGCGGCAGGACGACCAGCGTCAGCGGGGACGCCAGCGGGAGCAGCAGCAGGGGCAGGACGAGCAGAGCCATCATGGTGAGCTTGCCCGGCGGGGTGCCGATCGCCGCGACCGCGTCCCACGGGTGCAGCAGGACGTGCGCGGCGGCGTGCGGGAGGTCGCGGCCGAGCGAGGTGTAGGCCCAGTAGTAATCGTTGTCGCCGCCGAACGCCGCGATGGCGATCTTGGAGCACACCGCGGTCGCGGCGACGCCCGCGGCGGCGTACACCAGGCCCGCGCGGCGCTCGCCGCGGCGGGTCAGCAGGAACAGCCCGAACCCCGCGAGCAGCAGCCCCATGTCCTCCTTGACCAGCAGCAGGAGGAACGCGGCGAGCGCCGCCCGGCCGCGCCGCCCGGCGTCGTACCGCTCGATCATCAGCGCGGACAGCAGCGGGACGAACGCGACCTCGTGGAAGTCGAACGCGAGCGCCTCGGCGACCGGCCACGACAGCGCGTACGCGCCCGCCGCGCAGTACGCGCCGCCCGTGCCGAGCCGGCGCTCGGCGAACCGCCACACCGGCACGATCGCCAAGGCGAACAGCACGCCCTGCGCGACGAGCAGCGTCCCCGGGCCGTCGTGGATCCAGTACAGCGGCGCCAGCACCGCGAGGATCGGCGAGAAGTGGTCGCCGAGGACGGAGAAGCCCGGCCCGAACCCGTTGTGGACGCCCTTGACGATCGCGACCGGCGCGCCGAACCGGCTGTAGGACCGGACCGCCTGATCGAAGATCACGAGGTCGTAGGTGCTGGCCCGGAACGCGTGCAGCCGCAGCAGCGCGTAGGCGGAGTCGAGCACGGCGCTCGCGGCGACGAGCGCGGCGATCGCCCAGGCCCGCCGCGTCCCCGCGTCCGGGCGCCCCTCACCTCCGGCCGGCCCTTCCACCGCGACCGCCTCCGCCTCCGCCACGCGCCGGACGCTACCAGCCCCCCGCCGCCACCCCGTCGCCGTGCGGCGGTGTCAGCCGGCGGGGCGGTGGGTCAGCGGGAGGCCGCGGCGTGTGAACAGGGCCGCGGCCACCACCGCCAGCAGGGGGACGGCCACGCCGACGGCCAGGAGGAGCGGCCACGGCACGTCGAGCGTCGGGCCGTGCCCGGGCACCGCGGGCGAGCCGTCCGGGCCGGCCGGGACCGTCGCGACCGCGGTGAGCGGGCGGGCGACCGCGACGCCCGGGACGAACCCCGCCGCGATGCCGAGCCAGCAGCCGAGCACCGCGACGAACCCGGCCTGGCCCATCGCGAGCAGCCGGCCGGTGCGGGGGCGGGCGCCGATCGCCGCGAGGGTCGCCAGGTCGGGCCGGGCGTCCGCGGCCGCCAGCCCCGTCGCGATCATCGTCCCGCCGAAGGCCAGCACGGCCCCGGCGATCGCGAGCGCGAACAGCATGGGCGAGGGGGAGCCGACGTGCCCGCGCTCGACGTAGACACCGTCGTCGTTGTCGGTGAAGCCGGCGAGGACCTCCGTCAGCCGGGACTGCTCCGCCTTGGTGACCCGGTGGTCGGCGCGGTCGATGCCGAGCGCCTCGGTCCGCACGGGCACGCCGGCCCGCGCGGCGGCGGACGGCGGCACCAGGGCCTGGACGTGCGGGTCCTCGCGGACGGCGAGCGCCGGCACGCCGCGCACCGTGCGCACCGTGTGCTGCTGGTCGTCCTTCCAGTAGGAGACCGTCAGCGTGGTGGTGCCGCCGGGCAGCGGCCCGGAACCGAAGACGACGACCTTCCCGGCGGCGAGCGCGGCCGTCACCGCGGGGTCGTCGCGGCCGAGCAGCAGGCGCGCCTCGCGGGCGCCGCCGACGACGTTGTCGAGCACGATCGTCCTGCTCCGGGACGGTCCCGCCGCGAAGCCGACGGACGGGCATTTCGCGGTGTCGGCCTGGTCGCACTCCGACCCCTCCCCCGGCAGCGTCCGCAGCGGGACGACGGGCACCCCGGGCAGTTCCCGCCCGATCGCGGCGCTGACGGCGTCCGCCCGGCCCGCGGGCGGCCTGACCAGGGCCGTCCCCATCGGCAGCCGGGGCTCGTACTCGGCGCGCTCCTGCCGGGCGTCGCTCGCGACGCCGATCGCGAACACGGTGATCCCGGCGACCGCCGCCATGATCGCGGCGACGACGGGGGCGGCGCGGCCCCGGTTGCGGGCCCCGTCCCGGACGGCCAGGCGCAGCGGCAGCGGGAGCCACCGGGCGACCCGGCCCGCCGCGCCGACCAGCCACGGCGTGGCCATGACGCATCCGATGACGATCGCGGCGGCGCCGAGCGCGGCCCCGAACTCGTGCAGCGGGGTGGTGCCGAACAGGCAGACCGCGACGCCGAGCAGGACGAGGACCGCGCCCGCGACGGGCCAGCCGCGGCGCGCCCGGCCCGCGTCCCGGCGCCCGGCGAGGGCGGCGACGACGTCCATCCGCGCGGCCTGGACGGCCGGCACGAGGGCGGCGAGGACGCCGCTGCCCGCGCCGAGCAGCATCGTCACGGCGACCAGCGTCCACGGCACCTCGTACGGGCCGAGCACGACGCCGAGGAGAGTCCTGGACAGCGGCTTGGCCAGGGCCGCCGCGAGCAGGCCGAGCAGCG
>NZ_WBMR01000176.1:0-12756 GCF_008923365.1 Actinomadura montaniterrae
GGCTCCGGCGACCCGGCGCTCGTCCGGGCCCTCGACGTCACCCTCACCGCGGCGGCCGACGCCGGGCCGGAGAGCGTCGCCGTCGCCGATCCGGTGGAGCGGGCGGCGGCGCTGCGGGACGCGGCGGAGCGCAACCCGCAGGCGGCGCTGGTGCTGCGGGACGTGCTGCGCACCACCGGCGGCATGGACGTCCCGGCGGCGCTGGACGTGGAGTCCTACGCGTACTCGACGCTGCTCGGCGGGGCGGAGTTCGCGCGGTGGCTGGCCTCGCGCGGGCCGCGGCTGCTGCCGTCCGACGTCAAGGACCCGGTGCTGCTGGCCCGGGACGGCGGCGTGCTGTCGATCACGCTGAACCGGCCGCAGCGCCGCAACGCCTACGGCCGCCAGCTGCGGGACGCGCTCGTCGACGGCCTCCGCCTCGCGCTGCTCGACGAGGGGATCGACCGCGTCGTCCTGGACGGCGCGGGCCCGGTGTTCTGCTCCGGCGGCGACCTGGACGAGTTCGGCACCGCGCCCGACCTGGCGACCGCGCATTTCGTGCGGACCCGCGCGGGCGCGGGCCGGCTGATCCACCGGCTCGGGCCGCGCATCGAGGTCCGCGTGCAGGGCTCGTGCGTCGGCGCCGGCGTCGAGCTGCCCGCGTTCGCCGGCCGCGTCGCCGCCGCGGCGGACGCGACGTTCCGGCTCCCCGAGGTGGCGATGGGCCTGATCCCCGGCGCGGGCGGGACGGTGTCGCTGCCGCGCCGGATCGGCCGCTGGCGCACCCTGTACCTCGCGCTGAGCGGGGAGCCGCTCGACGCGCGCACCGCGCTGGGCTGGGGGCTGGTCGACGCCGTCCTGCCGTGAGGGCGGCCGGAAGGGCGCCGGGCGGCGTCGGATAACGTCTCGACCGTGCGACCCACCATCTCCGAGCAACCCGAATCGCGCCTGGAAGAGCGGCACTCCGTCCTGGAGCTCCTGGATCTGGAGGAGCTCGACCGGGACCTCTACCGCGGCACCCTCGTGTTCGACGACCCGTACCCGCTCTACGGCGGGCAGGTCGCGGCGCAGGCGCTGCGCGCGGCGGGCGGCACCGTCCCGGAGGGGCGGCTGCCGCACTCGCTGCACGGCTACTTCCTGCGCGGCGGCGACGCCGCCCGGCCCACGATCTTCCGCGTCGACCGGGACCGGGACGGCCGGTCGTTCTCCGCGCGGCGCGTGGTCGCCCTGCAGGGCGGCGAGGTCATCTTCAACATGTCGGTGTCGTTCCAGCAGCCCGCCGAGGACGAGGACCGCCAGGTCCACCCCGCCCCAGACGCACCGGGCCCCGAGACGCTGCCCGGCTCGGAGATGCCGCGGCTGTTCTCGATGGACAGCCGCGTCCCGCCGCAGCCGTACCCGGCGTCGGACTTCCCGACGCGGCTCTGGTCGCGCTGCCTGGAGCCGCTGCCGGACGACGACCTGCTGCACGCCTGCGTGCTGACGTACCTGTCCGACATCTCCTCCGGGCTGACGGCGCTGCACGACGGGACGGCCCGGTCCGGGTCGAGCCTCGACCACTCGGTCTGGTTCCACCGGCCCGTCCGCATGGACGACTGGGTGCTGATGGACCTCGTCCCGCTGACCGTCGCGTCCGGGCGCGGCCTGTACTCGGGAACGATCCACAGCCGCGACGGCGTGCTCGTCGCGAGCCTCACCCAGGAGTGCCTGTTCCGCACCCCGCGCGACCGTCCCGCCTCCTGACGCGGCTACGCTGGCGCCGCCCGCCGCCGCAGGGAACGCAGCCGCCGCAGGAGGAACGTTGAGCGAGATCGTCGTGACCCGGCCGCGGCCGGGCGTCACCCGCGTCGCGATGAACCGGCCCGAGCGGCTGAACGCGATGACCGCCGGGATGATCGAGGGCCTGCACGCGGCGCTGGCCGAGGCGGCCGCGGACCCGGAGTGCCGGGTGGTCGTGCTGACCGGCGCGGGCCGCGGCTTCTGCGCGGGCCTGGACCTCGGCGGGTACGGCGAGCCAGCGGGCGTGGAGAGCGCGGGCGCGGTGCAGCGGGGGCTGGCCACGCAGCGGCACATCGCCGGGCTGGTGCAGCGGATCCGGCGGATGCCGCAGCCGGTGGTCGCGGAGGTGAACGGCGCGGCGGCGGGCGGCGGGCTGGCGCTGGTCCTGGCGTCGGACCTGCGGATCGCCTCGACGTCGGCGGTGTTCGCGGTGTCGTTCATGCGGGTCGGGTTCTCGGCCTGCGACATCGGCACGTCGTGGATGCTGCCGCGGCTGGTCGGCGCCGGGCGGGCGCACGAGCTGATGATGACCGCCCGCCGCTTCGACGCCGAGGAGGCGCTGCGGATCGGCATGCTCGCCGACGCCGTCGCGCCCGACGAGCTGTCCGGCCGCGTCGGCAAGGCGCTCGACGACCTGCTGTCGATGCCGCCGCTGTCGCTGTCGCTGACCAAGCAGGCGATGTGGCTGTCGCTGGAGATCCCGTCGTTCGACGCGGCCGTCGAGCTGGAGAACCGCCAGCAGGTCCTGACGATGATGACCGCCGACCAGACCGAGGCCATGACCGCGTATATGGAGAAGCGCGCCCCCGACTACGGCAACCGCTGACGCGCGGCGCGCCGCCCGCCGGGGCGGCACGCCGCAGACGCTCAGCGCCAGGTGTGGTTCGCGGTATGCGGCGAGGTGCCGGTGGTGTCGTCCACGTCGATGGCGACGGCGCCGCCGGCCGGGATCGTGATGGACGCGGTGCCGCCCGACACGGTGACCGCCGTGCCGTTGCAGCCGTCCGACTTCGCGCCGCCGGTGATGACGTCGCAGTACACGCCGTCCGGGAGGCCAGTGGTGTAGGTGGCGGTGGACACGCCGGACGAGGCGTTCAGCCCGATCCAGCCCTTCCCACCGCGGCCGAACCCGATGACGTTCCCGGCGGTGGCCGTGAAGTTGGAGACGGTGGTGGCGGACGCGGTGGCGTTGTGCCAGCCGACCATGCCCTTGACGCCGGCCGACTGCGTGATGCACTGCCAGCCGGCCGAGCAGCTCGCGTCGGTGACGAAGCCGTTCGCGTCGGCGGGCGGCGACTGCCCGGCCGCCGACCAGGTGAACCCGTCGAAGACCGACGGCTTGCCGTACGGGTAGGCGAGCAGGAAGTAGTTCGCCAGCGTGTACGCGGTCCCGTTCTTGTAGCTGAGCGTGCTGCCGTTGCGTTCGGTGTCGTGGTTGGTCACCATCGCGAACGTCTGGCCGCTGCCGGCGTCCAGCGACCAGGACGGGATGCCCGACAGGTTCGACAGCGTGCCGGCGGAGAACTGCGCCTTCAGCCCGTCGGCGTAGGAGAAGCCGATGACGTCGCCGTTGGCGGTGAACGCGGACGGCTTGAGCGCGTCGGCCGTCGAGCCCGGCATGACCTCCTGCGCGATGTACGGGGCCTTCCCCTCGGCCGTCGTGGTGTTCAGCGCGCCCTTGATGGCCGCGAAGTCGGCCTGCGGGATGTGCTTGGCCGCGTCGATCCGGAACCCGTCCACGCCGAGCCCGATGAGGTCGTTGAGATATCCGGCGATCTTGCCGCGGACGTAGTCGATCTGGGTCTTCAGGTCGGAGAGATGGTCCAGCTCGCAGTTCTGGACCTCGGCGGTGTCGTTCCAGTCGTCGATGACGCCGTCGTCGTCGTTGCAGTACCCGTCGCCGGGATGGTGGAAGTCGCCGTACCCGTACGGGACGGCCGGGTACGCGTACCCGGACGGGTCGAACGTCGAGCCGCCGTAGGTGGTGGTGAGCGTGTTGTTCGCGCCCGCCATGTGGTTGACGACCGCGTCGGCGTAGACGCGGACGCCCGCGCCGTGGCAGGCGGTGACCATCGCGGCGAACTGCGCGCGGGTGCCGAGCCGGCCGGCCAGGTTGTAGGAGACGGGCTGGTAGACCTCCCACCAGGGGTGGGCGCCGTCGCCGGTGGAGGCGAGGCTGACCGACTCGGCGGGCGGGGCGACCTGGACCGCGCCGTACCCGGCCGGGCCGAGCTGGTCCGTGCACGCTTTCGCGACGGAGTTCCAGTTCCATTCCCACAGGTTCGCGGTGACGTCACTGGCGTTGAGCGCCGTCGCGGCGGCGCGGGCGAGGGCGGCGGCGCGGGCCGTCCCGTCCGGGGATGGGACGGCGAACGGGGCGGCGCCGCAGATCAGGAGGGTGGCGGCGGTGAGGAGGGAGCGAGCGGGGCTTCGACGGTGCATGTCGGCGAACTCCTGTCACAGGGCACATGGCGCGTGCCTGAAGGGGGTGGGGGACGGCCGTCCGCGAGCACCGTGAGAATGCTCTCTCCTTGCAGTGAGGTCAAGAGCTTGCGCAAGATTTCATGCTTCTTGCAGAAAGCGGACCGTCACGCGCCTCCGGTCTTCGCCGTGTCCCGGGCGTTCGCGCGCTCGCGCTGCGGCACCACCGTGTACTTCGGGTCCTGCGCCGACCGCATCCCGGCGTGGAAGATCCCGAACCGGGTGCACGCCGAGCCCGCCAGCAGCGCCGCGCCGCCGAGCGCCGCCGCGATCCGGCTGCGCCCGCCGAGCAGCGCGCCGCCGGCCGCGCCCGCGACCGAGAGGATCTCCGCCGCCCGCATCAGCTTGCCGGCCTTGCCCTGCCGGTACGGCTCCGCGAGCATCCCGAGCCGGCGCTCCATCAGCCTCGCCGCGGCCAGGTCGAGCCCCGCGCCGAGCACCGCGGCGCTGCGCATCGGCGCCGTCTCGGCGGCCGGCGCGGCGAGCAGCGCCACCCCCGACGCGGCGGCCGTGCCAGAGCCGACGAACACCAGCGGCATCTCCCGGTAGCCCTCGTGCCAGGCCGGCACCGCCGTGTCCGCGATGAGGACGGCGGTGTAGGTGGCGACCACCGGACCCAGCGCCGCCGCGCCCACCGTCGCGGCCCGGCCGAGCGGCTTGAACAGCCCGGTCACGTCCAGCACGGCGGCGGCGCCGGCCGCCGGGCCGTAGGCCGCCAGCACCCACGAGCCCACGCTCATCGGCGAGGTCGGCTTCATCACCCGCAGCATGTTGACGAACCGCGCGGGACGTCCGAGGTCGTGGATCAGCGCCGCCGCCGAGCCCGCGATGGCGACCAGCGAAGAGATCTTCAGCGCCCGCGCGGCGGCCGGGCGCCCGGTCAGCTCCGCGCCCGCCGCCAGCACCGACCCGGCGCCCGCTAGCCCGCCGAGGAACAGGTAGGCGGCGACGTCGGCGGCCGCCCAGACCGGCGCGTTCAGGACGGGCTTGCCGTAGTACGACGTGAACTCGGCCTCGGGCACCATGGCCTGCTCGCCACGGCGCTTCCTGCGCCCGCCCCTGCCGGTGCCCTGCCCGATGAGGGCGTCCCGGCCCTCCCGCTGCCCCGTGACGCCGTCCTTGGTGACGTCGGACGTGCTCATCGCCTGCCTCCCAGCCGGCCGTGGACGGTGAACAGCGCGGCGGCGCCCGCGACGAGCGCCGCGGCGGCGACGCCCGCGTGCCTCCACATGGACGGCAGGTCCCGCGTGGTGACGACCGGGTCCGGCGGCAGCCCGTACACCTCCGGTTCGTCGAGCAGCAGGAAGAACGCGCCGTCGCCGCCGACGCCGTCCTCCGGGTCGTGCCCGTACAGCCGCGCGTCCTCCACGCCCATGCCGTGCAGCTGGTCGACGCGCGCGGCGGCGCGTTCGCGCAGCTCGTCGAGGGGTCCGAACTGGATGGAGTCGGTGGGGCAGGCCTTGGCGCAGGCCGGTTCGAGGCCGTCGCCGATCCGGTCGTAGCACAGCGTGCACTTCCAGACGCGGCCGTCCTCCTTGCGCTGGTCGATGACCCCGTACGGGCAGGCGGGCACGCAGTACCCGCAGCCGTTGCAGATGTCCTCCTGCACGACGACGGTCCCGAACTCGGTGCGGAACAGCGACCCGGTCGGGCACACGTCGAGGCAGGCGGCGTGCGTGCAGTGCTTGCACACGTCCGACGCCATCAGCCACCGGACGCCGGAGTCGGCGTTGCCGACCGGCTTGTCCTGCTCGATGAACGCGACGTGCCGCCAGGTGTCCGCGCCGAGCCCCTGGGTGTTGTCGTAGGACATCCCGGTGAACTCCAGGCCGTCCTCGGGGACGGAGTTCCACTCCTTGCAGGCGACCTCGCAGGCCTTGCAGCCGATGCAGACCGACGTGTCGGTGAAGAACCCCATGCGGGGCGGGGCGTCGGGGTAGCCGGCGTCCTTCGCGACGTCGGGCTCCGCCCCCGCCAGCAGGTTCCGTCCGACCAGCCCGCTCATGCGGTCACCTCCAGCCCGTGGACAAGGCGGTGCGTCCCTTCCCGCGAGGCGGGCTCCTACACCTGCGCGGCGCGGCCCCGGCGGGACGTACCGGTGCATTGACGACCTTTCGGGCGGCTGGATAGCGTCGGGAGATCGTCGAGGAGGCTGCGATGGCGGTGGAACCGTCCGGCTACGCCGGTCCGCTGGACCGCACGCTCGGCCTGGTGGTGACCGAGGCGTCCGATCGGGAGGTCGTCGCCGAGATCGAGGTGACCGCGAAGCTCATGCAGGCGTACGGGATCGTTCACGGCGGGGTGTACTGCGCCATCAACGAGACGGTCTGCAGCATGGGCGCGGCGCTCACCGTCGGGCTGGAGCACCAGGTCGTCGGGGTCAGCAACCACACGCGCTTCATCCGCGCCGTCCGGGAGGGCCGGCTGACCGCCCGCGCCCGCCCCGTCGACCGGGTCGGCGACCACGTCACCTGGCAGGCGACCATCACCGACGACAGGGGCCGGGTCGCCGCCGAGGGCACCGTCAACCTGCTCCGGCTCACCCCGCAGGGCGCACCGGAGCCCGCGACCGGACGGGCGGCCGGGTCATCGGCGGCGGGTTAGCCGGAGGCCGTTCGGCCCGGGTCCCGTCGGCTGGGTGCCGGTCAGTCGGAGGTCATCGCCTTCCACTGGCGGTCGGCGACCGGCCGCCACGCGCCGTGCCGCTCGTGGAACAGCGCGAACGCCTGCGAGCCGCTCCAGTCGTCCGGCAGCAGCTCGGCGGGCAGCGCCGGGTCGAGGAACGGGAACCGCCGCCATTCCTGGACGAGCCGGGCGTGCGCGGCGAACGTCCCGGGATCGTCGGCGGGGCGCAGCGCGCGGACCTCGTCGAGGAAGTCCTCGTAGGCCAGCTCGATCTCGTCGAGGTTCCACGCCTGCCGCGCCACGCGCCGCGCCTCGCCGAGGTCGCCGAGGCTCCCGACGAACAGCGTCGAGGTGTCGGCGACGCCGATCTCCGCCAGCACCTCGCGCACCTCCGGCTCGCGCTCGGGGTGCGGACTCACCCACACGCCGGGGGACAGGTTGCCGAGGCCGTTCCAGGACAGCCGCGTCCGCAGCAGGTGCCGCAGCTTCCGGTTCGTCTCCGGGACGGACGCGAGGACCAGCAGCCACCGCCCGTCCCACTCGCCGCCGGGGCGGCCGAAGCCGTAGATGCGCCCGGTGCCGTCGGTGAGCAGCCGCTTCCCGGCCGGGGTGAGGTGCCAGGCGGTGCGCCGGCCGTGCCGCTCGCCGGACAGCCAGCCCTCGGTCGCGCTGCGGGCGAGCGCCTGCCGGACCGCCTTCTCCTCCACCCCGAGCAGCCCGAGCGCCTCCAGGAACGCGGCCGTCCACACCGGCTCGCCCTCCGGCAGGACGAACTCGCCGAGCACCGTCAGCAGCAGCGAGCGCGCGCTCGCCGCGCCGAGTTCGCGGCGGCGCCGGAAGCGCGGCCCCGCCGCGCCGTCGCCGTCGGTCCGGTCCATCGGCTCTTCCTCCGCGGGCGACTGCATCCGGCCTCTCATCATTCCACATAACTATTGACTAGCGTTTTGCGAGTGTAGAACATATTTGCCACGGTTCACGGCGAAGGGGAGCCCCCGATGACCGCTGACGCGGCGACCGGCCAGGCGCGGCCGGACACGTTCAACGCCTCCGATTATCTGCTGCGGGCCGCGCGGGACCCCGGGACCGCCGGGCGGACGGCGCTCACCGGCCCCGGCGGCGACCTGACCTACGCCGACCTCGACGCCCTCGCCGGGAACGTCGCCGCCGGGCTGGAGGCATGGGGGCTGCGGCCCGAGGAGCGGGTCGTGCTGTTCATGGCGGACGGCCCGGCCATGGCCGGCGCGGTCCTCGGCGCGATGCGGCTCGGCGCCGTCCCCGTCCCGGTGTCCACGATGCTGACCGGCCCCGAGCTCGCCGCGCTGCTGAACGACGCGCGCGCCCGCGTCCTGATCGTCAGCGACCGGTTCGCCGGGCCCGCCGGGGAGGCCCTCGCGCTCGCCCCGGGCGTCCGGCGCGTCGCCGTCGAGGGCGACGCGGCGCCGCGCGTGCCGGAAGGCGTGCGGCTCGACCCCTTCGCCGACCTGGTCGCGGAAGGCGCGGCGCAAGGCGGGGAGATCCGCGAGCCCTACGCGACCTCCGACGACTCCAGCGCGCTGTGGCTCTACACGTCCGGGACGACCGGCAAGCCCAAGGGCGCGATGCACCGGCACGCCAACATCCGGCACGTCGTGGAGACCTACGGCCGGCAGGTCCTCGGCATCACCCCGGACGACCGCTGCTACTCGGTCGCCAAGCTGTTCTTCGCCTACGGCATCGGCAACTCGCTGTTCTTCCCGCTCGCCGTGGGCGCCACGACGATCCTCGACCCGGACCGGCCGACGCCCGCGTCCGTCGCGGAGCGGCTGCGCGAGCACCGGCCCACGCTGTTCTTCGCCGTCCCGACCTTCTACGCCGCGCTGCTCAACGCGGACGTCCCGGCCGACGCGTTCGCGTCGGTGCGGCTCGCGGTGTCGGCGGGCGAGCCGCTGCCCGCCGAGCTGTGCCGCCGCTTCACCGAGCGGTACGGCGTGGAGATCATCGACGGGATCGGCTCCACCGAGTGCCTGCACATCTTCCTGTCGAACCGCCCGGGGGAGGTGCGTCCCGGCACCACCGGCGTCGCCGTCCCCGGCTACGAGCTGCGGGTCGTCGACTCCGCCGGCGCCGACGTCCCGCCCGGCACGCCCGGTTCGCTGCTGGTGAAGGGCGAGTCGATCGCGACCGGCTACTGGTGCCGGACGGAGACGACCCGGCGGGTCTTCCAGGGCGAGTGGCTGCGCACCGGCGACACCTACGTGGTGGACGAGGACGGCTACTACACCTGCCTGGGCCGCACCGGCGACATGCTCAAGGCGGGCGGCATCTGGGTGTCGCCCGCCGAGGTGGAGGCCCGGCTCCTGGAGCACCCGGCGGTCGCGATGGTCGCCGTCGTCGGCCTGCCGGACGGCGACGGCCTCGACAAGCCGATCGCCTGCGTCGTCCTCGCGGACGGCGCGAAGGCCGAGCCGGAGGAGCTGATCGACTTCTGCCGGGCGGGGCTCGCCGCGTTCAAGCGGCCCCGCGAGGTGCTGATCATGGACGTGCTGCCGACCACGGCGAGCGGGAAGCTGCGCCGCTTCGCCGTCCGCGAGCTGGCCGCAGCACTCCTCGGCCGAGACTGACCCCGCACGCCCCGAGGCCCGCGGCGGCCCGGCGCGCGCCGATATGCTACAAACTCTTGACGTGATGACCGTGTTCTGTGGAGCATGGGACCACGGACAGACTGGAGGAGCACCCCATGCACGTCGAGTTCCGGACGGATCCGGCCCGCTACCGGCACTGGAGGGTCGAGGCCCGCGGTCCGGTCGCCACGCTGACGATGGACGTCGACGAACAGGGGGGCCTCGTCCCCGGCTACGAGCTCAAGCTCAACTCCTACGACCTCGGCGTGGACATCGAGCTGTACGACGCCGTCCAGCGGCTGCGGTTCGAGCACCCCGAGGTGCGGACGGTCGTGGTGACCAGCGGCAAGGAGAAGATCTTCTGCGCGGGCGCCAACATCCGGATGCTGGCCGCGTCCGAGCACGCGTGGAAGGTGAACTTCTGCAAGTTCACCAACGAGACCCGCAACGGCATCGAGGACGCGACCGCCAACTCGGGCCAGACCTACCTCGCCGCCTGCAACGGCACCGCGTCCGGCGGCGGCTACGAGCTGGCGCTCGCCTGCGACCACATCATGCTCGTGGACGACCGGTCGTCCACCGTCTCGCTGCCCGAGCTGCCGCTGCTCGGCGTGCTGCCCGGCACCGGCGGGCTGACCCGCGTCACCGACAAGCGGCACGTCCGCCGCGACCGCGCCGACTACTTCGCCACCAAGGCCGAAGGGCTCGGCGGCAAGAAGGCCGTCGCGTGGCGGCTGGTCGACGAGGCCGTGTCCCGCACCGCGTGGGACGCGACCGTCGCGGAACGCGCCGCCGAGCTGGCCGCCCGCTCGACCCGTCCGGCCGGCGCCCAGGGCGTCGCGCTCACGCCGCTGGACAAGACCCGCACCGGCAGCGAGATCGCCTACCGGTACGTGACCGCGGAGCTGGACCGCGAGGCCGCCGCCGTCGAGATCACCGTCGCCGGCCCCTCCGCCGACGCCCCCGAGGACATCGCCGCCGTGCACGCGCAGGGCGCCGGGTTCTGGTCGCTCGCCATGACCCGCGAGCTGGACGACCTGGTCCTCGACCTGCGGACCAACGAGCCGTCGCTCGGCACCTGGATCCTGCGCACCGCCGGCGACCCGCGGAAGGTCCTCGACCACGACCGGCTGCTGCTCGACAACGCCTCCGACTGGCTCGCCAACGAGATCGTCCTGTACCTCAAGCGGACGCTGAAGCGCCTCGACGTCACCAGCCGCAGCATGATCGCGCTGATCGAGCCCGGCAGCTGCTTCGCCGGCTCCCTGCTCGAACTCGCGCTCGCCGCCGACCGCTCCTACCACCTCGAAGGCGTCTTCGAGGACATCGACCCGGACGCCGAGCCCGCCACGATCGCCGTCGACGCGATGAACCTCGGCCCCCTCCCGATGGGCAACGGCCTCACCCGCCTGGAGACCCGCTTCCTCGGCGACGACGAGGGCCTCGCCGCCGTCCGCGACGCCGCCGCGAAACCCCTCGACGCGGGCGACGCCGAGCGCCTCGGCCTGGTCACCTTCGCGCCCGACGACATCGACTGGGACGAGGAGGTCCGCATCGCCGTCGAGGAGCGCGCCGGATTCTCCCCCGACGCCCTCACCGGCCTGGAGGCCAACCACCGCTTCCCCGGCCCCGAGACCCTGGAGACCAAGATCTTCGGCCGGCTCACCGCCTGGCAGAACTGGATCTTCAACCGGCCGAACGCGTCCGGCCCGGACGGCGCGCTGCGCCGCTACGGCACCGGACGGCGCGCCGACTTCGACCGAAAGCGAGTCTGAGCATGCCCGTCTCCGCGGACTACTCCGAGAAGATCCCGAACAACGTCGACCTGCACGAGGACCGGCGCCTGCAGCGGGCCCTGGAGTCGTGGCAGCCGAACTTCCTGTCCTGGTGGGAGTCGATGGGCCCGACCCTGCCCACCCAGGACGTCTACCTGCGCACCGCCGTCAACGTCGGCCGCGAGGGCTGGGCGCACTTCGGGCACGTCGCCATGAAGGACTACCGCTGGGGCATCTTCCTCGCCGAGCGCGATGGCGACCGCCGCATCGGCTTCGGCGCGCACAAGGGCGAGCCCGCCTGGCAGAAGGTCCCCGGCGAGTACCGCGCCGAACTGCAGCGGCTCATCGTCATCCAGGGCGACACCGAACCCGCGTCCGTCGAGCAGCAGCGCAACCTCGGCGCCACCGCCCCCAGCCTGTACGACCTGCGGAACCTGTTCCAGGTGAACGTCGAAGAGGGCCGTCACCTGTGGGCGATGGTCTACCTGCTGCACGCCTTCTTCGGACGCGAAGGCCGCGAAGAGGCCGAGGAGCTGCTGCACCGCAACTCCGGCAGCGACGAGTCGCCGCGCATCCTCGGCGCCTTCAACGAGGAGACCCCCGACTGGCTCTCCTTCTTCATGTTCACCTACTTCACCGACCGGGACGGCAAGTACCAGCTCGGCACGCTGAAGGAGTCGGGCTTCGACCCGCTGTCGCGCACCTGCGAGTTCATGCTCAAGGAAGAGGCCCACCACATGATGGTGGGCACGACCGGCATCGACCGCGTCGTCGAGCGCACCGCGCAGCTCATGATCGAGCACGACACCGACGACGTCGCCGCCCTCGGCGCGATCCCCCTGGACGTCGTCCAGAAGTACCTGAACTTCCACTACTCGGTGTCGCTCGACCTGTTCGGCTCCGAGACGTCCAGCAACGTCGCCAACTACTACACCGCCGGGCTCAAGGGCCGCTGGATGGAGGGCCGCCGCAAGGACGACCACCTCCTCACCGGCGACTCCATCATGGTGGACGCCCTCGTCGACGGCGAGATCGGCCAGACCGAGGTCGCCGCCCTCGTCGGCCTGAACACCGACCTGCGCCGCGAGTACGTCTCCGACTGCCAGAGCGGCGTCAACCGCTGGAACCGCATCCTCGCCGACGCCGGCCTCCCGCAGCGCCTCTACCTCCCGAGCGTCGCGTTCAACCGCAAGGTCGGCGCCTTCGCCGGCATCGAGGCCACCCCGCGGGGCGAGCGCCTCACCGCCGAGGAGTGGGAGGCCCGCAAGGACGCCTGGCTCCCCACCGAGGTCGACAAGGCCCACGTCCGCTCCCTGATGCGCCCCGTCCACGAGCGCGGCAAGATCGCCTCCTGGATCGCCCCGCCCCGCAACGGCATCAACGGCAAGCCCTTCGACTACGAGTACGTTCGGCTGGGTTAGCCCAGGGGGGCGACCCCCTGGAACCCCCGTTGCGACGGACGAGGCGGTGGGGGGGGCCGCGGGGCGGCCCCCGCCACCCCCCCGCCCGGCCGGGGG